>BQJS01000071.1 GCA_021604825.1 Phycisphaerae bacterium | reverse complement strand
GGCGTACGGGCGAAGCGATATTCCTTGCGAATCGCATCCACCGCTTCTGAAAGTTTCGGCGACGTCATATTCGTTGAAAGAACGATCCCCGCGATGAATTGAAACTCACGACGGGCCCGATCCAACGATGCGGCCAAGTTCGACTCAGCCGCCACATCAGCACCACCACTGCGAAACTCGCCAGCCAATCGATTCAGGTTACTGGAATCCGAATCGACCAATGCGATCTGCGTCGTGCCACCCAACCGGAGCGCTTCAGCCAGCGTTGGCCCGATCAAATCAGAACCGGAGAATGGCGATTTCGGCAGTGCCCGGGCAAGCGCGATCGCCGCTTTGATGCGAACCTCGGCATCGGGAAAACGAAGCGATTGCACCAACGGTTGCTTGTAATCTTCCGTACCAATCAACGAAGGCGAGCCAGCCACGACGTCCAGTGCTGCGATCGCACCAAGCGCGACGCTCTTGTCGTTATCAGCGACCGCTCGCCCCAACACGAGATGGCAGTACATCGGACCAGCCGCCTGGGAGAAATACAGGCTGCGCGGGAAATCTTCGCCACGAGTGGGGTCCGCATCGCCGCCGGCATCGGGCTCGGCGCTTTCAACGTCCATGCCCAATCGGGCTTCGCGACGGATGTTTGCCGCCAACCAAAGCGAGATCGCCAGCTGGTTGCCTGGATCAACCATCAGGGCTTCTTCGCACGTCCGCATGGCCATCACCGAACCGAAAATCTCGGTCGGTACTTTCTTGGACACGACCGTTCCTTCGTCGAGATACCAAACGTTTGCGAGTGGAACGCGCGGGTCGGCTTTGACGGAACCCTCTTCGTTGTAGTAATCGTTGGCCAAGCGGACAAAGGCGTCAGTGATGCTGGCCAACTGAGCGCGATCGGATGTGCGCTCGATTTTCTGCAGCGCGTCGAGTGTGTTCTGTTTTGTTTCGGGCAGCGTATCGGATGCGTCCAGTACCTTTAGCAAGTAAGGCGTCGCCTGCGGATAACCAAGTTCGCCAAGCGCCCACGCCACGCTGCGGCGGATGTTGGGGTCGCTGTCGCCCAGGGCCATCACCAACGGACCGACGCCTTGTCGTCCGAGTTTTGGAAGGGCGCGAATGATCCGCGGCCAAGACGTTTCCTTGGAGACATCCTTGAGCGCCGCGACCAATTCGGGCACGGCATACTCACCCGATTCGCGCAAGCGCGAGATCGCGTTGTATTCCATCTGTGGCGTGCCGGAGAGATTATCGATGTTGTTGATGATGCGTGATTCGTCTTGGCGTTCGCGGAATTCGCCTTCGCGAATCAAGTCGAGAATTTTCTGCGCCGTATCGCGCATCGACGTATGGCGAATCAACGTGAGCAACGTGGGGACGCTTTCGGTATCCGCGTCGGCCAACTGCATCAACTGAACCGGGTCGATGTTTTCACCAGAAAGGAGTTTGCTCGCGTTGGCTTCGGCTTCGGCAAATTTACCGATGCGAGCGTAGTGAAGAAAGTCGCCAAAGAGTTGCGTCATTTCATCAGACGCACCCGCCCCGTCCTCGGCAAGCGCCGACGGGTTTGCAAACGCGCACAACGTCACGCAAGTCAAAAGCATCAGGCACCAATGAACGATCTTCGCCTGAGATTTGTTGATTGAAGCCATGGCTTTCTCCGTAACGTTCGCGGGATTTTTGCGAACCAATAACGTGCTGCGGGAATCAGTGCCGCCAAGCCTACCAAGCACGCAGGCCAACGAAGCACTCAGGATCCGCTTGGGGGCTATGCTAACAATGATTCCGAGTATAAATGCACCGCCGAACGCGTCAATCGACACGTTCCGCGGTGCAGTCGTTTGGCAGCAGTGCATGGTAGCGACAAAGCCGTGCTGCACAGGATGAACTGTTGGTGCAATTACGGCCAAAATATCTGGATCAAATTGGCGCGACCAGTCTGCGGACTAGACGTTGTTGATCAAGACGATGCCACCGGCTGCGGTGATTCCCAATAGGACCGTGTTGACAAAATCAAGGAATGAAACAGAAGCGCAGTTCGCACCGCATCCCGAGACGGCTGAGATAGCCACGACAGAAAGCACGAGCATCGACAACCGGCGAATCGACATAAAACGTTTCATCAAGCAACTCCGTTTAAGACTTGAATCAGGATCGCCTGAAATCAGCACAGTCGTGCAATGAAGGGGCGATCGGCCAAGAATCCGAGTGTAGCTTGCTCGCCAAGGCGGTCAATTGTTGAGTTGAAGGCACCAAAGTTCCCATCCACCCATCGACTTGGGCAACTAAGCATGTGCGATCGAGCGGAGGGTGGAGACCATATCCGGTCGCCGGCTCAGAAGGCCGCCCGCGAATTCATCAGTACGTTCGAAAATGCGACCCCGTCACGAGAGAATCTCGCCACAGACGAATTCTCCGGGATCTGTGAATTCGCCCCGAACAACAACCCGTTTTCAAACGAACTACTTCTCGGGACTTACCCACATTTTGAGGTCATTGAACGTGACTCAATTGTCCTAAGCGCCCTAAACTAGACAGGTTACGAATGCCGATAATAACCGAGCCTGTGGATACAGGGAGTGGTCCAGGTACAGTTTGATCTCGCTTGACGGGGGGCGAATATTCCCGTAAAGCACGTAATTAAATGAGGTTATAACCAAAGACCCCCATTTGGAACCGCGCCGTGCGTGGCTGCGTCGGTTTCAGGCCAAACGAATGGTCAAATCAAAGCAAACGGGCGCCGGGAAGCCATGACGATGCGAAAATGGAACAAATACGCAGCCTGGGCGGCATTCATGAGTGTGTCAGCCCTTCAGTTTGGCTGCAGCAGCATATTCAACAGTTGGCTTGATCCGACGCAAGTGGGCAATTTTCGGCGCGAAGCCACGTTGGATATCCGCACATCGCTGAGTATTCAAGACACGCCATCAGGCATTCCGGGGGCGTCGGACCCCACCCCCGAAGATCTCGTGCCGCTGTATGAAGAGTACCGATACGGTCCGGGCGACTCACTCGGCATTCGGATTTTTGAATTGTTGGCCAGCAATACCGAAACTGGATTGCAGGCGCTCGTCGACGACATCGGCACGATCACCATCCCGGTCTTGGGACAGATCCGCGTTTCGGGTATGACTCGAAGCGAAATCACCGAAGAGATCAAACGGCAACTCGCCTTGCGCGAGGTCATCACTCAGGATCCCGTTGTGATCGTTGACCCAGCCGTCCGTCGCGGACTCACGTTTGTTCTTTTCGGCGCGACACCTGGCCCGAACGTTTATCCCGTCCCTCGACCCAACACGAGTTTGCTCGAAGCGCTGAACATCGCTGGCGGTTTTCCCGAAACGGCAACCGAAGTCTACATCATACGCAATCCACAGAGCAGCGCGGCGCAAGAAGCGTCCGACGATTTGCATGCAAAAGGAAACACATCGGCCGCAGTTAAGTTGGCCCGTGCGAATTCGCGAAATCGGCATACGGCCTACACTTTTTCAGATGGCATCACGGGGGGTTCTGGTGGAGCGCCCCCTTCGCAAAGCGATAAAGACGAGCTACTCGAAGCCGCTACCGGTACAACATCATCTGGGAGCGATTTGTCACTTGAACAGCAAGCACCGGGCAATGCCTCAACACAATCTCGCTGGGTGTTTACGGCTGAGGGTGAGTGGATTGAAACGGATGCACCATCGGGCAAGTCCAACTCAAATTCAGTGCCCTTCAATGACATCACGAATGATCAAGATGCATCGATGCAGACACCAGTCGATGAAGACGCAGAAGCTGCGATCGATTGGGAACGATTGGCAGGTGATGACGCGGTGGGCCGTGTCATTCGCGTTGACGCCGAAGCCCTGCGCAACGGAGACCCCAGACAAAACATCATCGTTCGCGGCGGCGACAAGATCCGCATATTGGCCGGTGAAGTCGGTGAATATTACATGATGGGTCAAGTCACGCGTCCCGGCGCCTATTCATTGACGGGTCGCCGCATCACGCTCAAGACGGCCATTGCATCGGCAGGAAACTTGGCACCGTTGGCTTGGCCAAATCGTTGCACGGTGTATCGCCGTTATGGTGATCGCGAAGAAATGCATCAGGTCAATCTCGATGCCATTTTCGCGGGCAAAGAAAACGACCTGCTGCTTAAGAACAACGATCTTATCTTGGTCGGAACGCATCCAGCCGCATCGTTTCTGGCCGTTATTCGAAACGCGTTTCGTCTGACCTATGGATTCGGTTTCGTTTACGACCGCAATTTTGCCGACATTGATAGCTTTAGTGGCCAACCGAACCCAGCCGTCACACAGGCAAGTGGATTCGGCAGCCGCTTCCCGAACCTGTTTCGGTAGATCGTACTGGCCTGTTTCGATAGATCGTCCTGGCAAAGTTCGCCTGGGAGACCGCCGATGTGGATCGGTGGCATTTATGATGAGCGACGCCTCAGCTAGCATCTCAATCGATCCGCGAAGCACATCTCCGGGTCCAGGCATCGTCGCATTGCAATGCCTAATTCTGTGCGCGATCATCGGCCTCGTCTTCAAGTCTCCGATTCTCAATATGGTTTACAGGTGGCGGACCGACGGAAACTGGTCTCACGGGTGGCTGGTCCCGGTATTTAGCATTTACTTCTTGGCCATCCACCGTAACCAACTCAAAGCGTCGGCGTGCCAGCCCAGTTACCTGGGCGCATTGGTGATTGCGGCGGCGCTAAGTCTCTATTACGGCGCGTTGGCATGGGGATATGACTATCCCCAAGCGCTTGCGATCATCCCGTGCATGCTTGGCATGGTTCTATTGATTTGGGGGGGCTCAATTTTTCGCGTCGCGTGGTTTCCCATTTGCTACCTCGTGTTTGCCATGCCGCTACCACGCTCCATTTATTTCAGAATCACCCTCCCATTGCGTGAATTCGCATCTCAGGTTTCAGGTTGGGTTTTGGGATTGCTGCCCAAAGTCTACACAAGTGTCCAAGGCGTTGTCATCGATTATGAACGTGGGACTGCACAGCGCGGTTCGCTCAACGTCGAAGAAGCATGCAGTGGGATGCGATTGATGATGGCGTTTTGCAGTCTCGGTGTTGCAATGGCGTATTTGGGTGATCGGCCGCTTTGGCAACGTGTTGTCATGATTGCCTGCTGCGTTCCGATTGCTGTGTTTTGCAACATGATTCGCGTCCTCGTGACGGGAGTCGTTCACGTGTACGGACGCGAGGACCTGGCTCAGGGCACTGCTCATGGGTTACTCGGATTGGCAATGTTGCCAATCGCGCTCGGCTTGTTCGCCTTGGTGGGATACGTCTTATCCAATCTGGTCGTCGATGTCGAAGAAGAGTCGCGGGCCGAATAGAAACTGCTGGCGCATGAACTTGGAGATCGCGCTAGAAACCGCATTAGAGCAATCATCATGACGACATTACCGACAACGATACAAGAACAGATACCGCTTCCGGGGCCAGTCGTCTCAAATGCCCCGCAAATGCCATCCAAGGGCATCACACCAGCCGACATTCTCGGCATGCTGCGCCAGAGATTGGTGACGATCATAATTCTGTCGGTGCTGTTTAGCGGAATGGGTGTGGGTTTGTTCTTCTTAATGTACTTCAAGTTTCCGCGTTATAGCGCAGAATCGTTGGTTGAATGTATCAGCGATGCGCCCAAGCCCGGTCTCGACGTAACGCCCGAGGCGATGGCTGACGACCCGTTCACTCGATTTGTACAAAGCCAAGCCCTCTACATTAAGTCCTTTCCCGTTTTGAAAAAAACGCTGCAAGATTCGGAGGTCCGTAGTACGAAGTGGTACAAGAGCTTGGATCAGGACGAACACCTTCTAGAATTGGAGGATGATCTCAGCGCCAGCTCGATCCGAGATACCAACTACATACGCGTAGCCATCGCCACCGCCGCGCCTAGCGACCCCGCAATCATCGTCAACACGGTCGTCAAAACATATCTTGAAGAAATCAAAGAACGCGCGTCCAGTGTCTATCGTCAGGAACTGACTGACTATAAACGAGAGCAAGCAGGCTACAAGAATCAACTCGTGGAGAAGAACCAGCAGATCCGTGATTTCGTCTCAACGCTCCCAGCTGGCGAGGCGTCCCAACAAGAAGAAAGATTGGGGCAGGGACCACTGCGTGAGAGACTGAGCGAGGCTCAAAAAACGGTGCAGTTCTACGAGTTGCAAGCCAAGGAAATGAAGAGTCTTCGCGACATTTACAGCGATCCCGAAAGGATGCCTGTCACGCCCGAGGACAGATTGATTGTTGAGAACGACCCGCGAGTTCTTCAATATGACAACCAGGTATTTTTGCTCGAACAAGAGCTGGGATTGAAAGAACGTCAGTTCGGAGTCAATCATCGCGAATACAAAGCAATGAAGGATCGCCTGGTGGAGGTGCGACGGCAGCTTGAAAAAGTCAGAGCCAACAAGCTACGTGAAACGCTGGAATTCAAATCGGAGCAAGCTGAAACAGCCTACTTGAACGTTACAAACACGTTGCTTTCAGCCCAGGAAAGTCTGCAGGAGGCTGAAGCCGAACAATCCGATCTCGACCGGAAGATTTCTGAGTACACCGCCCTCCTTCAAGAGCGCAAATTGCTCATTGAAATCCAAAATCGCATCGACGAATACATTCGAGAGATCGAACGCATCGTCCGCGAACGAGCCGCGATTCGCGTGTTCCAAGCCGTTCAAGCTTCGCAACCGCTTGAGCGCAGTTTTCCATCGATTCTGCTTCTACCCGGAATTGTCATTCTTGCATTGGCCGCCGCCGTCGGCCTTGCGGTGGGTCTCGAATTAATCGACACCTCTGTCAGAACACCGCAAGACATCGTGCGACACCTCAGTATCGCAATGCTGGGTTCCATACCAGATGTTGACGACGAGGAAGTCGAAATCGAGCAAGTGGAAACCGCCGTTCGTGACGCCCCCCACTCCATGGTGACCGAAGCATTCCGCGCAGTGCGGGGCAACTTGCAATTCAGTGCGCCAGCCGACCGAATCCGATCCATTCTGATTACGAGTCCGCGCCCCGAAGATGGTCGAACGACAGTCGCCTCCAACCTAGCTGCATCACTCGCGGTCAGTGGCAAGCGCGTGCTGCTCGTTGATACGAATTTCCGCCGCCCGCGTTTGCACCGCGTATTTAAGAACGTCAACGCTCGCGGAATGACCAACATTTTGATCGGTGAGGCAACACTGAAAGACTGCGTGCATCACACCGACATGGCCAACCTGGATGTGATAGGCAGCGGCCCCATTCCGCCCAACCCAGCCGAACTGTTGGGAAGCGATTTGTGCCGCGCGTTTGTCGAGGACGCGTCGAATCAGTACGACCACGTCATCTTCGACTCACCGCCGATTCTGTTGGCAAGCGATGCGCTCGCGTTGGCGTCACAGGTAGACGGCACCATCGTCGTATTTCGGGCGAAGGAAAATTCGCGCGGTGTCGCCCAGCGGGCGTGTTCGATGCTCTGGCACGCCAACGCCCACGTCTTCGGTGCGGTGCTCAACGGAGCGCAGGCACAGCGCGGTGGTTACTTCCGCGAACAACTGCGAACGTTCTACGAGTACCAGTACGAAGAGGATGACGGCTCGCAGCGTGCTCTCCCAGCTGGCGATGACGAACGTTCGGAAGATGAAGATTTGGCGTAGCACAACGAGCGAAACAGCCGCTTGGGACCGGTGAATCCGAATCCCAGCCGGACTAAGTATATCGCTATCGAATTCGGTACGCTGGCTATGTTGCCGCGGTGCCAGTGCATTTCTATAATGCCGCCCGCATCACGCCGAATCGTCAAGATTAAAAACGCTTGATCGTCGTGGTCGCGGAATCACTGGAATCGCAACAATACTCGCGATCGGAGAAATACGTTTGAAGCCCATCACGATGCTCGATCTCAAATCCGAGTTTCCGCTCGTTGAACAAGGCGTCAGAACCGCCATCAACGAAGTCCTCGAGTCGCAACACTTCGTGGGCGGGTCGCATGTTGCAACATTCGAAGAAGAAATCGCACTGCGAACTGGCGCCAAACACGCCATCGCGATCGGGAGTGGAACCGATGCGATCCTCGTCGCGCTGATGGCCTTCGGGATTACCTCAGGCGACGAAGTCATCACGACTCCGTTTACGTTTTTCGCGACGGCTGGCTGCATTCACCGCACCGGTGCCAAACCCGTTTTCGTCGATATCAATCAGGACACTTTCAATCTCGATCCGGAAAAAATCAAAGCTGCGATCACACCCAACACCAAAGCCATCGTCCCGGTTCATCTGTTTGGGCAGTGCGCCGATATGGACGCCATCAACGACATCGCCGCCAAAGCTGGCCTGAAGGTCATCGAAGACGCGGCGCAGGCTTTGGGCTCTTCGTACAAAAATAAGAATGCCGGTTCACTCGGAGATGCCGCGTGCTTCTCGTTCTATCCGACCAAGAATCTCGGCGGGTTCGGTGAAGGCGGTATGGTCACCACCAGCGACGATGCGTTGGCTGAGCGGATTCGCCAGTTGCGAAATCACGGCCAAACCGATCAGTACCACCATCAGTTCATCGGTGGAAACTTCCGACTCAACACGATGCAAGCCGCGATCCTTTCGGCGAAGTTGCCGCATCTCGATTCCTTCAACACCCGACGCCGCGCGATCGCCTGCCAATACAGCGATTTGTTAGCCGACGTACCCTCGGTACAAACGCCGCGCGTCGCCGCTAACTGCCAATCGTGCTTTCACCAATACTCCATCCTGACGGACGAGCGCGATAAGCTGCGAGAACACCTCACCGCCGAGTCGATCGGATCCGGGATCTACTATCCGATTCCCCTGCATTTGCAGCCTTGTTTTGAGAATCTGGGCTACCACCAGGGTGATTTTCCCGTCAGCGAAGAGACAGCCAAGAGGATTCTCTCGCTTCCGGTGCACCCCATGCTCGACGATGCCGATGTAAAGCGCGTCGCCGGTTGCATTGTGCAGCACCAATCCCAAGCGGTTCCGGCTGAGGCGACAGGGAGGTCATAGGCGTGCGCGTACTGGTTACTGGTGGGGCTGGATTTCTGGGCAGTCATCTTTGCGATCGGTTACTATCCGACGGGCACGATGTCATCGCCCTGGATAATTTCTACACCGGATCAAAAAAGAACGTCGCCCACCTACTGGGCCGGCCCGACTTTGAAGTGATCCGCCACGACGTGGTGAATCCGATCCTGTTGGAAGTCGATTGGATCTTCAACCTCGCCTGCCCGGCTTCACCGATTCACTATCAACACAATCCAGTCAAGACCGTTAAGACTTCGGTGATGGGTGCGCTCAATATGTTGGGGATGTCCAAACGCGTGCACGCCCGAATCCTCCAAGCCTCAACCAGCGAAGTGTACGGCGACCCAGCCGTCCATCCCCAACCAGAAGACTATTGGGGCAACGTCAATCCAATCGGTCTGCGCAGTTGCTACGACGAAGGCAAACGCATCGCCGAAACGCTGATGATGGACTATCACCATCAAAATAACGTCGACATCCGCATCATCCGCATCTTCAATACCTACGGACCAAGGATGGCCGTCGGTGATGGTCGCGTCGTTTCAAACTTTGTCGTCCAGGCCCTGCAAGGCAAACCGCTGACGGTTTATGGTGACGGTTCACAAACGCGAAGCTTCCTGTTCGTCAGCGACCTCATCGATGGCATGGTCAGGTTAATGAATTACGAGAACGACAACGCCCACGAACCCGTCAATGTCGGCAGCCCGCACGAAACCACCATGCTCAACCTCGTGCAAACACTCGGCAAAGTGATTGGCCGCGATCTCGAAATCGTCCACAAACCATTACCGCCCGACGATCCGGTACGACGTTGTGCCGTTACCGATCGCGCCCGCGAACGGCTTGGTTGGAAACCGAACGTCGATCTCGAAGTTGGATTGGCGAAGACCGTTGAATTTTTCCGCCAAATCCTCGATGGCCAAGCAAAGGTTGGATAGCCCGCGATGCCATTGACTCATTCGGAAATCGAAACCATCTCGCCCGACCCCGTGTTGGCGATCCCCGATGGGTTGGAGGGGACTTGGTGGGTGGCTCACACCAAATCGCGCAACGAGAAGATCCTCGCCCGCGAGTTGAGTCAGTTGGAAATCTACAACTACTTGCCTCTCAAACAAAAGATGACGTGCAGTCGTCGAACGGGTCGCAAGTCGTTTTCAACCGTGCCAGTTTTCGCCGGCTATCTGTTTTTGAACGCGACCGAAACAGAGCGACATCGCGTACTGGCCACCAACCGCGTCGCCAACATGCTTTTCGTCGCCGCACAGCAGCAGCTTGTCACGCAATTGCGCAACGTGCATCAGGTCATCGGAACAGATGCCGGATTCGAGCAGTTCGACGGGATTCGCGTGGGGCAATGGGTTCGCGTTGTGGGTGGACCGCTGGAAGGTGTTGAAGGCCAGGTCGTCAAGCAACTTGGCAAGCTTCGGTTGGCTGTCAATGTGGACATCCTGGGTCAGTCGGTGTTGGCCGAAGTCAGCGCCACCTTGCTCGAATCCATCGACGAGCCGGAATCCACGATTAAGATGCATAGGCACGCCGCGCCAACGAATTGTGCGGTTTCACAAAATCGGAACCAACACTCATGAAGATAGCCGTTGTCGGTACGGGATACGTCGGATTGGTCGCGGGCACTTGCCTTGCCGACGGTGGGAACCACGTCATTTGTGTGGACCGAATCGAGTCAAAAATCGATGCGCTCAACAACGGCGACATTCCGATTTACGAACCCGGACTCGCCGAAATCGTGCAGCGTAATGTCAAAGGCAACCGCCTCAGTTTCACGACCGACTTGGAATACGCCGTTGCCAACTCGCTGGTGATTTTTCTAGCGGTTGGAACACCACCGGCGGAAGATGGTTCTGCTGATCTTTCCGCAATCATGAACGTTGCGAAAACCATCGCCCAAAAGATGGACGGTTATCGCATTGTCGTGATGAAAAGCACCGTTCCCGTCGGAACGCACAAGCTCGTTTCGCAGTGCATCGCAGAAAACACCGAACACAAATTTGATTACGTGAGCAATCCGGAGTTCATGAAAGAAGGCGCCGCGATCGACGACTTCATGAAACCCGACCGCGTGGTCATCGGTGCGGAAAACCCTGCCGTCGTCGAAATCATGAAGGAGGTCTACGGCCCATTCATGCGCACTGGCGATCGGATTCTCGTCATGGACCCTGCCAGCGCAGAAATGACCAAGTACGCGTCGAACGCCCTGCTGGCCACCAAGATTTCGTTCATGAATGAGATGAGCGGACTTTGCGATCGCGTGGGGGCTGACGTCGAGTTGGTCCGGCGCGGCGTCGGATCGGACAGTCGCATTGGGCCGGCATTTCTGTTTGCGGGCGTCGGGTATGGCGGATCGTGTTTTCCGAAAGACGTTCAAGCGATTATCGCCATGGGACAAGAAAGCGACTATCCGATGTCGATCATCGAAGCCGTCCACGATGTCAACCACCGTCAGCGGATGCGCTTCGCCGAGGGCATCCTTCGTTACTTCGGCGATCGCGCCAAGGACACCAAGCTGGCGGTTTGGGGGCTGGCATTTAAGGCTAGAACCGACGACGTGCGCGAATCCCCTGCGCTCGACTGCATTCGCCTGTTCGTCGAGAGCGGTATGCGAATCAGCGCGTTCGATCCCGAAGCCATCGAAACCACGCGCGACGAACTGGGTGACATCATCGAGTACGTCGATGACGGATACGATGCCCTGCCCGATGCCGACGCCCTCATCATCTTCACTGACTGGCAGGAATTCCGCACGCCGGATTTCAATATGATCAAAGAGCGCTTAAAATCACCGGTCATCTTCGACGGGCGAAATCTGTACAATCGACATAGCCTGGTCAAGCAGGGTTTTGAATACCACTGCATAGGCCGGCCCAAAGTCACCACCTAGGAATCGTTATGGGCGCCATCATCGTCACCGGAGCGGCGGGCTTCATCGGGTCGCATTTGTGTGAACGCCTGCTCGAACTGGGCCATAGAGTCATCGGGTTCGACAATTTCGACGACTTCTACGATCCGGCGATCAAACGCGACAACCTTTCCGAATGCCTTAGCAACAAATCATTTTCCATGCACGAAGGCGACATCCGCGATGCCGATGCCGTCGCGAAGTTGTTTTCGGGTGATATCGAAGCCGTCGTACATTTAGCCGCCCGTGCTGGTGTGAGGCCATCAATTGTTGAACCGCAGCGCTGCCAGGATGTGAACGTCGGTGGCACCACGGTGATGATCGAAGCCGCTCGAAATGCCGGCTGCCCAAAATTCATCCTTGCCAGCAGCTCCAGCGTGTACGGCAACAACAAGAAGATCCCCTTCGCCGAAAGCGACAACGTCGATTTTCCCATTTCGCCCTACGCAGCCAGCAAAAAATCAGCCGAACTGATCGCCCACACGTACGCCCATCTGTTCGACATGAGCGTGACGTGCCTGCGGTTCTTCACCGTGTACGGTCCCCGTCAGCGACCCGACCTGGCCATCCACAAGTTCACGAAGCTCATCGAATCCGGTGAACCGATCCCAGTCTTCGGCGACGGCAGCACGAGTCGCGATTACACCTACATCGACGACATCATCGACGGCGTGGTCCGATCAATTGAAAAGTGCGAAGGGTATAAGATTTACAACCTGGGTGAGTCGCAACCGATTCGCCTGGACGAGTTGATCGCCGCCATCGAGAAAGCCGTCGGCAAGAAAGCCATCATCAACCGCCTGCCAACCCAACCCGGTGACGTCGATCGAACGTTCGCCGATGTGGACCTGGCCAAGAAAGAACTGGGCTACAATCCATCAACGCACATCGACGAAGGCCTCGCACAATTCGTCAGGTGGTTCCACAAACGAAGTTGATTCCAAGTGTGCCACTGCTCTGTGAGCAGTGCCTTGCACAAGACGTCCCCAACTACCCAGCACTGCTCACAGAGCAGTGGCACGTCATACTTGATAATCGAATCTTGGTTTATGATCGAATTGCACGTTTGACTTCGTCGAGGTTGGGCGCGATGTCGATTGGTGCGCCGGCTGCGCTGATGGCGGCGGGCGTGTCTTTTAGGCCGTTGCCGCTAATATACGCGACGACCGACGCCTTTGGGTCGATGACGCCGTCCCGCGCGGCTTTGGCTACTCCGGCGACTGCGGCGGCTGCTGCTGGCTCTGCAAAAATACCCGCCAACCGCCCCACTTCGCGCATTGCCCAGCGGATTTCATCATCGGTCACCGAGTTGTACGCCCCTTCCGAATCGCGCACGGCTGCGATGGCTTTCTTGACGTTCCTTGGCACCGGGCAGTTGATGCTGTCGGCGAACGTATCACCGGACGCATTGCCGGACGTGCCGGTTTCAAAGGCGGCTTGGATCGGGGCGACGCCCTCAGCTTGCACACCCAGCAATCGCGTGGACCAGTCGATCAACTCCAGTTCGGCCATCTGCTTCAAACCCTTGGCCACCCCGGCGATCGAGCAGCCATCGCCCACGCTCATCGCCACCCAGTCGGGCGGATCGCTCATGCATTGTTCGGCGATTTCCAACCCGCCGGTCTTCTTGCCTTCGACGAGATACGGGTTGTACGCACAGTTGCGGTTGTACCATCCGAACGCTTCGCACGCCGACGCGCAAAGTTTGTACGCATCGTCATAACTGCCGTTGACGCGAAAGACCGTCGCACCGTAGATGAGCAGTTGGGCCAACTTGCCCTCGGGGATGCGCTGGGACACGAAGATGTACGCCGGCATCGACGCCATCGCCGAACACGCTGCAAGACTGACGGCTGCATTGCCGGTCGAAGCACATGCAATGGCCTTCGCGCCGGATTCTGCGGCACGCACCACACCGATGCTCGACGCGCGATCCTTAAACGAACCGGATGCGTTGCGCGAATCGTCCTTGAGGCGCAGTCGTTTCACACCGCACAGCTTGGCCAGCAGTGGCGCATCAACCATGGGCGTCCAACCGATCGGCCAATGCACGCCGATGTGGTGGGCTGTGACTGGAAGCAGCGGTCCGTATCGCCAATGGTTCTGAGGTCCATCGAGCAAATCGGAAATCGCCAGATCGCGGGCGACGGCGTTCATATCGTATTCGACGTCGAGAATGCCTTCGTCGGGCCCGCACGAGGGACAGGTGTATGACACTTTTTCGGGCGAGTAGGTCGCGCCGCAGTTGATGCAGCGCAACTGACGAACGTAAGAGACGAACTGGGCCGACATGGAAGATGGACTCATTTGATGCATCCTAACTCAATTCGTCAGTCCCCCACCCTGAAGGGCGGGGCACCCGATCGGCATTGACTTGGTGCCCCATCCTTTAGGGTGGGGGACTGATGATACCTTGAAACTCTCAAGACCGGGTGGCCCGGCGATCACTTACCGTCGTCAACTGAGAAATACGCCCCGCGCTCGCACGCCACGACGAAACTCTCAGACGTCAGCTTCAACTTCTCCCACGCCTTCCGGATCTGGTTGGCTTCGGTCGGTTCGATCATGCCGTCATCCTCGATTGACTTGGTGACGGTGGCTAACAGCTTGCTGAATTCGGTCACGAGTTGATGCGTGTTGCGGAGCAGTTCGGTATCGATGTCGTCGTTGAGCGGTCCGGGGTTGTTCACGAAGAATCCGTTGGCCTCGTGGCATAGCCAATTGATCACGTCGACCGATTCGGTGGCTCGGTAGACTTCGGCGATGCGGTCGAGCGGATTCCGCGCCCCGCTGGCGTCGGGGTCGTCTTTGCCCGATTCCTGGCACCATTTGTAAACCATCGCCGGCGACAATCGCAGCTTGGCAGCCAACGCTTTCACACCGATGGGCTCTGCCGCCCGGCGTAACACTTCGTAAGAATTCATCGGGCGTCATACTCCTTTTGTATATTTGCAGCAGATTCAACCAACCGGTCGCGACCCGAACGCGAAATCCCATTATAGTGCATACCGACGCCACAGGTAGCCAAGCGATCGAAACGCGGTGATCGACTGGCCATTGGATCGATGCCGCATCGGAATCGCCAGCAAATCGGAGTATCGATGGAACCCGCCCCCTTCCAAACCCAAAGCACAATCCAGCAGACGCTGAGCGAACATGGGTTGGCTCCCAATCGCCGACTCGGGCAGAATTTCCTGATCGATCGCAACCTCATGCAGAAGCTCGTCGAAGCGGCTGACCTCGGTTCGGGCACGCTCGTGCTGGAAGTTGGCGGTGGTACGGGCGGATTGACCGATCAATTGGCCACACGGGCTGATCAGCTCATCGTCGCTGAAGCAGACGCGGGCTTGGCTCGTCTCCTGACCGCCCGCTTCGAGGGTCACGGCAACGTCGAGATCATCCACACCGACATCCTCGAGCGCAAGCACGACATCGCCCCCACCGTCGTCGAAAAACTCCGCAGCCATGGCGACTTGGACCGGTTTTTGCTCGTCGCCAACTTGCCATACAGCATCGCCTCACCGCTCCTGATCAATCTGCTCACTTTGAAGCCGACCGTCGAACGGATGGTCTTTACGATTCAGAAAGAGGTGGCTGACCGCGTTGTTGCCGATGCCGGCTCGAAGGATTTCGGACCGCTCTCGATCGCCTTGCAAATCGCCTGCGATGTCGAGATCCTGGCCAAACTGCCGCCATCGGTATTTTGGCCGCCGCCGAAAATCGACTCCTCAATGCTGCGCCTCGACGTCAAGAAAGAGATCACGCAATCACCCGATGCGTTGCGAGCGTTCCTCACCGTCGTCCGCACTGCGTTCGCGCATCGCCGCAAAACGCTGCGGTCCAACATCGCATCGCTTCCCGCGAACATAAACGAAATTATTGTTCCGCTCTTTGATGTCACGCTCAGGGCCGAGCAGATTCCGCTTAAAAGATGGGAAGCGCTTCTCACATCGATGATACAAAACAGTTAGTCCCCACCGAATACCTTACGCGACCAAGTGTCAAAACTTGTAGGGTGGGCCGTGCCCACCAGCCGTACGAATACAGCGCCGACTCGTGATGAGTGGTGGGCACGGCCCACCCTACGTACTCGAATTCACTGTCGGCCAACGCCTTCCACAATGCATATGCAGCTCACATGCAAACACAACAGCCGCCGCTTTTTGACTGCACGCGCACACGACAAATGTCCGAATTAGTTTGTTGGAAGCGCATGTCTCGGCATCCCACAAAAACATGTTGTAGACTCTAGTTTGTAATTGAATTTCGGTGGCTCAACTCTCGGAGAGAATCGATGAAAAGGACGCGGCGCGCATTTACGTTGGTCGAACTGTTGGTGGTGATTTCAATCATCGCGCTGTTGGTTGCAATCCTCCTGCCAAGCCTGCGTCGGGCCCGCGGGCAAGCGAAGCAAGTTGTTTGTGCATCGAACCTTAAGCAAATCGGCGTGGCAAAAACCATGTACGCCGACGTCGAATCCGACTGGACCCCGCGTTGGTCGAAGTGGCACATTTGGGGCTACTTCGGCACCGCGAAGGACGGAACCGGTGGTGACGAAGAAGGACCCGCATGGACGGAGCGTTTGCGCGACGACGGGTCGCTGCCAGCGATCAACGTGCTGCGATGTCCGGCATACCCGCAAGATGTCGTGGTGAGCTACTTTGAATCCGCGTATGCGGTGTGGACGCGGCAAGAAATTCAAAGCACCCGCCGGGCGCTGATTCGTTATCCATCCGAGTTCGTATTCTCAGGTGATTGCACGAACAAAGATTTCTTCGCACCACCGTTCGGCACCAATGTTGGATTGAATATCAATGATGCCGACATGGACGACGCCACGCAGCTTGGGTTGGACTGGGATCGAAAAATCCACAGCAAAACCAAGAACAACGTCCTCTTCGCCGACGGGCATGTGGCACCATTTTCCAAATTCATGCCGAACGAAATGACCCACGACTATCAGGAGCGGCACATCGATTGGGGCGAAATCGAAGACGAAGAACAAGCAAGGTAGGCGTTGCATAATTTGAATCTCTACCCCGCCCGAGCGGACGATAACAACGGTGGGACCGGCGAATGCGCCCGCGTTTCGGCTGCATATGCAGTCTCAGCCGGTCCAGGGGAAAGGTCCATTGAAGTTGGGGGCTTGACTTGCCGAACCCATAATTGTAAAGATAAGACAATCATGCAAAGCAGCACACACACAATTCGTTTCGCAATCATCCCATCGGATGAGGCTCATCTGAGCATGCTCATGCCCAGCCCGAGTACGGGGGTCGACGACCTTTGTGCCGGGTTTCGCGGTGTGTAATACCCTTACACAATAGCAGAATATTTTTTCAGCCAACGTTGGTCCTGTTTTCAACGAGTGTTGGCTGAACCTGCAAACACGACCGCCGCTTCATCAAACCCCGCCACAAATGTCGCTCCCGTGCTTGGGCACTTCTGCTCGAACTGCGACCAAAATCTCAACGAATTTCGATTTTTGCAAAACACCTTAGCACGGAGATAGACCATCATGGCCACTGGATTCAGCACCCGAGCCATTCACGCCGGACAGGAACACGACCCAACAAGCGGTGCCGTTGTCCCGCCGATTTATCAAACTTCGACCTACGGGCAACACGAGGTCGGCGGGACCCCCACGTACTGTTATAGCCGCACCGGAAACCCGTCACGCGACGCCCTCGAACGCAACATCGCCGCCCTCGAAAGCGCCGACCATGCCCTCTGTTTTTCCAGCGGGATGTCCGCGATCAACAACGTTTTGAACCTACTCAATGCCGGCGATCATGTCATCGCGTGCAACGATTTGTACGGCGGGGCCTATCGGATTTTCACAAAACTCTACGCCAAACTCGGGATCGAATTCACGTTCGTGGACGCGACCGATGCGGCGAACATCACCGAGGCCATTCGCCCGAAGACGCGCATCGTCTGGTTGGAAACGCCATCGAACCCATTGCTTCGCATCACCGACATCCGCGCTGGTGCAGCTATCGCCAAGCGGGCGGGTGCGCTGTGCGTCGTGGATAACACCTTCGCCACGCCCTACCTGCAAAACCCGTTGCAGCTTGGCGCGGACATCGTGGTCCATTCGACGACGAAGTACCTCAACGGTCACAGCGATGTGCTCGGCGGGGCTGTCGTTACGAATTCAGACGAGTTGTGTGAACAGTTGCGATTCTTTCAAAACACCGTTGGGGCTGTCCCCGGCCCGCAGGATTGCTTCCTGATTCAGCGTGGTATCAAGACGCTCGAACTGCGCATGAAACGCCACTGCGAAAGTGCCCGACGACTCGCCGAAACGCTGACTTCGCACCCCAGCGTCGAGCGTGTGTACTTTCCGGGCCTCAGCGACCATCCGCAGCACGCCGTCGCAGCCAGCCAGATGACTGACTTTGGTGGCATTGTTTCATTCGACCTTCGCGGCGGTTTGGACGCCGTGAAAGAATTCGCCGCCAACGCTGGGATTTGGACGCTGGCTGAGAGCCTTGGCGGGGTCTGTTCGCTCTGGTGTCATCCGCCAACGATGACGCACGCCGCCGTCGAGCCCGAAGTCCGTCGCAAGAACGGGTTGGGCGATGGGTTGATTCGATTGTCAGTTGGTTTGGAAGACATCGATGATCTGCTTGTGGATCTTGTCAAGGCACTCGACGCAGCCGCACCTGTTCAAGAACAGAATCCGTCGGCAGAGGAGGTGCTGGTATGAACACGCAACAGCATCCTCAAATTGAATGCGAACCGGATGGTTTCTCCGCCCGCTTCACCGTGGAGCCGACGGACGATTTTCCGCAGCGATGTTTCGAGGTGCTGGCCCGACACCGGGTCGAACCGCGATCGCTGTCGATTTTTCGTGAATCCAACGGGTGCAATCGGTTGACGGTAACGCTTTCCTCAGGCCTTTGTGCCCAATCTGAATTCAGGAAAGTGCTCGACGAATTGACGCAGCAAGACACGAATGCGGGTGAAGAATCGAAGCTTCAATCCGGGCCCTCTCGATCGTATAGACGTTCGCCACCCGCACTCTGCTGCGTCTCGTGACCTGGCTGAAAGACGCATCAGAAAATCATTGCGGAAAAACCAACGCAGCGGTGTTAGTATCTGCGGCTATGAGATACCCAACACGAACGATGTCGATATTGTGCCTGGCCACTTGCCTGCTACTTGCGGGTGGGTGCAGCCGCTTTGAAAAGAACTGGAAGCAAGCCGGCCAACAAGATTTTCCGGAATCGGAGATGGCCGGTCGATGGACGGGCACGTGGACCAGCGATGCCGACGGACACAGCGGAAGTTTGCGTTGTCTGATCACCGACCTGAATGGTGGTGCATACCGAGCGGCATTCCGCTCGACTTATGGCAACGTTTTTCGATTCGATCACACCGTCACGCTGTACGCGGTGAATCTTCGGGGCATGTGGACGTTTGAAGGATCGGAGAATCTCGGGTTGCTGGCTGGCGGCGTATTCAACTACAAAGGAAAGGCCGGCCCGAACAAATTTTTCTCGACGTACAAGTCGAGAAACGACGAAGGGTCCTTTGAAATGTACCGCGTCAAGAAAGACGACCCGCCCAAGGAAGAAAAGAAAAAGGGCTTCAAGCTTTGGTAAAGCGGGACTACGAATCGATCGCCGCGACGCTTAAAAACGAGGGAACCGTCGAGGAGCGCATGCGCCGCGTGGCTGACGTTTTGTGGGACGTGCTTTCGTCGACTGGCGTTTCATGGGTGGGATTTTACCTACCGAGTGGACCAGACGAACTTGTCCTCGGCCCATCGCGCAACAAGCCCGCGTGCTCGCCGATCGGTTTGCATGGTGCGTGCGGACAGGTGTTCACATCGGGAATGCCACTCGTCGTACGCGACGTCCGAGACCTAGGCGAGTCCTATGTCGCCTGCGATCCGCGCGACCAAAGCGAAGTCGTTTTGCCGCTGATCGATTCGGACGGCAAAACCTACGCCGTGTTGGACTTGGATAGTTTCGACATTGGAGCGTTTGATGAGGGCGACGTTCAGGGCCTGATCGCCGTGCTTGTGGCGGCTGGGCTGACGCGGGAAACGTAATTGCGATCACATCCAGACATAGAGCATCAGGTAAACCACCACACCCGATACCGACACGAACGCCCACAAGGGAAAAGTAATGCGCGCGATTTTCTTGTGCCGCTCAAAATCGCCTTTGAATGCGCGGGTGGCGGTGACGATCACCATCGGCAGGTTGACGGCGGCCAACACGACATGCGGAATCAGGATCGCGAAGTACACCGTCCGCAAAATTCCCTCGCCGGTGTATTTCTTACCGCCACCGATCGCCGTGTGGTAGATGACGTAACTCACCAGAAACGCGCCGGCAGCCGTCATCGCCGCGATCATGCAGCCTTTGTGGAGCGACACGCGCCGTGTCTTGATCGCCCAATACCCAGTGGTGAGCAGCACGGCGGACAGTGCATTGAGAGACACGTTTAGATGAGGAAGATCACTGATCTGCATTTAAAATTCCGGGGCAAACGAGGTGCGTTGATTCGGGGTTATTCTTTGAGAAGTTCTTTCACGTCGGCGACGAGCAGTTCGAGGGCATCCTTATCATCGCCATCGTAATAACCACGGATGCGTGACTGCCGATCGAGCAGCACAAACTTACTGCTGTGGAGTACGTCTTCGATCTCTGCACCGCGCTTGTCTGGCGGGGTTTCTTCAACACTCAAGCGAAAGCTATCCTGCGACAATTGATAGATCACCCGCTTGTCACCGGTCAGGAACCACCACCCGGTTTCGTCGGCATTGTAGCGTTTGGCATATTGTCGAAGGCGCTCGGGCGTGTCGCGCTCGGGGTCCACGCTGATCGACACGAGCGTCACTTCTTCGACGCCGTCAAGTCGAGATTGAATGCGCTCCATCGCACTGCTCATGATCGGGCAGATGCCGGCGCACGACGTGAAGAAGAAGTCGGCGATCCACACGCGACCCATCAAATCGTCACGCGACATCTCATCGCCGCTGCGCTCCGTCAACGTGAAATCTGAAACTTTGCCATACACCTGCAACGGGCCGGTCCGCTTGGCGACGATCGTTCGCGTCGGTTGGAGCGCACGCATCACCCCAGCCCCCAACAATCCGCCTATCAAGAGCAGGATCACGCCCCACCAAAACGCATATTGCGGCGACGGTCCACAGACTTTCGAGGAGCCCGCTTCCTGATCCTGAGCGTTTGAATTGGTTTCAATCGAATTCATCATCATCGGCCGTTGCGGCTTGGGCGATTGGCCAACCGTATCGACCCCATCACCATGAAGATTGCAAAAAGCGCCGTCACCAAAATGCACGCCGTCATCGGCGCGGCGGGCACCGGTGACG
>BQJS01000070.1 GCA_021604825.1 Phycisphaerae bacterium | reverse complement strand
GTTTGCGAAGGCGCGTGAGCTCTCGGCGCAGATGTGGGAGAGGTTCTAGTGAGTGAGCCGCCGACGTGCCACTGCTCTGTGAGCAGTGCAGACTGTTGAAGACGCCCCGAATGAACACTGCTCACATAGCAGTGGCACAGGTGTTGGTTTAGATTTTCTTTGTCAGTCCCCCACCCTGAAGGGCGGGGCACCCGTTCGCGTGATTCGCACTCTTACTTGCGGCGGATTCTTTTTCTTTCGCTTTCTTTTAGCACTCGCTTTCGGAGGCGAAGGGCTTCGGGGGTTACTTCGACGTACTCATCGTCTTCGATGAATTCGAGGGCCATCTCCAGTGTCATCTCGCGCGGTGGTTTCAGGACGACGGTTTTGTCGCTGCCGGAAGCTCGCATGTTGGTGAGTTTCTTTTCGCGGGCAACGTTGACGGGAAGGTCGTTGTCGCGACAGTTTTCGCCGATGATTTGGCCTTCGTAGACCGGATCGCGTGGGGCTACGAAAAAGCTGCCACGGTCGGCGAGGTTCTGCAGGGCGTAGGCGGTAGCGAGTCCAGGTTCGCTGGCCATCAACACGCCGTTGGCTCGGCCGGGGATCGATCCGCGAAAGAATTCATACTCGTAGAAATTGTGATGCATGATCGCGGTGCCGTTGGTGGCAGTCAGCAGGCGGTTTCGTAGTCCGATCAACCCGCGAGCGGGTACGGTGAATTCGACTTGCGTGCGGGACTCTTGGGCGTCCATGTTCAGGCAAATACCGCGGCGTGGGCCCATCATTTCCATGACCGGTCCGACGTGCTCGTTGGGTACGTCGATCACGCAAAGTTCAATCGGTTCGGTTTTCTTCTCGTTCAATTCGCGGTAAATGACGCGCGGTTTTCCGATGGTTAGTTCAAAACCCTCGCGCCGCATGTTCTCGATCAGGATGGATAGATGGAGCATTCCGCGGCCTGATACCAGGAATTCCTCTGGTGACGAGCCTGGATCGACGCGAAGGGATACGTTGGATTGAAGCTCGCGGTCGAGGCGATCGCGGATTTGGCGGCTTGTTAGAAATTGGCCGCTCTGTCCGGCGAACGGTGACGAGTTGACGCTGAATGTCATGTTTAGCGTGGGCTCGTCGATGTTCACGATGGGCAGCGGCATGGGATTTTCGAGATCGGCGATGGTGTTGCCGATGTCAACTGATTTTAGACCCACCACGGCGCAAAGGTCGCCGGCTTTGACGCTTTCGACTTTGGTTCTGCCCAATCCATCGAACGCATAGAGTTCGGCAACGCGCTCCTTGGCCTGCGTACCGTCGCGGTGGATGACCATGACGTCTTTGCCTGAATGCAGCGTGCCGCCGAAGACCCGGCCAATACCAATTCGCCCGACGTAGTCGTTGTAGTCGAGCGTGGTGATGAGCATTTGAAGTGGTGCATCAGGGTCGGCGGCTGGTTCTGGCACGTGCTCGAGGATCATGTCGAACAAGGCGTTGATGTTGTCGGGGATGTTGTCGAGGTCGCGTGTTGCGAAACCTTGCACACCGGATGCGTAGACTGTTGGAAAATCAAGGGCTTCGTCATCGGCACCCAGTTCGATGAACAAATCAAGCACTTCGTCGTGTACTTCGTTGGGGCGGGCGTCGTGGCGGTCAATCTTGTTGACGACGACCACGGGGCGCAGGTGCGCTTCAAATGCTTTACGCAAGACGAAGCGGGTTTGCGGCATCGGTCCCTCAAATGCATCCACAAGCAGCAGGCATCCGTCGGCCATCTTGAGTACGCGCTCAACTTCACCGCCAAAGTCGGCGTGGCCGGGCGTGTCGATGATGTTGATTTTTATGCCCTTATAGACGATCGCGATGTTCTTTGACGTGATGGTGATGCCGCGTTCGCGCTCGAGGTCGTTGGAGTCGAGGATGCGATCACCTGTGAGCTGAGCGTCGCGAAATTGCCCGCATTGGCGGAGCATTTGATCGACCAGGGTGGTTTTGCCGTGGTCGACGTGGGCGATGATGGCGAGGTTCCGGATCTGCATAACGTGTTTCACAATAACAGTTTAGATGGCACTCTGCCCAGCCGATCGCAACCGGGTCACAGGTGCATGCCGGGCGGCATCATAGCGAGTTTGCAGCAAAAAACAGCCGGTGCGGTTTTTGGTGGGTGATGGGGTTACGGTAGCGGAGGCTGCTGCGATTTCAATCCAAGCATAGCGTTTTGTGATCCCTGCACCGAATTGGGTTCCAGGGTTTAGCTTAGATGAATTTGCTTTCCCCTGGATTCCCGCGTGCGCGGGAATGACGGCGCTGGCTCACTGCTCGTTACGAGTTGACAGTCACTGCTTTATTGCACTTCGACGTCGTCGGAGGGCGTTTGGATAGCGGCGAGGATGCGCTTTGCGTCTGTTGGCGTAATACGTGTCAATCTGTTTTGAACGCGGATGTCGAGTTGCCGGGCGACTTGGATGACCCGCCGGGGTTTGCAATCCCACAGGGACGCCCACTCGTAGACTTTTCGATTTGTAGCTTTGGGAGATTCGTTTTCAGAAGAATGAGTCATTACCGTTTTGGATTCCATTTCTTTTGGGGCGTTCTCATTGGAGGCGTCTGTCGAACTAACGTTTGTAGTCACCACTCTTACCCCCTGATTTCGACTCCAGTCTTATGGGCCCAATGACGATGCTTTTGTCTGCGCTCTTGGTCATATCGTACAGTGCCAATGCAGAAACAGAAGCGGCAGTCATCGCTTCCATCTCGACGCCGGTTCGGGCGCAGGTTCGTGCCGTGCAGCGGATGACGATGCTATCGTTGCCGTCGCGCTCGAATGCGACGTCAACCCAGTCGAGTGTCATGGAGTGGCACAACGGGATGAGGTCGGGGGTGCGCTTGGCGGCTTGGATGCCTGCGATCCGGGCGACGGCGAGAACGTTTCCCTTGGGAAGTTCGTCGGCGTAGATGGCGTCGATCACGTCCGGGCGACTTGTGACTCGGGCGGTTGCGACGGCTGTTCGCGTGGTGGCGGGTTTGGGTGACACATCGACCATGCGGGCTTGGCCGTGTTCGTCGAGGTGCGAGAATTCGGATGGATACTTGGAATTCATGATCAATCGGGGGCTAGAAGCCGGGTCGGTAAAAGCCAGTTCGGTGAAAGCCAATTCGGTGAAAGCCAATTCGGTGAAAGACTGTCACCGTGATTTTCCAATCAAACTTGTGGACCAATCGGTGGACCATCGAGTTTGAGCGATCCTAGCATGAGTATAAGGGATCGGTGTTGGAGCGGATAGAGGCGGCGGGTGTGCCATGCAGGTATCAGCCAATCGACAACGCAAATCGGTGCCGAAAGCAGTGCTGTCGGGGATCGCGCCGGCTGTCGATGCGAGCGCGGCGCGGATCAAGCGATCGCTCTCCGCCCGTGGACGGCGGGTGGCGCTGTTTGTGATTGCCATTTGCGTGATCAACCTGTTCGATCTGGTCTTGACAATACGGGCCCATCGCGACGGTGTGCTCCACGAAGAAAACCCCATCGCCCGATCGATTCTGGAAATCGGTCCGATGGCACTGCTGGTATTTAAAATGTCGGTGATCGCTGGGGCGGGTTATGTGTTGTTTTCGTTTCGGCGTCATCGGTGCGCAGAGTTGGCGTGCTTGGTGGTGTTGGCTGCCTACGTTGGGGTCGCGGTACGATGGCGGATATGCTACGCGTTTTATGATATGTCCACCGTGGCTTGGCAGGACAACGTCACATACGACATGTTTGATCCGGTCAGCGTGCTCTTGAATTGCCTCTGACGTGCACCTTTCAATCCTTCCTGGCACTCATTGATGCTTGCAGGTCGCAGCGAGTTGACTGACAATACCTCGACGCTCTGGAACTCGACACCTTGAGATTCTCCCTCGCGTTAGAGAGGAACACCATGAACGGGAAGTTGGAATTCTCGCCATTTTTGATTCGGTCGACTCACTCGCAGGTGACGTTTCGCTTTGATCCAAATTCTTTGGAGCAAGGTTTTGAATATCCTGCGAATCTTGAATCGTTGCTGTGTGACCTGGTTAAACAGAACGCGGAATTGTTTACGAATCGGGAAGTGGTGATCGATCTTGAAGAATTGCCGGCGATCAGTTCCAAACAATTGGGTGCGATGCTGGCTGTCCGTAAGGCTTGTGCGGGGGATTGCAAAGTGAGCGTCATGCATCTCCGCCCGAACGTTGCTGAACTTCTGCGGGTCACCAAGCTGGAAGATTTTTTTGATTGGGCCTGACCAGCTTGATCGCGTATCGCGGTTGCTTTCTCGATTGGCGTTTCATTTCCTACTTATAGCGATTTCAATCCAGGCGTAGTGTTTTTCTTGTAATCCCTGCGCAGTACAGGGATCCAGGGTTCGCCTTGGCTGACTTCGCTCTACTCTGGATTTCCGCGTGCGCGGGAATGACGGCGTTGGCGCATCGCTGCGTTTGAACTTGAGGCGATCTAGACTTTCATTTCCTGTTTAGAAACGAACCCAGTAGCTCAATTGTTTCCGGTGACGCGAGCGCGGCTTTTCCGAATCCTTTGACGGCGCCGGATGCTTCGGCTTTGTCTTGAGCGTCGTCGTAATTGCTGACCAACATGATTGGGGTATCGGCGGCAGATTCGTCAGATTTGAGGCGACTTATCAAGTCGTGACCGGAACTGGCGTCGGCATCGAATACACGGTTGACCAGGATCAAATCGTAATCGTAAAAATCGAGCAGGTGGTCGACTTGGGCGTTGTCGCGGGCGCGGTCCACGGCGGCACCGAATTCATTCTTGAGCATTTGGGTGATGTTGCGGTGGTCGAGGTCACACTGGCCCACGTCTAATACCCTGGGTTTGGAGTCGGCAGCCGTCATTTGCTTCTGGTCCTCGTCGCTTGAAAATGGGCGTCGGCGCGCTGGGGTTGCGCGGTAGCTCGAACGATCCCGCCTGGTTTCCGGGTGAAGACTATTTTCCCGAGTGAATACTAGGGTCCAGTGATCAATGGGACCAGTGCCGTCCAGTCGTCGATGTCGATGACGTTGTTTCCGGCATCGGCGTTGGCTGGCTCGCACTCGGGTGCCGATGTGATGTCGGAACCAAAGCACTGCATGATCTGGTCGAGGTCAGCTAAATCGACGTCGCCGTCGTCATCCATATCGCCAGGGTTGCTTGCGACGCATGGGTCGGGCGTGCAATTGGTGAATGGTCCCTGCCAAACGTCGCCCGATCCGGAGCAGTTGGCCGCAGTTTGGCCGGGGACGCAAACGGAATTGCCGCCGCCAATGTCAACGCAGCAGGCTCCGGTTGGTTGCTGGCATGTCGCTTGGGCGCAAGTCGTTCCCGGGCCTTCGAAGTTGGTTGGGTTCATGGTGTTGCAAACCAGTCCGATGAGTTCTTGGCAGGAGCCGTCTTGCAAGCAGCACGCGCCTGTGTTGCATATGTCATCGGCGCAGGTCGTGCCGTTTCCGCCATAGATACGACCCAAAGTGTTTTCGCAGAAATCCTGGGATTGATTCTCAAGGCAGCCACCGCTTCCGTCGCAGCATGAACCGACAGGTTCCGGGCAGGACACTTCACCGCAGTCTTCGCCGACGAAGAACGTATCGCCCGGATCTTCGCAATCGCCCTCTTCGATGTCGTCATCACAGGTGCCATTCAGGTCGCAGCATGCGCCGGCTGGCTCTTGACAATCGACCACGGCGCGAAGGGCGGTGTCGCCTGGTAGAAGAATTTGAATGGAGCAAAAGTCATGCCAGGTGTTGCTGAAGAACAGAACATTCTTGCCGGGTTGGCATCCGTCGGTATCGCGTACGATGCTTGCGCTGCCGCCGGCGATGTCGGTTGGCTCGCCGAACTGTAGCGTGACGTAGAACTGTTGGCCGGCAGTGACCGGTACGTCGATTGGAATTGTGCCGGCTTCGTCTGTGAAGCGGAATTCGTTGATCGCGTTGGGGGTCAACAGGGGGCCTTCGAGAAGTAGAAGTTCGCTTCCCGGTGTGGGGAAATTAGCGCCATCATAAACATGGATGGCGTCTTGAAGCGATTGCGGGTTGCCTCCTGGGGGTGGTTCGATCCAAGGCACTTGAATCGCCACGATGCTTCCGTTGCATGGCGACGTGAGGCGGGCACCGCCCTGCTCTCCAATTGCGAAGTCACCAATCGGAACCGTTGTGGTGAAGTTTTCCACCGAATCGTTTCGCACGACCTGCTCGACGGCGTGAAGCGGCGATGCCATCCAAGCGATAGCCCCCATTGCCAGAACAACTCGCGTCAAGGATACGGAAACGGCTGGTGGTCGGTTCAACATGCTTCGATTCTCCATTGGGTCGATGCTGGAAAGCGGATAGAGTGATCTCGTTGGCCGATGGTTTGGCTCTCTTTCCCATTACCCCATATCAATTGTTGCAGAATGAAGGCGCGAATTCAAGAAATCCTAGCTGTCAGCAAACGGCGAAAAAAGCAGTGCTAGGCGAATTGCGTCCGCATCGTGTCCGAAATCGAGGGTTGTCGCCTCAGACACGGCCAGCGGATACTACCAATCGTGCAACTCGCCAGATAACTCTTCGAGGAGGTCTTTGAACGTGACGACGCCCAGAAGCCGGCTACTTCGATCGACGATGGCTGCGATCGCGCCGCCTTCAGATTGCAGCGTAATCATCGCGGTCGCCACCGACTGTTGTGGGGTCAACGTTTGGATCGGTTCCAGGTGGTGTTCAAGGTCGATCCACTCGTCGCTGGCTAGGAGGGTGTGCGTTGACACAAACCCGACGATGCGGCGCGGGTCTTTGTTGTAAACGAGTAGACGTGAGTGGGCGTTCTTGCGAATGGTCGCGAGACAATCCTGGCGTGTCGCGCCCAGTTCGACGGAAATCACGTGGTTGCGTGGAACCATGACTTGGTGCAGGGGTAACTCGGTCAGATTGAGAACGCGGTCGACGAGTTCGCCGTGGACATCGCTATGGTCTTCGGCGGCGAATGCGTCTTGAAGCATCATCGCGACGTTGCGACGATGATCTACGTCATTCGATGCAGACGGACTCTTGGCCAGTCGCAAAATTGGCGCTGACACGATCGAAAGCGTCTTGACTGGAATTGCAAATAGAAACGTTGACCACGCAAAGAGGCGGCTTCCTTTTGCCATGAGGATTTCGGAATGGCGTTGAAACAGTGTTTTGGGAACAACTTCGCCAAAGACAAACACGACCGGTGTGACGATCAGAGTGGTATACAACTCGGTGGCTTGGCCTTTGACGTTGAGTTCGTTGGTGAGGATGTATGCGATGAACACGGTGGCGAGATAGTTGGCTAGATTTGTTCCCACAAGCAGCGTGGACAACGCCGATCGGTCATCCTGCAACACCTGCAGCAATCGAGCGGCGGTGGCGTTTCCGTTTTCCGCGTCGATTTTCATGCGGAGGCGACTGACGGAATACAGTCCGGTTTCCGACCCGGAATAAAAACCCGAGAGCGCGATGGCAATGATCGTAGCCAATATGAATATCGCAGTGATCATGTGGTCAACTCGCTCGTTAGTGCGCCAAGGTCTTTGGGTTCGGCACGAAGGAGGATTTCATCGATTCGGCGTCCGACGAGCTTG
The DNA here is from genome assembly GCA_021604825.1 of Phycisphaerae bacterium. Next base: position 13,799 of record BQJS01000070.1, on the reverse strand, counting down.
TCTACGGTCATCGTGATGTTACCGATTCGGACGGTGTCTCCTTTTTTGGGTGACTTTCCAAGGATTGAGAGCACCAGCCCGCCCATCGTGTCGACGTCGGGGATCTTGAAAATGGAATTGAACGCGTCTCGCCAAGGTTGGACGCTGAGCGACCCGGAGATTCGATAGGTGCGCTCATCGATTGGCTGATATGCCTTGATTGATTCCACGTTTCCGGAGCGATCAAATTCGCCGACGATTTTGCAGAACAAGTCTTTGAGCGTGACCAGTCCAGACACGCCGCCGAATTCATCGACGACAACGAGGAGCGGGGTTTTCTTGGCAGTGAAGTTTTCCGTTAGCTGGGCGAGGCTGATGTTTTCGGGGACGAATTCGACTGGCTTGATTAGTTTGGAAACGGGTTCATTTGGTTTGAGATAGAAATCTCGGGCATAGAGCAGTCCGACGATGTCGTCTAAATCGTTTCCGAAGATCGGTACTTTTTTTAAACCGGAGTCAGCAAAGTGTTCTCTGATTTCGTTGTGATCGACATTGATGGGTAACGCCTTGATGTCCACTCGCGGAATCATGATGGCTCTGACGGCGATGCTTGGCAGTGATACGACTCCCAGTAGCATTTCGTGTTCGCGCGGGTCGATGATGCCCTGCTTGCTGGAGAGCTCGACGAGGGCTTTGAGATCGTTGGGTGTTACTTCGGTTGATGTCGAGCTGTTTGGTGCGAGGAGCCGGGTGAAGGGCTCGACCAATGTGACTCGAAGCGTTGTGCTGAGAGGGAGGGTGATCCACTCGAGCAACTGAATCAGCGGGGCGACCACAGGCGCGATTGCAGATGGGTTTCCCAGGGCGATGGCTTTGGGGGCAACTTCTCCAAAGACAAGCACGGCCATCAGTGCGATGATACCGCTCAATATTTTCCAGACTGGGTTGTTCGATTCTGCCGGTTGAAATGCGAGGAACGAGATTGCGAAAATCGCAATGTTGACGGCTGTGTTGACGATGAGAACGGTCATCAGGACGCGGCGCGGTCGCCGCATCAATCGCCGAGCGCGCTGCTTTAGCGTGCTTGACGAGTTTGCGAACTGTCGCAACTCGCGAGGTGACAATGAGAAGAGGGCGGTTTCCGCCCCCGAGACAACGAAGGAGCAGGCGATTAGAAAGACGATGGCAATCAAAGGGCCGATGCTCATGATTGCCACCTCGCGAAGGTCTTCGTTTTCACTGCGCTCGCGTCATCGCATTGCCTCATCGCGGTTTGGGTTGGTAACAGTCCGCTGCGTCGTGCACTCGGAAAGCCGTTAGTCGCTGTTTTGGTCATTTGTGAGCTTAAGGCCTTCTTTGGCCTTTGCGACAAGTGGGGCTGGAACGCCTTGGTTCTCCCTACCAACGAGCTCTTCAAAAATCGTCTTCGCCTTTTCAAAATCACCTGTGCGTCTGAAAGTTTCAGCCAGGTGGTAGACCGCATCAGGAAAGTCGGATTCGGTGCGTCGGATTCGGGTGAATTGAGCGATGGCGTCCTGGAACTGTCCCAGTTGGTAGTAGACCCAGCCCAAGGTGTCGATCACCGCCGGGTGGTCAGACAGCTCGGCGGCTCTCTTGGCGAAGGGCAAAGCCTCATTCGGCAGATTCAATTTGTCGGAGAGCAGGTAGGCGATGTTGTTCAACGCAAAGAGGTTTTTCTCACTCAATGCGAGAGCATTGTCGTAGGCCTCCCGCGCCTTGTCCCAATCTTTTTTCGATTCGTAGCCCATGGCGATCCGCATGTAGATCGACGCCTTCTCTCTTGGATTGCTCGCCATCGTCAGAAGTTCTTCGCACAGTTCGAGCGCTTCGTCGGTTTTTCCTGACCCTTGTAGCAATGCACTGAGAATGTGTTTGTTCGCTTTTTCCAAGACTTTGTCAACGGGCTGGCTGAACTGTTGGATGGCGTTCTCAGTGCCAAGTTTCTTACCGACGCTGAACGCGATTTTTTCAAGGAATTCAAAGGAATCAAACCCGCTCTTGTGCAGCGCCGTTCTGAACGTGTCTATTGCCTCCCGCACGTTTCCGCTGTCGCCCAACAGGTTTGCGTATGCGAGCAGCACCAGCGGCGTGCGTCGATCCGGTGGAACTTGTTCTTCAAAGAATGCAATGCCTTGGTCTGCGGCATTGACTTTGCCGAATGTCTCCAGCAGTGTGGCTGTCAGTGTCGGGTGAAACTGTCCCAAGATGACAGCCTGCTTTTGATTGGCGATGGCTTTGCTGTTATCGTTTTGCTTCAACGCAATTTCGCCACTTCGTAGCAGCCAACCAACCTGATCCGGATTGCTGTTAAGGAGCGTGGTCAAGACACTGTCGGCATCGGTGTACCGCTCATTTTCGACATAGAGATTGATCAGTTGGTCAATGACATTGTTCGCTTCTGGATGTTCCTTGTAAATGCTTTCCAATTCCTGGAATGCCATGTCCAACCGACCCACGCGCTTGTAAGCGGTTGCGAGCAACACCCGTGGTTGAAAGCTCATCGCAGTAGGATTGCTGGCTCGAATCTCTTCCAAGTCGGTGATTGCTCTCTGCCATTCACCGAGGCTGCAAAGTGACTGGGCCCGGTTGAATATCGCAATGTGTGTATTGGGTCGCTCTTCAAGAAACAGAGAGAGGTTTTCGATCGCGAGATCAACGTCGCCCCGGTTTAGTGCTATCTGCGATTCCAAGTAGAGGGTGGATGGGTCATCTGGATACTCGGTTTTATAGGCGTCACACAGTTCTTGTGCACTGTCCAGTTGCCCGTTCCGAGTTAAGACCTCGATCCGCATGATTTGAATACGAGATTTTTGGGGAGAGTCAGATTCTTCAGCTTTTTGGATGGCTTTTTGAAGCCATTTCTCAGCTTTCGTGAGTTGGTTGGTTAGCGTGAAGTGCGTCCCGATCGCGACGAACACTGCTTGACTTGGATCGATGTCCGCTGCAGCCAAGTATGCGGTCTCAGCTTCCCGGGCGTTTCCTACTGCACGATGGTGTTCGCCAATCAGCACTTGGGCCGATGCCTTATCTTCGTTAGGCGCGTCCCAGAGGTTTTTCTCCAGAACTTCTAGGGCTCTCTCGGGCTTGCCGATCTCCCTCAGTAATGAAGCGGCGCTACCCAAGTAACGTTTTTGGTCAGAAGAGGCGAGCAACAGTTCGATGCGCTCTTCGGCTTTTTGATTGTCGCCCAATTTGACATAAAGGCTGGCCAACTTCTGAAGATTGCTTGCGTCATCCGGATTGCTCGCCAGCAATTCTTCGCGCCGTGCGATTCCCTCCCTGGGGTTCTGCTCTTCGCGAGCCTGCAGCGTGCGCTCCATGACCCATGGGTCTTCTGGAATAAGATCGGTGCAGCTTTCGAGCCACTTGTTGTAGTCGTCTTGATTTCCCAACGAGTCAGCCAACACGACAAGCTGCTTTAGCACTTTTCCGTTCTGGGGTGCCAGGTCGATGCTGCGCTCATAGGCGATTCGTGATTCGTTCAGTTCGCCAAGTCGACGGTACGCGTCGCCCAAACCTGCAAATGCCTCGCTGTTGGTGGGATACTCTTCAATCGCTTCGAGCAACGTTTCGACGGCGGCTTCATTGTGCTTTCGGCCTTCGGCAAGAAGAGCCTCCGCTTGCTTGTCACGAGCGTCTTTTGCCGCCTCGCGCGCCTTTAAGTTGGCCGTGAAACCATCGTATAGTTGTCGTCGTCCGAGGTAGGTTAACCCGTGGGCTTGGTCCAATCCCTTGCCATCGTCATATGCCGAAGCTTCGGCGATCAATTCGTCCATGCGGGCGGTGTCGTCGGTTTTGATTGCGATCGAGAACATGGCGTCGAACAAGTATCGAAGCCCGGCCTGTCCGGCGGTCCTCGCCATCGGTGTGGCTCGGTCCATGATCAACTGTTTTGCCGTTGCAAGGTGTTCATAGTGTTTCTCGAAATCGTCCTGCTCGGCGAAATATGAAGCGAGTCGAACGGATCGACTGTACTCGTCCTTGATCTCCTTGACTTTCTCAAGCAATTGCGCGATGCGTTCTTCAGGCTCCAATTCGCTGAATTTGATTTTGATCACTTGTAGGTCAAAGTCTTCGGGTGCCTGAGCGATCGCTTCGTCGACGACGCGCAACGCGTCGTCTCGTCGATCAAGCTGCAAATATATGGCGGCTGCCGTCTCGACGACGCGTGGATGTGTCGGGAATTTTTGGAGGCCGGATTCGATTCCGATGAGTGCTTCCTCCAAATCGCCGTGTCCTGCGATATAGGCGGCTTGGCCAGCGACGAGCTTTGGAGAGTCGCCTTTCAGTTGTCGGATAAAGGTGCGAGCACTGTCGGCTTGTCCGAGTTTCTCTTGTGCGGCGGCTCGCACGAGCATCGCGTCTTGATTTTCGGGAGAAAGCGCCAGGGCATGTTCGGCTGCGACGCGAGCTTCATTGGGGTTATTTTCTGCAAGCAGGATTTTTGCAAAAAGGATCCAGCAATCGGCCGGCGCAGTTGGATCAGAGATCGCCTGCGTGATCGCATCTTTGGCGGCACCGGTCTGATTGTCTGCCAGTCGAGCGACGGCGAGGAAATATAAATTTTGCCAGTGCAGTCCGCGGCTTAGTTCTTCGGCGCGTTCAAACCAGCGAATCGCCTCTCGGTTTCTGCGGAGTGTGAGGAACAGCCTTCCGCGCGAGTAGTAGGCGTCCATCCCGTTGGGCAACTCTGTCAGCGCTTCCTCGATTTGTTCGTCGGATTTTTTGCCCAGTTCTACCTGTTCGTCGGACCCGGTTTCGGCGAGGCGTGTCTTGGAGATGTACTGATCAGCCAGTCCCAGAAGCAAAATATAACGACTTCGTCGGCTTCTGATGGCATTGAAACCCTCTCGCGGAAAGTCCAGATCGAGTCGTGCCTGATAAGTTTCGATCGCATCGTCGTGGCGATCGTTCATTGACTGAATGCTCGCAAGGCGAATGTAAGATTCGGCGACGTCGGGCTCCAATTCGATGGCGGTACGAAGATGTTTTGTGGCCAAATCGTAAGCTTCGTCCAATTCTTCTTGAGGAGCGGGCTCGATGCGTTCTCCGCCGCTATAACCGGTTTTCTTTTGTCGCCAGACGTCGATCCAAAAGTTACCGGTCCGTCGGTGGACCAATGCTCGGACGCTTTCGTCGTCGCCGGCCATCTTCAGGGCGTCGGCATACAGGGATTCGGCGCCTTCGTAATCACCTGATTTAAATTTCTGTCTTCCTGCAACGCACCGTGCTTCAGCGGCATCCATTCCCTCGGATGTCGTTGACGCAATCAGCTTTGCGTGAATCGCTTCTGCTTCTTCAATGCGTTCCATCGCGGAGTAGCAAGAGGCCAACCGGCGGGCAAAGTCGAATTCGTCCGGTGATCCTTCGACCGCCATTTCAAGGAAACGAATCCCTTCATCGGCATTCGATTCATTTTGTTCTTTGAGTTCAAATAGTGCGGCCCCCTTACAGTAGAGTGCTTGGGGGTGGGTTTCCTGGCCTTCAATGGTGAGAATCGCCTCGGCGGTATCCTTGACGCTGATCCAGTTGTTTGTTCCAGACACCATGTCCGCCATTTCAAACTCAATCTCGAGCGTTTTTTCGAGCGCTTCGACGAGTTCGGGGTCAATGACGTTGGCGTCGCGGTACTGCGAGAGGGCTTCAAAATCGTTTCCGCTTTCGCGTAGCATGTCGGCGAATCGAACCATGTAGATCGGATCTTCCGAGGCGCCATATGCGCGGCGGTAGTAGATCGCAGCTTGAGCCCAATCCTCGGCTTCGGCGAATTCTTCCGCTCGAGCAACCAATTCGGTCGGATCGCTCAGTTTTCCTCCATAGATCAATGCAAGGCCCGCCCCGGTGACGACGACAAACGCCAGCGCGGTCAGTCCGACTATCAGATTCTTGTTGACTCTTTTCGCCATGGTAGTATTCCGTCGAAATTGATTGGTTTGAAATCCCCGCGTACGAATACAGCGACGACTCACGGTTCGTGAACTTCAGCCAAACCGGACCAGATTGCATTGCCCAGCGCCGATTAAGTCAGCGACGTATCATAACTTGATTTGTGACTTTGCCCAATTCAAGCCCGCGTTGTCTACTTTACCGCTTCGGGCTTCGGCTCATTTTCTGCGATCGCAGCTTCCCAATCCGGCAGGTGATCGTTTACCAGCCGCGGGAGCACAATATCCAAGAATTCCTGAGCGGCTTGGATGCTTTCTGCTCTCCCTGGACTGCCAACATCTCGGCTTGATCCACCGAAGCTGATTTCGATCTTGCAGAAGTAAGCGTATTTGTTCAGCGGCGAATTGATTCTGCTGCGAACGCCGTTACGTGTTTCCGTGAAGTCACCATTGCAATGAAACGTGTACATAACCGTCGGCTTGTCGCGGCCAAAGACGTCGCTTTTTTGAAATGTCAGGGCGCGTATCGGTAGGTCGAGGTCGAGCGAATCGATCGGCATCGTGATGTTGTCTTTTTCAATGGCTCGATATCCTGCCCCGAGAAAGCACTCATCAGGCGTGTGCGGAACCAAGTCTCTGCCGCCTGAATAATAAGTGACGAACAGTCGAATGTAGTGCAGCGGATTTTTTTTATTGACGGATGAATCGATGAAAAGCCAACTCAAATAGTCCTTGGCACCAAGGGCGTCTTCGACTTCCGGGCTGATGTTCAGGTTGGAGTTAAATCGGTAACGACCCAAATCTTCCTTGCTCATTTCGCCCATCGGTTTGCGAAGTTCCAACATCTCCTTCGCACCACTGGATCCATGTTTGAAGAACTGCCTGCCCATCGTGAAATGAGCGGTCAAGAGCATCGCGCAGGCCAAGAGGAATGGAATGCCAAGTAGTCCGTGGGCCCGCGCCCGATTTTGATCTTCCATCTTTGATCCTGTCGCGTTGAACACTCAGTCGTCCTTGGCGGTCATTTCCAAGCGCATTCTGAGATCAATCAATTCGAGCCCGTGAGGGTAATCCTCCCCCTGAAGACCGTCAAACCGAAAGAACTGTGAATTCCTTGGGTTGGCTTGGGTGCTACTTGCAGCTAAACCTCATTCAATAAACAACTTATCGGAATTTCGTCGAGGTTGCCCAAGTCAATCTCAAATGCCGCCCCGTCTGATGGCTTCCTACGTCGAAGCCGCCCGTCCAGTTCAGATGGTTCCCGTTCCGTCCGATAAATTCAAGAGGGTAAGAGGCGCTGATTTCACAGTGATTCATCGGTCAATGGGGCGTTGGAAACATGCGAAGTGTCATTGCGGGTGCTGGCGGGCATGGCCGCGTCGTCCTCGACATCCTGCTTCGAAGTGCTGCCCATCAGGTGGCTGGCTTCGTCGATTCCGACCCGTCGCTGACCGGCAGCCGGATGGACGGTAAGCCGGTCTTGGGCACGCTCGACGACTTGCCACGCCTGCGTGACGAGTTGGGCGTCGATGCCGCAATCGTTGCGATTGGCGACAACGGCATCCGCCGAGAGTTTGCCGACAAGATCTCCTCAATGGGGTTCGTCCTCATCAATGCCATCCACCCGTCCGCCAACCTGGCTCAAAGCGTTTCACTCGGTAGCAACATTGTCATCGCAGCCGGCGCCTTGGTCTGTGCCCACTGTCACATCGGCGATTCGGTCATCCTCAACACCGGATGCATCGTCGATCACGAATCGATGATCGCACCGGGTAGCCATGTTTGCCCAGGTGCACGTATCGCCGGGCGCGTGAATATCCAAGCCGGGGTGTTTATCGGGATCGGAGCGACCGTGATCCAATCGGTGCAGATCGGACACCACGCCATCGTTGGGGCGGGGGCGGTTGTCATCGACGATGTCGCGTCGCAGTCAACCGTCGTGGGCGTGCCAGCGCGAATCAAACCTTCCTCAGTCTCTGCCGCCTCGCAACAACGAGACGTCGTCACAGAGCAACTCAGTGCCCAAAATGTGGTTGCGCCATTGTTGCAAGCCACGGGCCATCGAAACAAATTCGCTCAATAAATCGCGGGCTAAGGCGTGTTTTATCGGCCCAGTGTTTTGCACCGGCCGAATATCTTCCGAATTGTGGTACGCGGCGTTAAGCGTGCCCTCGAGCCTTCCGACAGAGCCTAAAGAATGCCGTCTGCACAGGTAAGAAGGGACACGCTATGCGCCTCCAGGTACTCGATCCAGAAACGAAGTTCTCGTGCGGTAGTTGCACCAAGTGTTGCGATCAGCCTTGGGGTACGCTGATCGAGCGCGATAAAGCCGAAGCGCTCAAACAGCACGATTTCAGTGCGTATCCGCAGTTAGCTGGCAAAGAGTTTTACCGCGCCGAAAAGGAAACGCCCGAAGAGTATTTCGTTTTGGCGAAAGGTGAGGGGACGCGCTGCTTGTTTCTTGATGCCGACGGTCTGTGCATCATCCACAAGGAAATGGGCCCGGAAGCCAAGCCTTACCCGTGTTTGAAGTTTCCTTACACGGTCACCGAAACGCCCATCGATGACCGTGTCTCCGTCGACTTTGGCTGCCCGGCTGTCCAGTCGCAGCGCGGTCCGCAATTAACCGAACAACTCGAAGACATTCAAGCCGTCGTCGAAGCCAGCGAGCGGGCGGTCAGCAAGGATGCACGCATCCAACTCGATCCGCAATGCACGCTCTCGGTGGATGAGGCTGAAGCGTTGTATGATCGGTTGTGGCGAACTTTTGAGTCATCGCGCGACGGGGATATGTGGACGCGTTTCTCGGCGGCGCTTTCACTGTTGGTTGGCGTGCGACGTTACAAGCAGCAGGTGTCGTCCAATGACACTGATGCAACGCTTATCGAGTTGTTGCGCACGGACGCAAAGCTTCCCGACATGCCCGGCGTAACGGAAATCACTGCATACACCAAGCCGGCAGAAGCCTCGAGTCCGGCGCGGTTGCTGTTTGCGTCGACCGTGTTTCGTGACACCGTGCCAGCATCGTCATCGTTTAGCATGAGTTTTTGGAAGCGGTTGACGATGTTTCCGAAGCTGATGTCGCTCGCGCGTTTAAATGGTGTGTACCCCTCGCGGTTGTTGGGGCGCAATATTGACATCAACGAAGTGTTGGCCCACTCGGTTGAACCGGACTTGGACGATGCCGCGACCGATTTGCTGCTTCGTTACATGCGTTCGCGCATCTGGCAGCGTACGTTGATGGGTACGCGTTTGAGCATCATCGCCGGCATGCATCAGCACATTCACGACTTCAGTGCGGTGATATTCTTCGCACGGGCTGAGGCGCAACACGCGGGTAAGAATCGTCTCGACGAATCGTTGGTGCGACTGGGGTTGAACCGCGTTGAATTCCACCTTGCAAGTCAGCAGCGACTCTTTGATCAGAACATCATTGGTTGGTTTACCAACCAACTGCAGAGTCCGACGGTGGCGCTTCAGAGCTTGCGGTTGATGTCGCTGGTCCCTGCGCCGGTGCAAGTCGAAGCCGATTCGGCCGATTCTTAATTGCCCGATGGTGTGATTAATGCATCAATCTTGGCTGTCCACTCTGGCGAGTTGATGCGCTTCTTGAATTCGGTGGCGGCGAGCGTGGCCAATTCCGTGTGATTCATTCGACTGCTGGAAAGACATAGCACGTAGTAGGGCCAGGGGTTGTTTGGGGCGGATTCGGCGCATGCCTGTAAGACTGCGTTGAAATCGTCGAAACGCCGGCTACTGGCCAAATTTTGATCGCGTAATAATTCCTCTGCAAGTTCGATTGCGCCATCGGCGTCATCATTTCTGATCGCAATTCCGCATGCTACGAATCGCGCGTAGGGTTCGTTTGGTGCGATTGAAAGCGCCTTGCTTGCTGATTGCTTAGCCAGCGGCCATTGATTGGCGAGCGCCGACAACCATGCGTATTTGCCGAGCAGGTCGGCAGCCGACGGTTCGATTTTGATCGCACGAACCAGATGCGAGGCGGCGGTCATTGAATTGCCCATTGCCAAAGCGTTGCGAATTGATAGGTCGAGCAAATTGCGGTTGGTCAGATGGCGGTTTAAGAACGAGTCAATGACTTGCGCGGCGGTGGTTCGATCGGACTGGGCGATTAGGCTTTCGGCGAGTCCTCGTGTCGCGAGTTCGGACTCGGCGTCGATCGCCAGCGCGCTGCGAAAATGCTTGGCAGCTACGTCGAATCGTTGCAAGGCGTTTGCGCACATGCCTGCATTGATTTGGGCAGGTAAATAGGTTGCGTATCGGGTCAGCAAATCTTCGAGCCGTGTTAATGCAGATTCGTACTGTCCGGTGGCCATCTCGAGTTCGGCGATCGACGCGATGGGGACGGGGTCGAAGGGATTGTTTTCGATCATCTGTTCGTAGATGCGTTGGGCTTGGCCGGGTTGCTTCAAGTGTTGGTGGACGCGGGCCAATCGCAGCAAGCCCGGGTTAAAGTTTGGGAGCAACCGAGCGCATTCTTGATGTTCGGTAAGTGCATCTTCGTAGCGATTCGCGCGTTCAAGTGCGATGCCCAGCCGGTGGTGGGCTTTGCCGTCTTTGGCGTCGACGGCTACGGCTTGTTTGAGGGATTTGATCGCTTCGTCAATTCGACCCAATGCGAGTTGCGCCATGCCGATGATCTGCTTTGCCTCGCAAGCTTTTTGACCATCGGGTCGCTTTAAGGATTTCGACGCGACATCGATGGCGTCCTTGTATTGGCCACCAAGAAAAAGACTCCAACCGTGGGCAGTCGCAGAATCGGGATGGTCCGGATAGAGCGCCAAGATCCTCGCCGACCTGGCGATGTCGTTGCGATAATGCGGGATCGCCTGCCAGCTCAGCGACACAAGCGCGACGATGATCGTGACCAGCACGCCGAAACCGATGCCAACGCGTGTACCTCGCGGCGCGTTTCGCAGAACGGCTTCGGCGAGATGGGTGAGGAGCGCTCCGATCAGCCAGCACGCGCCGACCATTGGAAGGTACATGTAACGTTCGGCGACGAGTTGGTTTCGCGAAGGGATCCATGGCAAGGTAACTGCAAGTGCTGCGATGATCCACAGCGCTGTGAGCCAACCTGTTCGCGTCTTGCGCAGAGACGCAGCAACGCCGATGAATGCAATTCCTACGATCGCGAGACTGATGATGAGGTCGGGATGGGTCCATGAAATGTTCTGCTCGGTTGGGTGAAACGGTGACAGCCCAATGGGAACGAACAGCCGCTTCAAGTACCAGCCAAGGGCTAGGATCGTTCGCGCGACGGCAGACCCTTGCAATTGCCCGACGCCATCCTGGATCATCGAGCGGCTGGCGTTCCAGTTGAGTAGTGCGAATCCCAGTGAAATCAGCGAGATCGTACCCCAGCCCGCCCACCAGCGTTTGGCGGGTTTCATGCTTGTATATAAGGGTGGGATGAGGAGGAGCATGGGAAGGCACACGCGGACCTTGCTCATCATGCATAGGGTGGCTAGTGCGATTGAAGCGGCCAACCATCCCCAACGCGAAGACGCTCGCCACTTCTCCATTGTTAGAATGGTCAGCAGCAGGAACATCGTAGAAAGCAACATCATTCGTCCGCTGATCCAAGCGACGGCTTCTGCGTTGAGCGGATGCGTCGCAAAAATCATCGCAGCAACGAATGCCAATCCACGGCGGTTCGTGATGCGCAGAAGCAATAGGAAGACGAGCAGTGCGTTGATCGCGTGCAGCCCGACGTTGTGAGCGTGCGCGACCCATGCGATAGAATTCATGCTGGCGTCGGTCGGTGTGAGTCCGAGGATGCGGATGACGGCGAAGTCGAGCGAGAGGCTGAGCATCGCGATCGGTTGGTAGAGGTCGCGGTGGACTATCGTGAACAGCTGCCCCGCGTGTGATAGCGACGGCCGGTTGACGAGATAATGATCGCGGGCGAGTTGAATGTCGTCGCCAGAAAGGTAGCCGCCGTCAATCGATGGCGCACCCATGACGATCGCGGCGAGAACGATGATCGCGAGGGCGATTCGATCGGATGGTTTCGGTTGAATCGTTTGCATTGACGTTCCGGCTGCTGGTCTTGCTCGGGCTAATGGATCGATTGTCACAGCCACGCGGCGATCGGGCAAATCGCTAGCGACGACTACTTGTCAATTCAGACCAAACGATGCCTTTCGGAAGGGGGATTTGGGCTAGGATTTGACGGTATCGGCGTCGGAGGCAGGACAATCGCCGATCGGCTTGCCACGGTCCGAAAACACCTCCAATCCGGACGCCGTAAGGTCGAAATAACCCTTACAGGTATGCATGAATCAACCCCGAAAATCCAAATGGCGGGGGCGGCATTTCGTTCGCGCCGACTCCTTGCCGTCTTCGTTTGGACCGCAGCCTTTCTGCTGATGGCCGAGGCGACGGTACGCGTCCGTGCGTGGGTTCGGCGTGGTGAGACGGGTACGCAGCAGGAAATCTACGAAACTGATCCAGAGCTCGGTCGCGTCATCAAAGCCGGTGCGGTGTCGCGTGTCGGCAAAGCCAAGACCACGATCAACAAATGGGGCTTGCGCGGGCAGGATTTTGATCTTGTCAAAGCGCCAGGCGTGACGCGCGTTCTGTGCATCGGAGCGTCGACGACGTTTGGCCAACCCGACGACGATGACGCGCAGATCTGGACCACGCGTCTATCCGAGCGACTCAACGCGCAGCCGGGCGGTCAGCGTTATGAAGTTCTGAATGGCGCGGTGCCCGGTTACACGGTGACGCAAAGCCTCGAGAATTTTCGCCGCTCGCTTGTTCGCTTCAAGCCTGATGTCGTGGTTGTGTGTCATGCGGCGACGGATCTTGCGGCGCATACACGTCGGCAGTTTGGCGGTGGCACGCAGGCGGTGTCGTACGGGCTGCCGTCGTTGTCGCGCTATGCCGAGGGCGTGTCGCTTGCTTATGAATTGGTTCGGGCCAACACCGCGTTCTTGCGGGCTGGGCAGTTTCGGCGGAATCGCGATCGACGCGTGGACCAGCGCGGTGTCGAACGTTTTGAATCATCGTTGGCAACATTGATTGGCGAGTGTCAGGAATCGCATGCACAAGTGATCGTCTGTACTTTTGCCCGTGCATTTTCGGCTGATCAACCGTCAGCCACACGGGCGAAGTTGGCGGCGACGGCTTGCTTTTTTAATCCGCAGCTTGGCGTTGATGGGCTCATTGATGCGTACGAGCGGTACAACGATGCGATCCGGCAGGCGGCGAATGTGACTGGCGTGCGGGTGGCTGACGCCGACCGAGAGATTCCGAGAGAAAAGGCTTGTTTTAGAGACTCGATTCACTTTTCGCCGCGAGGACATGAGCGGATGGCCGACGTTGTCGCCGAGCAAATCAACGCGCTTCCGGCGCAACCATTGACCCAAGTGAGGATCGATCCGCCTGATGCTGTTCAATAGCATTGAGTTTGCGCTTTTCTTTCCGATCGTGGTCGCCTGTGCGTGGTGGCTTCGACGGTCGGCGTCTGCGCGCCTCACGCTGCTGCTGGTTGCGAGCTATTTCTTCTACATGAGTTGGGACTATCGGTACGCGGCGCTGCTTGCGGGTTCGACGGTGCTGGACTACTTCGTCGGTCTCGCGCTGCCCAAGACGCAAAGCAAGACGTCTCGCAGACTGCTCTTGATCGCGAGTCTCGCCGGAAATCTTGGCGTACTGGTCTTCTTCAAGTATTTCAATTTCCTGTGGGATAGCGTTGCTGCGGGGGCTGGTGCGTTTGGATTCGATGCGCCGAATTGGTCGCATCGGTTCTTGCTGCCGGTCGGGATTTCTTTCTATACGTTTCAATCGCTGAGTTACACGATCGATGTTTATCGCGGGCGCCTGACCCCGACGCGGAGTCTGTTGAAGTTTGCGCTGTTCGTGTCGTTCTTTCCGCAGCTGGTGGCT
>BQJS01000069.1 GCA_021604825.1 Phycisphaerae bacterium | reverse complement strand
GGTGCGGCGTGTGATTGCGAACTCGGGAGAGGGAGAAGCGGCATGGTTCGACCTAGAAGCTGATTCACCATATCGCCTGATCGCGTTCTCATCTGGCGGAGTCAACGGTGTGCTAAAACACTACGAAAAAAGGGCTTATTGGGATCGTGGCAACACAAGCAGCTTTCACCCAGCCGGAAAAGCACCCTAGACTTTCCCACCCCATATGGTTGCCCCGATTGCGTAGTTTGCCGACACGTCGCTGGCCCAGTCGCACGAATTCGATCAGCATCGCTCGCTCGGGGCCGATGGGTCTGACGGCGGGATAGCAATATCAGCCTTTCAAAGCGTTTTTCTACCTTTGGTCCCGTTGACAATGATTTCGGAATGGGTATCCTCGCCCGACTCGAACGATCTGAATGGCAGATCTAAAGGGAACTGTTTGATTTTATTGGCCTTACGGCGATTCTAAGGCCCGAAGTTGCCCGCCCAGTTGGGGGTTTCGTCGGCTGCCGGAACATCGTTCGGTCAGAGTTTAGAGGTATCGGTGGCAGGCAACGAGCAAATTCGAATTCGGATGGAAGCCTACGATCATCGTTCGCTGGATAAGTCCGCGGCTGAGATTGTTGAGCATGCAAGGCGTACTGCCGGTCGGGTCTCTGGTCCGGTTCCGCTGCCCACGCGGGTCGAGCGTTACACGGTGCTGCGTGGACCGCACATCGATAAGAAGTCCCGCGAACAGTTTGAGATGAGAACGCACAAGCGCTTGATTCAAATCTTCGAGCCAACCGCTCGGACGATTGAGGCGCTGAACCGATTGGTTGTGCCAGCCGGTGTGTTCATCAAGATCAAGACGTAATTACGGTTATTGATATTTGGCCCGATCGTTTTGGGCATGTGATAGTTAGAAAGAAGTAAGGCATTATGATCCCGTCGCTCTTGGCAAAAAAAGTTGGCATGACGCGCGTCATTGACGAAGCGGGTGATGTGACGCCCGTGACGGTGATGCAGGCCGGGCCGTGTACCGTTCTTCAAGTCAAAAATATTGAGAGCGACGGTTACAACGCCGTGCAGATCGGGTTTGAAGATGTCAAGCCGCACCGTTCAACCATGCCGCACATCGGTCATGCCGGCAAAGCAGGCACTGGCCCGAAGCGCAACGTTCGCGAGATTCGCCTGGCTGATGAGCCGTCGGCTGAACTGGGCGACGTGATCACGGTGGGCGTGTTTGAAGAAGGCGAAGTCAAGTATGTTGACGTTGTCGGAACCACCAAAGGTAAGGGTTTTGCTGGCGCGATGAAGCGCTGGGGTTTTGGTGGTCAACCCGCTTCGCACGGTGTGGAACGCAAGCACCGTAGTCCCGGTAGTATTGGTGGTCATGCCAACCTTGGTACAGGCCGCAATATTAAAAAGGGCAAGAAAATGGGTGGTCACATGGGGCACGCCCGCAAGACAGAGCGGTGTCTTGAGCTCGTCGCCGTTGATAAAGAGAACAACCTGTTGCTCGTGAAGGGCAGCGTACCGGGGCCCAATGGCGGGCTCCTTTTTGTGCGCCAAGCGAAGACCAAAGGTTGATGAAGAAATAGCAAAGCCGGAGAGCCTACTGAGGCCTTCTTCGGCTTGTTTGGTTTGTAGAAGTTTTAGATTGCGGAAATCGCTGAAATGATTGAAGTCCCTGTATACAAGATGGATGGCAACGCCAGCGGAACCGAGTCGATTGACCCGGCTGTCCTGGGTGGTCGCGTGCGTCCCAAGCTGCTTAAGCAGGCGGTCGTCATGTACCAGGCGAATCGTCGCCAGAATACCTCGGCGACCAAAAGTCGTGCGATGGTTTCGGGCTCGACGAAAAAGCTCTATCGCCAAAAAGGTACGGGTCGCGCTCGTGCTGGCGCGATTCGAACATGTGTTCGTCGCGGTGGAGGTGTTGCCTTTGCCAAGGGACGTCAGAATTACTCGCAGGATCTTCCCAAGAAGATGCGGCGATTGGCCCGCAACTCCGCGATCCTGGCTAAGTTGAAAGCCGGTGAAGTTGCGATCGTTGATGGATTGAGCATGGACAAGCCGCAGACCAAGGCGTTTGCCGCAATGCTCTCGTCGCTCGGTGTCGATCGCGGTTGCGTTGTGGCTCTTCGTGGCGAAAACCGCAACCTGTTTTTGTCGGGTCGCAACATTCCGAAGACTGAAGTGCGATGCGTACGCAACTTGAATGCTTACGATGTGCTTCGCCGCGCCAAGCTCGTTATGAGCATGGATGCGTTTAATTGTCTCAAGAATGATCCGGTCCGTCTCCGTCAAGACGCAGAAGAATAATTCGAGCCGCAGGGGATTCGTTTCTCCTTGCGGTTCTTTTCGTTGATGTTTGCTTGTTGGTGTTTGAAGTTTGTCGATTGAGTTTGTTTTTCGTTTGAATTGGATGCGATGGATATTTACCACGTCATAAAGAAGCCGCTCGTGACCGAAAAGGGTACGCACCAGTCGACCTCGCATTACGATGCGACCAAGTCGCAAAAGGCGCGGGGTGGTTCGTTTGCATTTGAAGTGCATCCGACAGCATCCAAGCCCGCGATCAAGCAGGCCATCGAAAAGATCTACAACGTCAAAGTGTTGAGCGTTCGCACTGCGAATCATGTGGGTAAGGCCCGTCGTCACAAATTCAAGATGGGGAAAACCGCTGATTGGAAGAAGGCAGTCGTCACGCTTGATCCGGGATCGCATATTGATCTCTTTTAGGTCGATCTCTGCTAAGTCGATCTCTTCTGGGTTTTTGACTCATAAGCAAGGCTGGTGGGTAAGAGTTGCCAGCCGAAACGAATAGGGCAGTTTGATGGGTGTAAAAGTATACAAGCCAACTTCTCCGGGGCGTCGCAAGTCGTCGGTCAATGACTATGCTGAGTTGACGGACACGAAGAAGCGTCCCGAAAAATCGCTGACGCAGCGATTGCGTAAGCACGGTGGTCGCAACCACCATGGCAAGATCACCGCAAGGCATCGCGGTGGTGGTGCTCGCAAGATTTATCGCGTCATCGATTTCAAGCGCCGCAAAGACGGTGTCGTCGGTGAGGTTGCGTCGGTCGAATATGATCCGAATCGCACCTGTCACATCGCTTTGGTGAAATACACCGACGGTGAAAAAGCTTACATCCTTGCTCCTGTGGGAGTGGAGGCTGGCTATACGGTTGAGAGTGGCCCCGGTGTTGAGCCAAGAGTTGGCAACGCCATGCCGCTTAAGAACATCCCGGTTGGTATGGATGTTCACAATATCGAATTGAACATCGGTCAGGGTGGCAAACTGGCACGCAGTGCTGGTTCATCGTGCCGATTGTTGGCCCGCGAAGGTGATTGGGCGACGTTGGTCATGCCATCCGGCGAAATGCGTCAGGTACGCGTGGAGTGTCGGGCGACGATTGGCCAGATTGGCAACGTCGATCACCAGAACCTTCGGGTCGGAAAAGCTGGTCGAATGCGACACATGGGGCGTCGTCCTCGTGTTCGTGGTACGGCTAAGAACCCCGTCGCGCACCCGTTGGGTGGTGGTGAGGGTCGAAGCGGAGGTGGTCGTCATCCTTGTAGTCCGACTGGGAAGTTGGCCAAAGGTGGACGAACCCGAAGTCCCCGCAAGATTTCCAATAATAGAATTCTACGTCGGCGAAAGAGTCGGCGTTACGGGCAGCTCGTATTGCCCAAGAAGTAATCTTTGGTAGTGACGTTTCCGCGAGGTTGCGTTTCCAATAGTTGATCGTCAGGCTAGATCAAGTCGTATGCGACGTTGAGGCGTCGAACTGCGATTTGCAATGCCGGAACGAATGACACCGCCCCTAGAAACGGTGGAAGGTAGGCTATGGCTCGTTCACAGAAAAAAGGCCCGCACGTAGAAGAGAAACTCTTCGTTAAGGTGATGCAGGCGAAACAGACCAATAGCTTTGTTCCGATTCGGACATGGGCACGACGCTGCACGATCGTTCCTGAATTCATCGGGCAGAAGTTTGAAGTCCATAACGGCCGGACATTTTTGCCGGTGACGATCACGGAAGACATGGTGGGTCACAAGTTGGGTGAGTTTAGCCCGACCAGAACCTATCGTGGTCACGGAGCAGGCAAGAGAAAGTAGTGCTGTTGCGTTGGGCAGCGTGGCTCGCCGGTTCGATTCGGTAGGCAGTGCTTGGCAATGGCTATCAGGTAAATGAGGTTCGTTGAGTTTAGTAAGACGCACTTAGAACAGTAGGTTGAATCATGGCTGAGCAAGCAACCGAAACAGGGCGAAAAGAATGGCGAGCATCCCATCGGTATGCACGCATAAGCGATCGAAAAGCGCGTCTCATAGCAGATATGATTCGAGGGATGGATTGCAACGAAGCCCTCGATATGCTGCGGTTTCAGCACCAGCGCTCCGCGATGTTTATGGCTGCCGTCCTGAAATCGGCGATGGTCAATGCGGATGAGCAAGAGGCTGACATGAAGCGTCTGTTTATCAGCGAATCCCGTGTCGATGGCGGTCCGTATTTTCGTCGGTTCCGTCCGAAGGATCGCGGCAGAGCCCATCCGATCGCCAAGCGCACCTGCCACATGATCATCAAGGTCGCTGAGCGGTAGGGCAGATAGATAGGGCCGAGCGATAGGTATGAGTCGGTCGATTGTTTGGAACGATGATTTGAAGGTCGCCTAGTTTCGTTGGGCGGCACTTAGATAAAGGAACAACTCCCCCAGTCGGAACGCACCGAGCTTTTGGGGGTGACCGTTTTTCTTGCTGCTGTCGGGCGCGACGGCGAGCGGAGTATGTCGTGGGACAGAAGATTCATCCACTGGGATTTCGCGTCGGTATTACCGAGGAGTGGCGTTCACGTTGGTACGCCCCCAAGGCTGCGTTTGGTGAATTTCTCGGTGAGGATTTTGCGATTCGCAAGTTTATCGATCAGCGGTTGAATCGCCGGCCCCCATACGCGGCGGTGTCGCGGGTCAATATTGATCGCACCCGTAACGACGTGAAGGTCGTGTTGCATACAGCCCGTCCTGGTTTGGTCATCGGTCCCAAGGGGGCTGAGGTCGACAAACTCAAGGAAGCGTTGGAAGACCTGATCGATCGTAAGATCACCGTGAATATCATGGAGATCAAAGCCCCCGATCGCGATGCGCAATTGGTGGCTGAGTCGATCTCCGAGCAGCTCAAGAAGCGTGCCGGTTTCCGCCGCGTGCTGAAGCAGCGTGCCGAAAGTGCGATGGCGACAGGTGTGCTTGGCGTCAAGATCATGGTGTCGGGTCGCTTGGGTGGGGCAGAGATGGCCCGCAAAGAAAAACTGATTCGTGGTTCGATTCCGCTGCACACGTTGCAGGCGCACGTTGACTATGGATACGCGATCAGCCGCACCACATATGGCACGATCGGCGTAAAGGTTTGGTTGTACAAAGGTCGCTATGGTCATGAGACCGCGATCGAAGCCGCTCCGCAAAGACGAGAATTCCGCGGGAAGCGTGGATAGCAGATCAAGTTCAGCCGGGCAGATATCGGCTGATCAGATATACGATTCGGAGAGTTGACCGATGGCGTTGATGCCCAAAAGAGTAAAGTTCCGTAAGTCGCAGCGCGGCAAAATTCGTCCGCGGGCCACACGTGGCAATACGGTTTCGTATGGCGAATTCGGTATTCAGGTGCTTGAGCCTGGTTGGATTACTGCCCGGCAGATTGAAGCGGGCCGAATCGCTGCGACGCACTTTTTGCATCGCCAAGGTAAGGTCTACATCCGGATTTTTCCGCACAAGTCGATCACGTCCAAGCCCCTTGAAACCCGTATGGGTAAGGGAAAGGGCGAGCCTGAGGCGTGGGTGGCATGCGTTCGAGCAGGCACCATGCTGTATGAAATCGGCGGCGTGGAAGAAGGCGTTGCTCGCCAGGCATTGGCTAGGATTAGTGCGAAGATGCCGTATCGGTGTCGGTTTGTGAAACGACGCCACGAAGTTTGATAGGTAATCAGTGGGTTTGATTTGGGCGTCGAGCGAGTGCCAAATGATGGCGTCCTCGGTTGCTATTAGCGGTTGGCAAGTTTTTGGGCAGGTGCGATGAAGATTTCAGAATTTCGCGAAATGAAGACTGACGAGTTGCACAACGAGCTAGATCGTTTGCGTCGCCATTTGTTTGAATTGCGGGCTCAAGCCGTCACCGAAAAGCTCGAGAACCCAAACCGCATTACCCATACGAAGCGTGACATCGCTCGCGTGTTCACGGTGATGAACGAACGCGGTGAAACGAGCATAGAGCAAAAGCAATACCACTTGGAGGCGATCGCCACCCATCAGAAAGGGTAGGCGTTCCGATCGGATTAAGACGTTTGGGTGAGGTTACTCAAACATGTTCAAGTGGATTTGGCTGTTTGATTTTGAAGTCGGAGAAGGTCAACGATGTCAGTAGAACAAACATCTGAAGAGCGAAGCAGTCGTCGCGTTCGTCAAGGCGTCGTCGTGTCGGATACTCGAGACAAGACGATCAAGGTGACGAACAGCTACTCCAGGCCGCACCCCAAGTATGGGAAGATCATCAAGCGGAGTACGACGTTGCACGCCCATGATGCCAATAACGAGGCGCATGTTGGCGATCTCGTCGAAGTGATGGCGTGTCGCCCAATTTCCAAGCAGAAGTCATGGCGTTTGGTGCGCATCATTCAGAAGTCCGAAGGGTAGTAGAAATTCGAAGGTGAAATCGTTCGGTCGCGAGAGCGGCTGGCAGTGCATATCAGCTTAAATTGCTGATCAAGGGTTGAATCATGATTCAGATGCAAACGGTGGTGGATGTCGCAGACAACACCGGTGCCAAACGAGCGATGGTCTACAACGTCCTTCGCCACGGTAGCAGCCGAAAAGGCAAACCGACGCTCAAGACCGCCAACATTGGCGACATTGTGTTGGTGACTGTCAAGAAGGCACTGCCCAACAGTGATTTCAGTGGCGGGAGCGATCGTAAGGATCGGGCCACCCGTCGCAGGGCTCGTGGTGTTGTGGTGCGGACGGCCCGGGCAACGCGTCGGCGTGATGGTAGCTACGTGCGGTTTGATTCGAACGCCGTTGTCTTGATCAACGAGAATAAAGAGCCGCGTGGAACTCGAATTTTTGGGGCGGTTGCCCGCGAGCTTCGCGATAAGGGTTTTATGAAAATCATCTCGCTCGCAGAGGAAGTCGTTTAAGGACTGGCTTTTAAGGACTGGCTTTTAAGGACTGTCTTCTAAGGACGGTCGTTTCTGCGAATGATGCTTGGATGTACGAGAAAGAATTAACGGTTATCTTAACCGCAGCGAAATGAGGCTGACAGATGGCGTGCCACATTAAGAAAAACGAAGTCGTTGAAGTCATTTCCGGAGCCCATCGCGGCGCTCAAGGGAAGGTCTTGCATGTCGACCCTGTGCGTGAGTTGGTTTTGGTCGAAGGTGTGAACGTGGTCTTTCGTCACGTGCGTCCGAACCGTCGCAATCCGCAGGGTGGCCGAGTTGAGAAGGAAGCAACGATTCATATTTCAAATGTGCTCCCGGTTGATACCAAAACGCAAAAGGGTTCACGGGTCCGTTTTGAAGTGACGCGAGATAAAGCCGGCAAGGTCGTTAAGAAAGAACGTCGGACGGTCGGCGGAACAGTGATCGATACCGTCAAGAAGACGGACAAAGTTTAGGTTTTGCCAACAGCAACATCTGCTCTTGATGTTGGCTCTTGGAATTGGCGGTGTCGAATTCGTAAAGACGCCGGAAAGTTAGTGGTCAGACTGTTAGAGAATGGGTCGTAGCGATGGCTCGGTTGCAAGAACGATATACAAACGAAGTTGCCCCCAAGTTGACAGCAGAATTAGGCATCAAGAATCCGATGGCGATTCCGCGAATGGAAAAGGTCGTGATATCGATGGGGTTGGGTCGCGCGCTTCAGGACAAGAACCTGATCCCGACGGCGACGGCTGAACTGTCTGCGATCACGGGTCAAAAGCCTTTGGTTTGTAAAGCCCGTATGAGTGTCTCGAACTTCAAGTTGCGCGAAGGCTATGAAATCGGCGCGAAAGTGACGTTGCGAGGCAAGCGGATGTACGAGTTCCTGGACCGTCTCATCAATTTTGCGGTTCCCCGGATGCGTGACTTTCGCGGACTCAAGACCTCGAGTTTTGATGGCAAGGGCAATTATTCAATGGGGGTCGCCGACCAAACGATCTTCCCGGAAATCAACATTGACAAGGTGACCGCCCGTCAGGGTATGAACATCACCTTTGTGACGACCGCTCAGAACGACCAACACGCCCGTAGTTTGTTGACCGAACTGGGCGTACCGTTTAAGCGACCTGAGGAGAAAAAGTAGATGGCATCCACTGCATGGATTCACAAGGCCAAGCAAAAGCCGAAGTTTTCAAGTCGGGTAGTCCGCCGCTGTCAGTTGTGCGGGCGTTCGCGTGCCGTTTACCAGAAGTTTCAGATTTGCCGAATCTGTTTTCGGGAGTTGGCCCACAAGGGCATGATCCCGGGAGTCAAGAAGGCGAGTTGGTAATTCGCACGGGTGTTGGGTTTGGACCCTTCACCGGCGCGGTTATCTGTTGAAGAAAAGTGACGCAGCCCGACTGCGTGTTTGATGCAAAATTTGTATCGAAGTTGAAGCTATTTAAAGGTGATGACAAATGTGGAGTGATCCCGTCGCCGACATGTTGACGCGAATTCGCAACGCTGTCCGGGTGCGCAAGAAATCGGTTCAGATTCCAGCCTCCAAGGTGAAGGCCGGTATCGCCAAGGTGCTCAAGGACGAGGGATACATCGTCGGATTCGACAAGATCGAAGATACGAAGCAAGGTTTGCTCCGCCTCGAACTTAAGTATGGCCCCCGTGGCGAAGATCTGATTCACAAGATCAAGCGTGAGTCCAAGCCCGGCTGTCGAGTCTATAAAACGTGTGAAGAAATCCCCCGGGTTTGTGACGGTTTGGGGATTGCGATCATATCGACGAGCCAGGGTGTGTTGAGTGATCGAACTTGCCGCGAGAAGAATGTCGGCGGCGAATTTTTGTGCAGCGTCTATTAGGTGCAGGTCTATAGTACGGATCGTTGTTGCAGAGTCGCGCCAGTTGGTTGAAGCGTCGTTAGGAAACGAAGGTCATGTCGCGAATTGGAAAGAAACCAGTACCAGTCCCAAGCGGGGTTAAAGCCGAGGTGGCTGGTAATTCGGTCAAAGTCAGTGGTCCGAAGGGCAAACTGAGCTTCGATATCCCGTCGATCATTCAGGTCGCGGTCGAAGACGATGGCAAGTTTGTCCGCGTACAGCGTGAAGGCGACGACCGCAATGCCCGAGCCATGCACGGGATGGCCCGGGCGATGATCAATAACATGGTCGAAGGTGTCAGCAAGGGTTACGAGAAGCGCTTGCATGTGTACGGCACTGGATATGGCTGCAACCTCGCCGGCAAGAAGCTGCAGCTGAACTGCGGTTTCATGGGTCGCGGTGGAAAGAACAAATACCAGTTCGAGTTCGACGTTCCCGACGGTGTCGAGGTCGAAGTCGAAGTGGCGGCTGCCCGTGGCGATAGCGATCCTGCGAAGATGATCATTCGCGGTTGCGATAAGCAAGTTGTTGGTCAGTTTGCTGCGGTCATTCGAAAGACCCGCCCGCCGGAGCCATATAAGGGCAAGGGCATTCGCTATCACGACGAGGTCGTCAAGCGCAAGGCAGGAAAAGCCTTGGCCGGTGCTGGTTAATAGTTGCATTAACGCGAGCCAGTTTGTTGGTGTCGCAGCTTAATGGAGTCGCAGCGTACGCCGTCGATTCGATCGGACGCTGGAAACAAAGTCTAGATTTGGGAAGTACCAAAAGATGGAAGCACTTAAAGCCAAGCGAGTAAGAATGATCCGCCGCAAGAGACGCGTTCGCAAGCGTATCTTTGGGACGGCGGAGCGACCGCGATTGAGCGTGACCCGCAGCCTCCGCAACATCAGCGCCCAAATCATCGATGATGATAAGGGTGTGACTCTCTGTTGTGCCGGTTCGCAGGATAAGTCGATGGGCAAGGGCAAAGGTGGAAACGTCTCGTCAGCGACCGAGGTCGGCAAGTTGTTGGCCGATCGCGCTAAAGAAAAAGGCATCACAGCAGTGGCATTTGACCGCAATGGCCGGCAGTTTCACGGTCGGGTCAAAGCCCTTGCAGAAGCTGCCCGTGAAGGTGGATTGAAGTTTTAGTTTTGAAAGTAGGCGATTTCCCTGGCAACAGGCGATCAAGACACACAGGTGACTAAACCATGAGTCGAATGCAAACATCAGGGCCGCGAGTTGATGACGGTGGCTTGGAAGATAACGTCGTTAAGATCTACCGCTGTGCAAAGGTTGTACGCGGTGGCCGTCGTTTCAGCTTTTCAGCGTTGGTCGTGGTGGGTGATCGGCATGGTCGAGTCGGTGTTGGTTATGGCAAGGCCCGCGAAGTTCCTTCAGCCGTCGAGAAGGGCAAGAAAATCGCGACCCGCAGCATGGTGAAGGTCGGCTTGGTCAAGGGCACGATTCCGCATCGGACGATTGGCCGATACGGCGCAAGTCATGTCATCATGCTCCCCGCAAGTAAGGGAACGGGTGTTATCGCCGGCGGCAGTGTTCGCGCCGTGTTGGAATTGGCTGGCGTCAAGGACGTCTTGACCAAGAGCTACGGTTCGAACAATCCCAAGAACGTCGTTTTGGCAACGTTCCGGGCGCTTCAAGGTTTGTATGATCGCGAGCAGATTGCAGCCCTTCGCGGGGTGTCGCTCGCTTCATAAGAAAGATATCGCTTCTTCGATGAGCGCTTTTTGCTTAGATCGTTCGGGGCCCCAAGTTGTTTTTGAAAGATCAAACGTCATGAATCTGACAGACATTCTCAAGATAGCCGGTAAGAACCGCAAGCGTAAACGCGTGGGTCGTGGCATCGGAAGCGGCAGTGGTAAGACGTGTGGCCGCGGTCACAACGGTGCCGGTTCGCGTGCAGGAGCCAAGCGGCGCAGCATGGGTGAGGGTGGCCAGATGCCGCTCTTCCGTCGAGTTCCGAAGCGGGGATTCAGCAACGCCGATTTCCGAACCGAATTCAACATCATCAATGTGGGTGATCTTGAGGAGCGGTTCGAAGCGGGAGCGCACGTGACCCCGGAAGCCATTCTTGAAGCGGGCCTCATTCGCAACCTCCGCAACAAGGTCAAAGTCTTGGGAGACGGTCAACTCACCAAGACTTTCAAGATCGAGGCGTCCAAGTTTAGCAAATCAGCAGAGGAAAAGATCAAGAGTGCCGGTGGCGAAATCATCGTCTTGTAGGGCCAGTTCATTTTCGAGCCCACTAAGTTCGCCGTCGTCAGTGAACGATTCTTCAACTTGATCACCGAAGTTTTGGTCGATCTCAACGAGAGACTTTTTGATGTTTTCCACCTTCATCAATATTTGGCGCGTCTCCGAACTGCGGAACAAGATTTTGTTCACGCTGGGGCTGCTGGCGATTTACCGCATTGGGTTCTACGTGCCGCTGCCAGGCGTCAATCAGGAAGCATTGCTTGGCGGTAGCGGCGGCGGAGGAGGAACCGGTAGCCTTGCCGACATGTTCGCGCTGTTCACCGGCGGGAATCTCAAGCAAAGCACGATCTTCGGTTTGGGCATCATGCCTTACATTTCTGCGTCGATTATTTTTCAATTGCTGGTGACGGTCATACCCGCACTTGAAAAGTTGCAGAAGGAAGGCGACAGCGGCCGCAAGAAGATTACGGAATACACACGCTACGCGACGGTTGGGTTGTGTGTCGTCCAAGCGTCGATGTGGATGAAGTACCTTTTCAGCAATGGCATGGTCTACCCGCAATATTCGGGTTCGATCATGTACTTCCTGCTTGCAGTGCTTTGCCTCACCACCGGTACCGTCTTTTTGATGTGGCTTGGTGAGCAGATTGATGAATACGGTATCGGTAATGGTATCTCGCTAATCATCATGGCCGGTATCGTCGCTCAAATGCCGCAAGCGATTATTTACGTCTGGCAAAATGCAGAGTTTAGCGTGCGAGCCAGTGGCGCTCAGGCGTTGGGACCAGGTAAGATTCTGTTCCTAATATTGGCATTCATCGGCGTGGTGGCGGGTTCGATTCTAATTACCCAGGGTCAGCGGCGTATTCCTATTCAACAAGCCAAGCAGACCCGAGGCCGTCGCGTCTATGGCGGGCAGCGAAATTACCTGCCGCTACGCGTGAACCACGGTGGCGTGATGCCAATCATTTTTGCAAGTACGCTGATGATGTTCCCGACGTATCTGATCGAATTCATCAACGGTAAATGGTACTGGGGTGTTTGGACGTTTTTGGGGAATGCCCTTTCGCCCGGTGGTTATCTGTACACGCTTGCTTACGTCGGCATGGTCTATTTCTTTGCATACTTCTGGACCACGGTTCAGTTCCAGCCCAAAGAGATGGCCAACAACCTGCGGGACTACGGGAGCTTCATTCCTGGACTCCGTCCCGGTAAGCGCACGGCTGACTATCTTGAAAAGGTCATGGGTCGAATCACCTATGTCGGGGCTGCGTTCCTGGCACTGATTGCACTTATTCCAACCATCGTTGCAGCCGCCTTGGAGATTCCGTTCTTCGTTTCGGCATTCTTGGGTGGTACGGGGTTGCTGATTGTGGTGAGTGTGGTGCTCGACTTGGTGCAGAGAATCGAAGCCAACTTGATCATGCGAAACTACAAGGGTTTCTTGGGCGGAAGTGCTTAAGTCTTTGGCTCCTAACGTCTGCGATTGGGTCGGTTGAACGACGGCGCACTCTGGCGACGAAACGTTGTTCCGGCATCCGCAAAATATGCGATGGACGTTGTCGGCGTAAACGGATGTTGTGATAGATGACAGCGTGATGATGACTACGAAGAGCGCATCTCAAAAAGGTATCATCCTCAAGAGCAGCGATGAGATCGAAACCATGCGTCGCGCGGGCGCACTGGTTTGTAAAGTTCTCGATCATGTTTGTGGCCTGGTGAAAGTAGATGCTACGACCGGCGAGCTTAATGAAATCGCCGAAAAGATGATCAGTGATGCGGGCGCGGAAGCACTCTTTAAGGGTGTGGTGAATCCAGCCGCCAGCTATCCGTTTCCGGCGGCCTTGTGTACGAGCGTGAACGATGAAGTGGTTCACGGAGTCCCAGGTGATCGGGCGCTCAAAGCAGGTGACATTATAAGCATCGACTGCGGTGTACGGATTGAAGGTTTCTGTGGAGATTCAGCCCGGACCGTCGCAGTTGGCGAAGTACCTGACGATGTTCAATCGCTTCTCAACGTGACGGAGTCGTCTTTGGAATTGGCGATTTCGGAGATGAAGGTCGGTCGAATGTGGAGCGAAGTGGCGACTGCGATTCAGAAGAAGGTCGAGTCGGCCGGTATGTCGGTGGTTCGGGAATTTGTCGGTCACGGTATTGGGCAGGAAATGCACGAAGAGCCCAAGGTGCCGAATTACCACGACCGATCGCAGCGTAAAAGTGACTTCTGCCTCGAAGAGGGGATGACCTTGGCTGTTGAGCCGATGGTGACGCTCGGGAAGAGCGATGTGATGTACGCGGATCAAGACGCATGGGTGATTGTGACCAAGGACGGCAGTTTTGCCGCCCATTTTGAGCACAGTATCGCCATGACGTCTTCTGGACCAGAGATCCTGACAAGGGGCTGATCGGCGTTTTTGGCCCGACTGACGACCTCTCGGCAATTTTTATGCCAATTGTGCGTTTTTTTTGGCGAGGGGCTTGGGTTTTTTCCGGAATTCTGTTAGGGTTCGCCAGATTGTGCGTTTTTGGCTAAAATTTTGAGGTATTGCAAATGAAAGTCAGGGCTAGCGTCAAACGAATCTGCGAGAATTGCCGCGTGATCAAACGCAAAGGCGTGGTCCGCGTCATTTGCAAGGCGAACGCTAAGCACAAGCAGCGACAAGGTTAACGCGCCGAACCGGCATTGCGCTGAAAGGTATTGCGCTGAAATCGGATGCGCAGACTCCGCGAATTGTGATTCGCGGTGGATGAATAAAACGAGGGATCGCGATTGAAGCGGTTCTGGTTGAAATAGTTTTTCAAATGATGGAGTAGTCGCGTGCCACGTGTTGTCGGTGTTGACATCCCAAATAACAAGCGGGTCGAGTATTCGCTTCGGTACATTTACGGCGTAGGCCCGAAAGTGGCTGAGCGCATTTTGAAAGAAGCCCAGATCGAGCCAGACGTAAAGGCCAAGGATCTGACCGAGGACGAAGTCTCTCGGATTGCGGGCATCATCGAGCGCAATTATCAGGTTGAAGGACCGCTTCGCCGAATCGTGCAGGGCAACATCGCGCGACTTCGCGACATTGGCTGCTATCGTGGCTTGCGGCATCGTCGCGGTCTTCCGGTTCGCGGGCAACGCACCCGGACCAACGCGCGAACTCGCAAGGGACCGAAGAAAACAGTGGCAGGCAAGAAGGGCGTGAAGGAGTTGTCGCGTGGCTAAACGTGCAGGGAAAAAAAGAACGCGTCGCAATGTTGTTCGCGGCATTGTTCATGTGAAGGCATCGTTCAATAACACGATCATCACCATCACGGACGGCAATGGCGAGGTCCTTTGCTGGGCTTCGGCTGGTACTGTCGGCTTCAAGGGAACTCGAAAGAGCACTCCGTTTGCGGCACAGCGTGCAGCCGAAAAGTGCGTTGGGGTCGCCCGCAAGTTTGGCATGGTTGAGGTGGAAGTTCGTGTGAAGGGATTGGGAAGCGGTCGCGAATCGGCGATCACGGCGCTACAGGGGGCTGGCCTGCGAATCAGTTCAATCGAAGACACGACGCCATTGCCGCATAACGGATGTCGTCCGGCCAAGCGTCGCCGCGTCTGATACGACTGCCTTGAGTTGCAGTTGGCTTGAGTTGCAGTTGGCTTGAGTTGTAGTTGCGTTGATGGTGCCGCTGAAGATTCTGCGTTGGCCAATGTTAACAGGCGCAGAACTGGGTCGCAGAGATGTGGTCAAGTCAAGATTGGGGCGGCAAAGCCGAACGAGTCACGATACGAACCCACAAAATATCGCTAAGAGTCAAAACGAACTCAAGAGCGATCGACGTACGGGAAAAAAATAACGATCGGGTATGTCGGAAGTGGACTCCGACGCCCGCGAACACCTAAGACACAAGACCCCTCAAGGAGATCATCGACATGCGTATCCGATGGCGCGGGTTAGAATTGCCGAGCCGTTTAGAGTGCGATGAATCGGTCAGCACGGACTGCTACGGGAAGTTCATCGTTGAACCGTTTGAGCGCGGTTTTGGTACGACCGTTGGAAATTCGCTGCGGCGCATCCTTCTTTCCAGTTTGGAAGGGGCTGCGATCTATGCGGTGAAAATTGCCAACGTGTCACACGAATTCAGCACGATTCCAGGTGTGCTTGAGGATGTCACTGACATCATCTTGAATCTCAAGCAGGTTGTGGTTGCGATGGAAGGCGAAGAAACGCGAACGCTCAAGTTGTCGCGTAATTCAGCCGGCGTCGTAACGGCGGGCGACATCGAAGCGGAAGCAGGGGTCGAAGTAGTAAACCCCGATCTGCACATCGCCACGTTGACCGAAGACGTGCCCTTTGAAATTGAAATGTGGGTGAAGTCCGGTCGTGGATATGCCACGGCGGCTGAGAATGCCGGACCGGAACAGGAAATCGGAGTGATCCCGGTCGATTCGATTTTTGCACCCGTGGTTCGCGTCCGCTACAAAACCGAAGACACCCGTGTTGGTCAGCGTACCAACTACGATCGCCTCGTTTTGGAAGTCTGGACGCGGGGCAGTGTGTCGCCGGAAGATGCGCTCGTGGAAGCCGCCAAGATCTTGCGTAAGCACCTCAACCCGTTCGTGCATTACTACGAACTGGGCGAGGAGTTGGTGAGCCAGGCTCCGCCGGTTCGCACACCAACCAGCGAGATGGATTCGGCGCTTCAGGAAAAGCTCAATCGCAGCGTCAGCGAATTGCAACTTTCGGTGCGGTCGAATAACTGTCTGGAATCTGCGAGAATCGCGACGATCGGCGAGTTGGTCAGTAAGACCGAAGCCGACGTGCTTCGCTTCCGAAGTTTCGGCAAGACGTCATTGCGTGAAGTGAAACGCAAGTTGGCCGACCTTGGCTTGTCACTGGGGATGTCTCTCGGTGGCGACAGCGTCGGTGAAGTTTCGGCTGGTTCGATGCCCAGCCCAGGGTTGGACGCAGTTTCATCTGACGACTTTGCCGACGAGGGCGAGGACAGTGAGAATCACCCGACACCAGGGATTCAGTCCGGTTCTTCGGTGTCGATGATCGGCGATAGCAGTTCTGCAGAGTAGTCTAATCTGCAGAGTAGTCTTAACTGACATCGCGGGTTCGTTTTGACGACTCGCGGTAGATTGACAGTTGGTATGGGGCGGGTCGATACCTTCGTGCATCGGCCCGACTTTAGACGGGCGAAAATCACTAGCAACGTTTTAAGCGGATAGAGTCATGAATCATCGCGTGCGACAAAGAAAACTCAACCGAACCTCATCCCATCACCGTGCCATGCAGCGCAATATGGCGCAGAGTTTAATCGAGCATGGACAGATCCGCACGACTTTGGAGAAAGCCAAAGATCTTCGCCCATTCGTGGAGCGATTGGTCACGTTGGCCCGCAGCGCGCGTCGCGGAAGCGTGACAGCCCGTCGCCAAATCCACAAGATCCTCAGCGATCGCTCGTTTATTCCAGCTGAGCATCAGGCGGACTACGAAGATCTCTCAAACGCAAAGCGCGAGAAGACACTCCGTGCGCCCAGCGGCCGACGTTATCGCAATGGCAAACCGCGCGGCAATATGAAGTTCACTGGTGAATCGATCACCCATCGATTGATCAATACGATCGCCGAACAATACGCCGAGCGCTCGGGCGGTTACACCCGTCTGATTCGATTGGCCAAGCGCCGCATCGGTGATGGTGGCCGACAAGCGGTTCTGCAATTCGTCGGTGAAGAAGAGAGCCCAGGCTCCATCACCAAGCCGGCGAAGTCGTCAAGGCAGATCAAGGCTGATTCGCGCTACGCACTCGCAGTTTCCCTCGCCAAGCAGCGACGTGGCGGTCAGGAAACCGAAGAAGTCAAACCCGCAAGCGCACCCGAACAAGCTGCACCCGAATCCGACGAAACGCCAGCGGGCGACGCGGAATAAAAGCGTAGCGATGCCCGATGGGCGGTCTAGCTCATCACGGGTGGGAACGTTACGGTTGAGGACGTCACGGGTAGAGATGTCGACGTTTCCTTCAATCCGCATCGTCATCGTCCCACACATTTCGCTGAGCGATCGGCCACATTCTCCATTTCAAACGATGTACGATGTTTGCTCCGTGGATGCCCGATGGTTGGCAGGTCCTTCGTCCGTGCTATGATCTGAGGAGTATCGATCCAAATCCCACGGCGAGTGGAGGTGCGTTGTGTCCAACGAGGTCAATGCCGATTGTGTCTTCTGCAAGATCGTAGCTGGCGAAATCCCTTGTCATCAAATTTTTTCAAACGACGTTGTCTTGGCGTTTCTCGACATCGGACCGGTGTCGGCCGGTCATGTCTTGCTGATACCCAAACGTCATTGCGATTCGATCGTTGATCTGCCCTCGGACGTCGCTTCAGCAATTGGAGAGACTTTGCCTCGATTGGCCCGCGCAGTGATCGATACCGTCAGTGCTGATGGGTTAAACGTTCTTCAAAACAATGGTGAATGTGCAGGGCAGGTTGTGAATCACGCCCATTTCCATTTGATTCCGCGAACCAAGGATGATGGTTTGGGATATCGATGGCGGTCCGGGGAGTATCGCGCGGGTGAAGCTGAACAGCTGTGCGGTAAAATTTCTGGAAGTCTGGCGGGGCAATGATTTATGCGCCAAAAATTCATGCGCCAATCGTTCACGTACTGGCGGGCGGGTGAGTGGTCCAGTCTGTTTGAGGTGACATTGTGTTCGATACGATATTCTTTGACTTCTACGGAACGCTGGTGACGGGCGATCGTGAAGCGGTTGAGCAGACCTGTTCATGTGTGGTCGAGGATCTGGGGCTTGAAATGTTGCCGAGCGAACTTGCCACCGCGTGGGGGCATCGGTTCTTTGAAGCGATTGGGCAAGCCAATGATGAAGCATTTTGCACGCTCTTCGAACTGGAAGTCGACACGCTGGAGCGAACACTCGGCGATCGAACAAACGGTGCTGATCTATCCAAGTACGCAACCATGTTGAAATCGTATTGGCAACAACCAAAGTTGGCACCACATGTTCACGAGACACTGGCAAATATCGACGTACCGGTTTGCGTAGTGTCAAATGCTGACACTGAGGACGTCTTGCAAGCCATTCGATATCACGATCTGAACATCGTAGAAGTTGTCACGTCAGAAGACACCCGATCCTACAAACCCCATAGCGCAATCTTTGAGCACGCCCTCGACAAGATGAAGGTCCGCCCAGATCGTGTGCTCCACGTTGGCGATTCATTGCACAGTGACATAGGTGGAGCCCACCAAATGGGCATCGCCGCTTGCTGGATCGATCGGACCGATCGCATCATGGATATCGGAAGAGTTGGCGATGCTCCGATTTCCCATAAGATCAGCTGCATAAAAGAGTTAGGTGGGATTCTCGCCGCCTCGTGCTGATATTTGCTTGTCTATACACCTCCTTTGCGATATATTTAACATGGCGGTAATATTTACTGTCGATTGCTAAACTGTGTGCCCTGGGGAGGTGCCACCATGAACGTTCGAGGAATCCGAAATCGGCTTTGCATTCTGTTTGCCTTGACGATGGCTTTTGCCTTTGTTCCGGAAACCGATGCGCAATCGCGTCGGCGCAGCTCGAGAGGGTCTTCTGCGGGACGTTCTTCGGCACGGCAGCGAAGTTCGGCTGGTCGTTCAAGATCGCGCGCACCATCGCGTCGCGCAACGGCGCCGCGTTCGAATTCAGGGCGATCCAGATCGGTTCGTTCACGCGGCTCTAGTTCCCGGGTTCGCTCAGGTCAATCGCGCATCGGGTCGCGTTCGCGCAGCACCGGCTCGAGGGGACGCTCGATTGGTCGAAGCAGTCGGCGCACGTCACCGGCTCGTCGTTCCTCAACGCAATCACGTGGTACACGCGGACGAGGTCCAACGACCGTATACAGATCCAACCGGTCCACTCGCTCGTCGGCTGGCCGATCACCAGCCAGTCGGATTCGCAGCAGCATTGGCGGAACGGGTCGATCAAATAGCATAGCAACTGGGCGTTCAACAACCGGGCGCTCATCAACAAGGCGTTCGACATCCGGTCGTCAGACCATTCGCAACGTTGCGCCGACGTTCAGCCGTCCGGCACAAACCAATCGGCCGAGCAGCGTCCGTCGCAGCTTTGGTTCACAACAGAATAATTCGCGCAGTTTGTCCAGGACGCGATCCTCGAATTCAATTGGGCGCACGAATCGCAGCAACACGACGTTGCGACAGGGGACATCGAATGGCGGACGCCGGAGAAGTTTCTTGAGCCAGCGCACCAGATCGTCAAATTCCGGGCGGGCATTTGCAACGATCGACTCCAATTCAAATCGTCGAAACTCGGGCACAGGATCACGTCGCTCCCAGATGGGGCGTACCAGGTCAAACAGCAATCGTAGCGCCAATTCCAATCGACGCTCATTCGGTCGCGGCGGTAGGAATGGCGTTGGTCGCAATTCGGGTAGGCGCAATTCACGCAATGGGACGAGAGGATTCGGCGGAAGGGGGGCCGGTGTACGTGGGTCAAATCGCGGATTGACTTACGGAAACATGTATGATCGTCTGGATCGAAGCGCTTCTCGAAACAACTGGCTCGATCGCAACAACTATTCAGCTCGGGCGTTTGGTGTTGGCCGTGGATTCAATCGCAACCGCGGGTTTGGTCGATTCGGTTTTGGTCGTGGGTATGGTCGAGATCGGTATTTCGGTCGTGACCTTTTCCATCTTGGAAATTTCCGGCGCTATCGTCGCTGTAATCGCTTTCTTGGGTTTAGCAATTACCTTTCGTTTGGTGTAGGTTTTGGAATCGGGCGGTACTCGGGCTTTCGTCGATCTTGCTACCGTCCTTTTTACGATTCCTTTTGGTCTGACCCATTTTATTCGTATGGTGCGCCATTTGGGTACGTGCCGGTGACCACGGCCTACTATGGTTCCAGCTATCCGGTGTACTCCAGTCCCGGATCGCCTGTGAACATCGACATCAATAACTATGGCTATAATGATGGAACAGATTATGGGTACTCGGACGACACGAGTCTCAGCGTGGTTCCTCCGAGTTCAAGCCAGCCGCAAGCGACTGCGACGCATCGTCAGTTGGCTGAGACGGCGTTTTATCGCGGTGAGTATGATTTGGCCCGTCGCGAGGTGATTCGGGCGATGCTGGCGACTCCGGATGATGCTGAGCTTGAGATGTTTTACGGATTTGTTCACTTCGCCGTGGATGATTTTGCGACCGCGTCCAGCGCAATACGCCGGGCGCTGTCAGCCGACCCGTCGCTCATTACAGGTCCGCTCGATATCGCTGCGTTTTACGGAAATGAATCTGATTTCGAGGGTCAGTTCTACCGCTTGGAACGAACGATCGCAGCGAATCCATATGACACTGAGTTGTTCTTCTTAGCCGGATATGTTCAGTATGCGGCTGGCCACGCGAATCTGGCACACGAGATATTTCAGCGTGCCGAATCGCGAGCGCCGAATGATCTGCAAGTGCTGATGATGCGTGATGCTTCAAAGCGGGCGGCGGCTATTCAGTCTGCCAGTCGCAATGATGTCGAGCGTCAGCAACGCGCCGATGCCAACGGTGCGAACGAATCAACCTTGTACATCGGGCCCGACGGTGAGGAGTTTATACCTGAAGTGTTGCCCACTTACCCCGTCGGAAGCGAATAGCCACCAATACCATCCGGATGACCATATCGCCTGCAACTGCTATCCAGGCACCGAACAGTCCCCATCCCATGGTTAGCCCAAAAAGGTAGCCAAAGGGCAGACGCATTAATCCAAGTCCGCAAGCGGTGTAGATGAGTGGGTACAAAGTATCACCCGCACCGCGAAGTGCCCCAGCATATACCATACCCAGCGCGAGAATTGGCTGGGCGATGCCTGCAAGGACCAGTACGGGAGTCGCAATGTCGATGACTGTCGGTTCTTTGTGCATCAATCCGCAGATTTCGCGAGCAAAAATGACAAACAAGGTTCCGCTGATCGCCGTTAGCATGCAACACTGCATCGCGCCTTCGTGCCCGCTTCGGATCGCCCGCTTGGGTTGGCTGGCTCCTAAGGCTTGGCCAATCATCGTCGCGCAAGCGGCAGCGTATGCGGATGCCGGCAGGTATGTGAAGGCTTCGAGTCGAACGACGACAATTTGTGCGGCGTAGGATGGGTTCAAACCAGTTGTTGGGTCGCTGACCATGTTTCCGATGATTTTCAGGAATAGAAAATGACCGGTCCACATGATGGCCCCGTCGAATGCAGCGGGCATACCGATGCGGGTGATGCGCCGGATGACATCAAGGGCCGGTCGGAGCAATTGCAAACGAATGCTGATGCCACGGGCACCCTTCAAAAGGACGCCCATGAGAATCACGCCACCAAGTAGCCGCG
>BQJS01000068.1 GCA_021604825.1 Phycisphaerae bacterium | reverse complement strand
ATTGTAATCGTGGGCGCGGGGATCACTTGGCTTGCGTCCCGGTTGCTTGGGATTCCGGGTCCGCTCTCCGCCGGCATTTTTGCGGGAGCTCTCACGAGTACGCCGGGACTCGCAGCCGCGGTGGAGGCTGTTCCGGGTGAGGCGGAGATCAGCGTCGGTTTCAGCTTGGCCTATCCCTTCGGTTTGATCTGCGTGATCGCCTTCGTGCATTTGTTTCCGAGGATCATCGGCAAGGATCTTGGCAAGCTCGGTCGCGACGCCGATGCGAACGATGCCGAATCCCACCGCATCGAGAGAATTCTGGTCAAGGTTCGCAACCCAGCCGTCATCGGTCGCAAGCTCACCGACCTGAGTTTCATCTCCGATTACAACTGCCAGGTCTCGCGAATGCTGTCGGACCACAAACTCGTACCAGTCCCTGCCGACCTCGTCTTGCAAGAGGGGCAGAGTCTCTTGGTGATCGCGCGGCGTTTTCGGTTGGCACCGGTGATTCAACTGCTCGGTGAGGTCGACGAGCGCACCGGAATGATCGCCGTCACGCAAGACCAGAGCATGCACATCGTCGTCAGCGATCGCCGCATCGTCGGCAAAACGCTCTATCAACTGAATCTGCGGTCGCAACATGGCGTCACGGTCACGCGGATCATGCGACACGATCTCGAGTTCGTACCCCGGTTGGCCGACCGCATCGAGTACGGCGACATGCTCAACGTCGTCGGCGAGCATGAAGACTTAGAACGCTTCGCCGAGTATGCCGGGCACCGCTCGCACACGTTCGACGAAACGGACCTCGTGTCGCTGGGCGTTGGCGTCGGGGCGGGGGTCGCCGTCGGCGTGGTGGAAATTGGCGTCGGCACGCAGCACATGGCGCTGGGTTTAACGGGTGGGCCGCTGCTCGTCGCGCTGATTCTAGGTCACCTCGGAAAGCTCGGTCCGATCAAAGGGCACATCCCCCGCGCCTCGCGATTGCTCCTGACGGATATTGGATTGGTCCTACTGCTCGCCGACGCCGGAGTGGGGGCAGGGGCTGCGCTGGGCAGCGTGCTAAGAGAATACGGCGTGACCATGTGTTTAGCCGCCGCGCTGGTAGCGATCCTGCCAATGGTCATCGGCGCGCTCGTCGGGTTGTACGCCCTGCGTCTGCCGGTGCTGCAATTGCTAGGTGGTATCTGCGGCGGAATGACCTCAACCCCAGGCGTAGGCGCACTAACCGCCAGCACCGGTTCGCAAGCGCCAGTAATCAGCTACGCGGCGGCATATCCGGTGGCGCTGGTTCTGATGACGGTGCTGGTTAGATTGATGCTGGCGCTGTTGGGTTGACCTCCAACCCGAATGATTGCGAATGATCGTTTAGCCTATCGGGTTGAAGATCCGTCCTCCCGAGTTGCCCTGTCGTTGCTAGCGAGGAACTGTTGGATCCGTTACTCTAAAACGCATGGACATCAGCCAAATCGGTCCCTATTCGATCGTTCGTGAGCTAGGTCGTGGTGGAATGGGCGTGGTGTATCTCGCCCACGACGAGCGGCTTGATCGTAACGTTGCGATCAAAGCCCTCCCGCCGCACCTCGGCCAGGACCCCGAGCGGTTGGCTCGTTTTGAGCGCGAAGCGAAAGTCCTTGCCCAGCTGAATCACCCTAACGTCGCGGGAATCTATGGCCTGGAAGAATCGGAAGGCGCGAAGTTTCTGGTTCTTGAATACGTCGAAGGCGACACGCTCGCGTCACACCTGGATCGCGGGGCGCTGCCTATGGATGAATCGCTGGATGTTGCGGTCCAGATCGCTTCGGGTCTGGAGGCGGCGCACGACGCCGGAGTCGTCCATCGCGACCTCAAACCCGGAAACATCATCATCACGCCCGATGGTCGCGCCAAGGTGCTCGACTTCGGACTCGCCCGCACAGACGAAGTATCGTCGTCCGCCGCAACAATTTTGGACAATTCCCCAACAATAACCGCAACGGCTGGCGGGCAAAGCCCAACGCAACCTGGCGTTATTCTCGGGACGGCTGCCTACA
Source organism: Phycisphaerae bacterium (assembly GCA_021604825.1). The sequence goes on along the minus strand of BQJS01000068.1, from coordinate 19,942 downwards.
TGAGTCCCGAGCAGGCCCGCGGTCGTCGCGTCGATAAGCGCGCCGATATCTGGTCATTCGGCGTCGTTCTTTACGAGATGCTGACAGGTGCGAGTCCATTTGTCGGAGAAACGGTGAGCGATTCGATAGGGGCGGTGCTGCACAAGCAGATCGATCTCGATCTCTTACCGCCTGGCGTGCCAGTTGCGGTGCGCCGCGTGATCTCGCGCTGCGTAGAACGCGATAAGGATCAGAGGTATCGCGACATCGGCGATGTGCGGATCGAATTGCTGCGCGGGCGCGATGAACCCCGGCCCGAAAGCTCGACGGTCCGGGCGACCCGTCGACCGCAGCGGACCGTGATGAATGCCGCAATCCTGGCGCTGGTTGCAGCCGCAGGGTGGTTCGCAGCACAGGCACTTATGCGGGCACCCGAGGTGCGGGTGCGCAAATTCGACGTGATGTCCGGTACGAAGGAACAACCGCTGGACGTGGATTGCCCCCAGATTTCACCCGACGGAACTCGGCTGGCGTATATTGAGGACAACGTCATTTACGTCCGGGACTTCTCATCGTTCGAGTCGCGCCCGATGGCCGGGACCGACGGGGCCAAAGCCCTGTTCTGGTCGCCCGATTCCGAGTGGATCGGATACATCACCTCAGACGCGGTGTACAAGGTCGGGTTGCTCGGAGGCGGGGCGGTTAAGGTCGCGAGCGTCGGGAGTGAGATCAGTGCGAGTGGGCACGGTGGGTGGACTGCCGATGACCGCATTGTCTTCTCGACGTCGGACAACATCATGTCGTTCTCCGCACGCGGTGGTTCGCCGAGCGCACTCGCCGAAGACGACGCCGAAAAGGTTCTCGACTTTCATGAGTGCTCGGTTGTCGCCGGGACGAATGTCGTACTCTTCATCGAGCACCGTCTGGACTCAAGAATGGCGATTATGGCGTATGACGGAAAAACACATGTCGAGGTTACGGTTGGCGACGACAAACCTTTGGTTCAGCCGAGCTATTCCCCCACCGGTCACGTGATGTTCGTACGCGGATATCGTGAGCGGAGCCTGTGGGCGATCGGATTCGATCCTGTGGCCATGAAAGTCACGTCCGAACCGTTTCTTGTCATGCCCGATGCGGGCGATGCCTCCATCTCGAACGACGGCACGCTCGTCGTCTACCGCGGCTCGGAGGGAATCGGTGGGCAGCTGGTTTGGGCCAAAGCGGACGGAGCCGAACCGAATGACGCCGAAGCGGACGGTATCGAGCTGATCGGTGAACCGTTTGACGTCGCTATCTACCCGATGCTTTCGCCCGACGACAAAAAAATCGCACTTGTATCCGGGGAACTTTCCAAGGCGGATGTCTGGGTGTACGACCTCGAAAGGGGATCGAGAAGTCGCCTCACATTCATTGAGTCGACATTCGCGAATGTGGCGGGCTGGTCTCCGGATGGGCGCGAACTCGCCGTCGGTTTCTACAACCCGACCGGAGATTCCAAATTGACCACCCGGTTCTACGCCGCCGACGGATCCGGCGAAACGCGGGAAAAAATCGAAGGCGTTGTCAGGTCATTCGATGCCGAATGGCATCATGCCACGATGATCGCGGGATCGATCCAGCGCGATTCGAAAGTGAGCTACATCGAGCTGGATGATCCGGGTAAACGAACACAACTGTTCGACTCCGACTTCGTGCGCAGTGAGGCAATTCTCAACCCGGCTGCCACGCTCGTGGCCTTTGTTTCAAGAGAGTCCGGGGAGGCGGAGATCTACTGCACGCGGTTTCCCGACAAGCAAGGGAGATGGCAGATATCGACCGATGGTGGGGCAGCGCCCCAATGGTCCGCCGACGGAAAGGTCCTGTATTTTTTGAATCGGGAAGCGAAGACGATCTACGCTGTCGACGTGACCACGGACCCGACGGTGCAGTTCGGCATGCCGCGGCTCTTTCTTGACGGCAAGGCGCGGAATCTTCAGCTCAACGCCGGGTGGTCGGTTTCCGCCGACGGCAAACGGGTGGTTGCGTTGCTCGGAGAGACTGAAAACTCCGGCCCGGACGCCATCTCGGTCATCGAGAACTGGTACGAAGAGTACCGGAAGCGCTGACCGAAGACGTTCGGCGGTCGAAAGAATGTAGTCGCGGTCTTGACTTATTGCTGACCTTTTTGACATATCCATGGATTCAAATCATTGTCAGCGATGAGTCGACTTCGCGAGCAACTGTTTGTGGTATTCGTGCATCCGGCGGAAGCTGTGCAGTAGATGCTGGTTGGTGTTGTGGAGGTCGGCTTTTCCCGAGTCGTCTGAAAAGCGATTGCGATCCCAGTCGGCTTCAATCCACGCGACTGCCTCTTTGCACGTCGCATCGAGACGACCAAGTTGGTCGGAATCCAGTTCACCGCCATCTTTTGCGTTGGCGGCTGCAAGAAAGTGTTCGATCGTATACGCCTTGATGGCCACCGATTGCTCGAGCGCTTCCCATGCAATGCGGTTTTCCCGAGCGCCGGAGCGCAATGCCGACAATGTACGGGATGCCGATTCGAGTTTCTGCAAACACGCTTCGGCCTCTGATCGGAGAGGACCTGCAGCCATTTCCCTGGCACTCGCAAGCGTCTCGTCGTCAAACCAGCATGACATTCTGAACCGATCCAATCGCCAATCGACGCTGAGAATCTTCATGAAGACTTCGGCAAAAGCATCGCCATCTTGTGAACAGAAAAAGTCTTGTGCAAAAGCTTCGTACATAGGGGCGTCTTCGCATCGTTCGCCGGACCAGGCGTGTGCTGCCGCATAGGCGATTCCCGACCATAACGCGTCGCTCAAGTAGCGGGTGGGAATCCAAATCGTTGTGTTGACGCCACGCAGATCGTGCTCCCGAGCGATTTGGGTAAACCGCCTGATGTTTGCGTGGTTGTCGTTCGACGGAAAGGTCATGTGCGGGTAGCAGACCAATGCAGGGCAGGCGATCACTTCAAAGCCTTTCTTCTTGAATAGCCGCACCGATTTTTCAGAGACCTCCGGTTTGTAATGCCAGTCATAGATTACAAAGTCGTCCGGCGTGAGGCGGTCGAGAATCTGAGGTTGCTTAATCAGCATGTCGCCCCACACCGCGACGCGCCGATCATGTTTGGCGGCTAACCGCTGGCAATGCTGTAAGTGTTGAGCAAACCATTGGGCAGACGAAACGCCCGGAAAGGCATCGCTGCAACGGCCGCACTTCGTCATGTCGACTTCATCGCATCCGAGGTGAATGACGGGGTAGTCGAAAATGCTTGCGGTCAATGCGTACATGTCTGCCAGGTAGGTGGCGGCACGTTCGCTTGCAGGACAAAGCACGTTTGTATACCCAGCCTGCGTGGTGCCGACCCAGCTACCCGGGGGTTTGTTTGCTTCCGTTTGATGCAAGTACTGTTTGAAGTCGGGGTGTCGCAGAAATACACGTGCGTGTCCGAGCGACTCAATCTCTGGGATGAGTTCGATGTGGAATCGGCTGGCATGTTTTACCAGGTGGCGAAGTGATTCAGTCCGCCAAGCGTTGGGGTGCATAAGCGGCTCGTAGCCATCGTGATACAGCGTGACATTCTGATCGTCAGTCAAATGTAGGTGAATGCGGTTGAGCTTGTAGCGCCCGCAGAATTCGATAAGGCGCGAGTAATACTCCGCATTTTCGTTGGCGCGAGCCGGATCGACCATCACGCCACGGAACGCCAGGTCCGGCCAATCCAGGATTTCGACGTACGGCGCCGCGTTGGTTTCGCCGACAAGTTGCTTCAGTGTTTGAATGCCGTAAAAGATGCCGGCTCGTCCTTCTGCGCGTATGACTATTCCGTCAGAGTCGATTTTCAACAGATATGCCTGATCGCGAATGTCCTCTTGATAGGCCGACTGAATCACGGGAAGCGCCAACGGGCCCAATTGCAGTTGAATCGTTGTGCCTGATGCACCGAGTGCGATCGATCGTTGTATCAAGAACTCGGAGAGGATCGCGGTATTGCTACTGAGTTGCTCGTCATGATCGACGATACGGCAAGTCTTCAAATCAAGAATACCGAGCGTCGATTCAATCTTCTTGACTGGTGGAACCAGATCTTGCGATTCGATCGCAAACGAATTGATTGAAAACGCCAGAACGCCAAGAAAGTATAAGAATCTGCGCAGAGGTGCCCCATTGGCAAAGATGGCTGCCTTGCCCAAGTAGGGCGTTGCTATTCGGCGCTTGGCGAGCCGTGTGCAGTTGGGTATCTCGTGCATGTTGCAGTCCTCTTGGATGAAGGTGTCAAATCGCGACGCCCAGCCCTCTATTAATTCAGGATTCGTTCGGGGCAGCCACTGTTTTCCACTCAATTCTCTCTGTCTTTCGGATACGCCAATCTGTCTTCGATGAGAATGCTCGGCACACATGCCCGTAGGCTATGGTGGCTTATGCGTGACTTTGCGGAAGCCATGTCCAACGATCATCTTGGCTGCGGCGGAGTTTGTAGTGTCCAGTTAGTCTTGTGCCTTCTAGTTCTACCGTGCAGGCGGTGGATGTCGATTCTTCCACGATGCACGTGCCGCTTTCGATTTGCTTGACGATTCCGCGGCCGTGGCTTACTGGGCCTTCGTATTCCAGGTAGGCTTTTCGGTGGTCGGCGACGCGTCTTGCTTCGATCTTGGCGGTTGGGTTGATCGTTGGGTCTTTCAAGAGTTGCCAGGTGGCTAGGCTGTCGTTTTGCTCGACCATGAAGTCCCAGTGTTCAATCAACTGTTGATTTCGGAATTGATGATCTTGCTGCTCGCCGCCGTCTTGGTGGTGGTGTAGTATTACGAAGCGGACTCGTTTCGTCTTCGGCGGGTTCACGTTGTCTTGCGATTGGTTCATTGTTGATTGGATGCCTTCGAGTCAACGTCGCCAGATGCATCGATCGACGGTCTGATCATGGGAGCACGGTTATGCCACACAATGCTTCGCGCGGAAGCGCATTCGTCTTGCTCGTTTCATTCTTAAGTTTAGCCGTCGTCACCGGGTGCGGTCCAACTTACAAGGAACTGCGCATCGAGGGGCAGAATCAATTTGCCCAGGATCGGTTCGGAGCCGCCCGTCGGTTGTTTGAGGAAGCCCATTTCAAATACCCCGAAGACCCGGAAAACCTCCACGACATCGCCGCGTGCTGCATGATGCAGGCAACGGAGCAATTGAAGAATCGCAACCATGCGGCTGCCCAGCGCGATCTGGACCGGGCGATCGATTTCTACAATCGTGCGATCAACGCCCATCCGGGATTCAAGCCGGCGCTGCTTGGAAAGAACCGTGCGCTGGAACTTAAGGGGCAATCGGATGAGGCTCTACGTTCGGCGAAGTGGGCTGCGAAATTCGTGGGCCCTTCGGCTGATCAATACGTCTTCCTGGCCAGCGAGCATGAGCAGCGTGGCGATCTGGATACCGCGCTTCTGCACTATCGCCAGGCGCTCGCGATGGAGCCCGGCAATGCCAACGTTCACAAGGGCATCGGCATGCTTCATCAGAAGGCGGGCCGGCACGATCTGGCCGTCAAGTCGCTGCACCGTTCGCTCGAGCTAAACCCCAGCCAGCAAGATGTCGTCGCGATGCTGCGTGAGATGGGCGAGTCGGTGCCCAGCGTGGAATACGGCCCATAATGTCGGCGTGTTGGTTGGACTGATCCGGTTGGCTGCTGGACGTCCGGGTCGGCATTCGATCAAACGCCTTTCGGCTGATACCCTTCCTACATGTGCGGAATTTCCGGGATCATCGATTATTCGGGCGCGGCGATTGATGGGGCTGTGTTGGAGCGCGCTTGCGCGACGATGCGCCACCGCGGACCGGACGATTCTGGAACCTGGTTAAGCCACGACAATTCCGCGTCAGTCGGATTGGCGGCGGTACGGTTGGCCGTTGTTGACCCGACCCCGCAAGGTCATCAACCATTCATCTATCAAGACCGTTGGGTTCTGGTCTTCAACGGCGAAGTTTACAACCACCGCGAGCTGCGGGCTGAGCTTGCGCTGGAAGGTTGCGCGTTCAGGACGGACACCGATACGGAAGTGGTCGTGGCCGCCTGCGCGACATGGGGGACGGCTGCCCTGCGACGCTTCAACGGTATGTGGGGTTTGTGCTTTTACGATCGCGAAACCGGCACTGGTTTCCTCGCCCGCGACCGATTTGGCATCAAGCCCATCGTTTACGCGGTCGACGGTTCGCGGACGTACTTCGCCAGCGAATCGCAAACGCTTCGTATGCTGGGCGACTGGGATCGAAGCGTCGATTCGCAAGCTCTATTGCATTACGTGCGGTTTGGTTTCACGGCACCGGATGCGTCGATCTATCGGAATGGGCGGCGACTTGCGCCAGGAACGTTTATTGAATTTGACCGTCAGGGCATCCGCGCCCCTCAACGATACTATGCGCCTGTTGCCGAAGCGCGGGGCAATGGCTCGATGGATTATGGCGAAGCATGCGAGGGTGTTCGCCGCAGGATTTTCAAATCGGTGGCTCGGCGGCGACATGCAGACGTTCCATTGGGGGCGTTCCTGTCGGGCGGCGTCGATTCTTCGATCATCGCGACGCACTTGGCTGAATGCACGCCGGGGAAGGTTTCGACGTTCTCGGTTGGCTACGAAGGCCAACGCGCCTACGACGAAACGAAATTCGCACGGCAGATGGCCAACCACATCGGCAGCGACCATCACGAATTGTCGGTCACCGCGAACGATGTGGTCGAATTGATTTCGGAGATGCTCGATCATCTGGGCGAACCGTTTTTCGACAGTTCACTGATTCCGACGGCGATGGTGTCGCGTTTGGCGCGCAAGCATGTGACCGTTTGTCTTTCGGGCGATGGCGCGGATGAATTGTTCGGCGGGTATTGGCGGTACTTGGGGCACGATTCGCTGCACTTGTACGATCGCATTCCGGCAGCGATTCGACGGCGGGTGATCGAACCGCTTCTGGGCCTTGGGCCGAAATCAAAGCGATCGGTCATCGGGCGGCGACTTGGTCAGATGCGAAAGCTCTTGTGGGCTTCGACGGCGTCGATGCAGGCGCGACACCTGGCGTGGTCGCAAATACTTTCGCGCGACGCGATGTCGATCTTGAATCCGACGGGTGTTGACGATCTTACGCTCAAGCATTCGTACCAAGCGATTCAGGAGTTGGCTGGCGATATTCCCGACGGCGACTTGAATCAAATCCTCGCGTTTGATCTTCAGTATTCACTGCCGGCTGACATGCTTCACAAGGTTGATTTGGCGAGCATGCGTCATTCGTTGGAAGTGCGGACGCCTTTCCTCGATCACGAGTTGGTTGAGTATGCGTTGGGACTGCCAGCCAGATTCAAAATGTCGCGCGGGGTGCGCAAGCGGGTGCTCGTCGATGCGTATCGCGGGATCATTCCGGATGCAATTCTCGATCGCGGCAAGATGGGCTTCGAGGTGCCGGTGGGTGAGTTCTTTCGACGCGAGCTGCGCGAGACTTTTCTGGATACGGTTACGCGCGAGCGGCTGGACGAGTTTGGCATTTTTGATTCGGCGGCTGTCCTCAAGCTATACGAGGATCATTGCGCGTTTCGGGGCGAGCACACGAACGTGCTTTTTGCGATTTTGTCGCTGTGTTGGTGGCAGATGCGCGGTGGGATGAGCGGGTGATTTTCGCTTGGGCGACGATGCTCTATAATGGTTCGGTTGTGACCGACGACTGACGGTAGAGATTCATGAAGATCTACACGAAAACAGGTGATGACGGCCAAACGGGTTTGATCGGTGGTGTGCGGGTGCCCAAAGATCACGCCCGCGTGACGTGCTACGGTTCGGTCGATGAGCTTAACGCTGTGATCGGATGGGCGGTGGTTGCGTGCGATGTTAAGCAGTGGCGCGAAGATTTGCGGCAGGTTCAGAATGATCTATTCGTGCTGGGCACAGAGTTGGCGACGGCGGACGGCGAAGAGAAGATGCTGACGCTGCAGAGCGAGTCGATTGCGCGCTTGGAAACCCAACTCGATGCGTTGATGTCTGAAGTCGAAACGCTCAAGAATTTCGTTTTGCCGGGTGGATGCGAGTTGGCCGCCCGGTTTCACGTGGCGCGGACGGTGTGTCGGCGGGCGGAGCGCGATGTGGTTGCCCTCGCGTCGCAATCTTCGGTGTCCCAAACGTCGGTGTCGCAGACGGCGATCATTTATTTGAATAGACTCAGCGACCTGATGTTTGCTTATTCGCTGGGGGCCAATCACCGCGCAAACGTTGCCAACATCATTTGGACCGCGCCCAAGGCGTAATAAACTCCTGTCCCCAAGAATTGTAGAATGAATTCATGTCGCGTTTGATTCGAATCGTCAATCCCAACGAACTCAAGCCGGTTCACTTCGTGATGTTGGTGCTTTTAGCGCTGGCATTGGCGGGCAACTGCCTGTTGACGAGTGCCGGCAAGCCGCGATCGCTTCCCGATGGGGCGAGTGCTTGGCCGTCCGATTCGCTGCTGCTTGCGATTGTCGAAATTCTCGACCTGCAATACGCCAAGCCAACCCCCAACGGTGTCGCGATCAAGTCGCTCGTAGCTGGCACGGCGGCTGGACTTGGCATCATGGTCGCCGCGCTCGGATTTTTGTTTAGGGTGCGAAGTCAGGGTGAGGTCGCCGAAGAAGATGCGGTGATTGAAGTCGATGAAAGCGGCGCAGATGAATCTGACCATCCACACCCCGACGATCGCCCGAAGAAGCACATCGATCCGATTCTCGCGTCGCAAATCTTGATGCTGCTCTACGTCGCATGGGCGTTTGCGGCGACGCTTTGGTCGAACGCGCCGTCGTTTGCGTTTGGCGGGGCGGTCATCTTGGGCACCAACGTCCTTTGGGCGTTCTCGTTGGCGATCTGTTTGAACCGGCGGGCGGCGGTTGTTTCGGGATACTGCATGGTCGGTGTCTTGGTGCTCACCGCCGGAATGGCTTGCTGGTACTATTCCGAGCGAAATTCAGTGCAGCGGGTGGGGTATCCGATTGGGAACCCGCTGTTCCTAGCCGCGTGTTTGATTCCCGGGGTGCTTGTCGCGATTGCGTTTGTGGTGCGCGGTTTCGTAGCAATGCGAAGCAACCAAGCTGCGCGCGGCCTGACGACAATTTTGCTTTTTGCACTTGCTGTCGGCGTGATGGTTTTGGCGTTTCATTTGACGGACTCTCGCGGACCGAAGATCGGGCTTGGACTGGGGCTCTTCGCGGTGGCTGCATTTGCCGGTGGACGCGACGTGAAGTTAATTGCTGCGGTCATGGGCATCATCGGTATCGTCGCGGTGGCGATCTATTTCTTCAACCAACACGACACAACCTCGGTGACCGGTCGCAGCGCTTCGATGCGTTTTCGACTTTATTCGTGGGACTATGCGATGGACCTCTTCGGTGAGCGTCCGTTGGGCGGGCATGGGCTCGGAGGATATGCGCTATTGGCAGACGGTTTGGCCGCCCAAGATGTGCTGGCTGATCCCGCCGCCCTTGGAAGCAGGGTCAGCCATGCCCATGGCGAGTGGTTGGAAGTCGCCAGCGATCTTGGGGGCATCGGGTTGGTGTTGCTGTTGGGGGCGTTGTTCCTTGCGGTCTATGGTGGGACGAACGCCATTCCGAACATCAACGATTCTACGTCGCGATGGATGTTGATTGGAATGAGCGCTGCGCTCGCCGCCTTGATCGTCGAAGAGTGTTTTAATGTGGGGTTGCAGGTGGTTGGATTGCCTTTTGTTTTCTTCACAGTCTTGGGGTTGGTCTGGGCTTTGGCGCGCCCGTTGCCTGATGCCGTGGTGGCGCACATCGCGCGGCGGCGATCGTTGAGTTGGATGATCGTTGTGGCGGCATTCGTTTTCGGGCTTGGGGCGTTGGAGTATTCGCGACGGGATTTTGATGCGGCTCGTTCATTGTACGATTTGAATGGTGCCCTTGCGGAAAGCGACTGGAGCCAGGCCGCGCTGCTTTCGCGAACGGCGTACACCGATCGCTTGCGACCGCAACGCAAACTGACCGCCCTGATTCAGAAAATCGCATCGCAACTCTACGTCGCCGAACAGCTTCAAGTGCAGTACGTCCGGCGACTGCGCATACAAGCCAGCGCTCCGCAACCCGATCCAGATCTTGAGCAGCACATGAAGGATGATCGGGCACAATGCGAAACGATTCTCGATGAGTCACTCGCGGACCTCGAATTCGTTCGGTCGATCGTCAGCAGTGAGATGGGTATCGGGCTGCTCGAATTCAAGCTGCGAACGTTACGGGCCGTCTTTGCCGAAATCGACGGGCGAACGGAAGATGTCGCCCAGGAAGGCCTGCTTGCCGCGAAATCGTTGGGGGCGCAGCTTGAGCGACAACCGTTTGAACCGGAGTTGGCGACCAAGCTCGTCGTCGCATCCATCGGGCAACTGGAGGTGTCGGCTGCGCTCGAGATTCTCGCCCGCCCGTTGCGAATGGGAATCGTCACCGATCGATACATACAAGCCGTCGGTGCGCTGGTGGCCAATTCCGATTTCGGAACGGAAGCCATCAACCAAATTGATAACGATTTGAACGCTGCGACAGAGGCGGAATTGGCGGACCGGGTCAATGCGTGGGCCCCCGAGATTCTACGCGTCGGAGCAGTGGCTGCTTACGTGCAAGGCCTGACCGACAAGTCTGTTCAATACTTGCGTGCTGCCGCCAAGATCTATGACGATGTCGCAGCCGAGCCAAACCGAATACCGTTGATCGCCCATGCCGGATGCTACGCCGAGTTGGCGGACGCGTCGTTTCGAGCCGATCCGGGAAACCCCCAGCCGGCGATCGATGCAGCCAACGTCGCGCTCAATCGAGTTCCGGCTTCAAAGGATGGCCGGATGCTGATTGCTGCACTTCGCGAGCGGGTGATGGCCTACCATCTTGCTGCGGGGCACGAGCAATTTGTTCGGGATCGGTTGGCAGAGCGAGCGCCCAGCATCGATGCAAAGCAATTGGATGACGAGGTGGCGAACCGGTACATGAAATTGGCCTACAGTGTGCTCGAAAAAGCGTACGATCGCGTCCCGTACAAGCTCAATGGGTGGAGCCAACGGGCGCTGGCCCTCGATTCCGAATCGGCGGCGAATTGGTTCCTGGCTGCCGATATTTCGATCCTCGTCGGTGATGAGGCGCAGACCGTGGAACGGATCAACCAGGCGATTGACAATGGCGGTGATGCTCAGGATGTTTACGCGATTGTGCTAAGGGCAGCCAACGCGATGCCGGCAAGCTCACTGATCGCTGGAATGCGATCGCATATCGAGCGGGAACTTGGCATTTCGTCTGGGCCTTCTTCTGCGCCGGCTGCACCGGTTTCGAGTGATGACGATGTCGGCGGTAGAGACGCCGGAGGCGCTGAGGGGCCTTAGATGCAATCACTACTCCAGTACGTCACTCCCGCGAAAGCGGGAGTCCAGTAAGCTATATGAACTGGATTCCCGCTTTCGCGGGAATGACAAACGATGTGGTATCAACTCGCGGGAATGACAATTTCCTATCCAGACTTTCGCCGGATCGTTAGAACCGGCTTGTTGGCCCAGCTGATTCTTCCGCGAGGTAGCCAATTCGGTCGATTCTCAAAAACCTCTGCGTCGAATTCATTGGTTAAGTTGAGCTGGTCGACGGCCTCCGCTGGTTCGTCGATGATCGCGAGCAACGTGTCGGGTGCGTTTTCATCTTCGACCCATCGCCGCAGGCGGTCGTGGACCAAGTCAGCTGGGCCCGATCGATACAGCACGATAGACGTTGTCTCGAATTTCAGCGGTGGGCAGGAGTACGGCGCTGGTTCTGCGATGACGGCGACGCTTGCGACGTCTTGCAGTTGGGTTGCGACCATGGCGCGACTTCCTTGCCCGTTGACGTCAGCATGGAACCCCCAGAGATAACCGGCAGAGTAAAACGCGCACCATGCGCACAGTGCGATGCCAAGCCCCACGCTCAGGACGCGATACCGACGACCCAATTCAACGATGAGCCATGCCGCGCCGATGCCCAGGGCGCATTCATAGAAGATGCCAAAGCGGCCATACTCGTTGGGCTTGCCTGCGCCGATCAGAACGAACTGAAGGGCGAATGTTCCGGCACCGACTGCCAGTGGTAGCGCGACGCGCGACTTGCGCTTCGCGGCGACGATGATGGCCAACGCGCCAATCACCGTGACGGGAATGGTAGCGCCTTCTACGGAAAGTTGCGCGACACGCCACAGGCCTTCCGGTATGCGGGAGACTTCGTACATCGCCATGGAGTTGCCGAAGTTGCTGAACAAGACGGGGCGATTGATCAGCAGATTGATGGCCACATACGGATTGGTGATGACGTATACCAAGCCGGCGACGATCAGTCCGCCAGCCGACGCTCGAAGAAACACCGGGCGATAGTCCACGTGCCGATTGGAGCATGAGGGCAATTCGTGAACCTGTCGAAAATGTTGATTGCGGCAGTGCATGCCGATGACGAGCGGAATAAGAATCACGATCGGCGCGGAAGACAGGACCATTCCGACAGCCGCCCCGCATGACACGAAGAAACCCGCCCAATCCCGAAACCGTTGTCGATCAAGCGCCTGCATCGCGAACCAGACTGCCGCCAGCATCAGCACAGCACCGGGCAGGTGGGGTTTGGCTTCGTGCGACATGCATGTGACAACCGGTAGCAAAGTGAAGATCGTCGCGGACAACAATCCCACGCCGCTCCCGCCGATGCGTCGGCCAATCGCGAACATCAAAACGATTCCCGCGAGTCCCCAGGTGGCGACGTAGCCGCGGGCGATCCAGTAGAAGCGGGCGAACGCTTCGGGATGTTCGAGATAGTAGGCTGGGTCGCTCGAGACGGTCGTCAATCCGAACCAACTCGCCACGCGGATTAACACGCCCACGGGGTATACGAACAGTCCGCCGTATTGATAGAGTTGGGGGTCGAGTTGTAACGCGGACGGGCTCATCGATGAGAGGGCCATCATCGTGATCATCTCGTCGGGCTGATGCGTAAAAAGACGATAACGCCGCACGATTTCAAATTGCGACGGCTTGTCTTTGTTGAGAATCGTGACGCCGCTTTGCACGTCGATCGGATTGACATCTACGTCGGCACCGACGGCCGCATCGCTTCGGGCCAACGCTTCAGACGAATCCGTAAGCTTGGCAATCGCTTCTTTGGGGTCTTTTCCAAAGAGCAAGGCGTCTGATTTAGAACTGGGTAAACCCCAGGTGAACCCGGTCAGGACCATTGCCATGTAGGTCGCACCCAAAAGCGTCAGGCCGAGTTTCTCTCGATTGCCTTGCTGTTTCTGCATGCCGCGAAGGATACGAGATTGGTTATCGGCAGCAAGGTGTCGGCTGGTTTTGTCGCGTCGCCCCATAATCCATCTGTCCGACGCGAATAGGGCGGGGGTCGATTTCGTACCTCAGCGAGCGAGTGCGTCACCCGATATCCGAGTCGGGAGACGCTCGCGCGCTTGGCGAACGTGTTGATTTTTTGTGGGGATAACTCGCGTTGTATTGGTTTCGGCGAAACATTTTGGAGGTCGTGACGGCTGCCTATGCCCTGGTTGTGCTTTGGGGCGGGTTGGTGCCGTTCGATTTCTCCTTCCACGCGCACTCCTTCAACGGGCGGTGGTGGTTTGGGTTGCCGGTTCAGCAACCCCATTGGGCGGATCTGGCCTCCAACGTAGCCTTGTTCCTACCCTTGGGTGCACTAGTTCGTGCGACGCTTTGGAAGCGTGGGTGGTGGCCGAGTGTGTCACTGATTGTCAGCATCGCGATTTGTGCGGCGATGACTTACGGCATCGAAGTGACGCAGTTGGTTTCGGAAAAACGCATATCGTCAGCCGCGGACTTTGGAGCGAACTTGTTGGGGGCGCTGGCGGGCGTGGTGTTGATGACGTTCGCCCGTTCAGCCGGTTTCGTTTTCAGGGATGCGTTTTGGTCGGTGGGTCGTCGGTGGCGGGAAAGTTTGATCGAGCGACCGTCGGCTGTGATGGCGCAGATGTGCGCTGTACTTCTGTTCTTGGCGGCTGCCTCTCCGTTTGACCTTACTTTCTCGCCGAACCTGATCTACCGATCGGTAACAGAATCGCATCTGATTCCTTTTGCCAACGACGCCCGACTGAGCACGACGATCACCAACACGCACGATAACACCGACAGACGCACCGAATTTAGGCGACGAAACGATCGATGGCAAAGGACGTTTGACTATGCGTCGACCGCCGCAGGATTTGGATTGCTGGCGATCTTAATCTGCTACTACCTCAAAAATCATTGCAAGGTCGTTGGGAGACGGCGGGCGTTTTGGTGTATGCAGGCGTGTGGGATGCTTGCGGTGTTCTCGTCGGGCGCTCAGCTATTCGTGCTCTCGCGATCATTGGATACGACGGATATCCTGATGGCGCTGGTCGGTGCCTCGTTGGGCATCATGGTGGCTGACCGCTGCGCGATGATGTGGGCATGGGCTCGTCAAAATGGTGAATCTGGGGACCGGGTCGCTCTCTTACGAACGGCGTGCGTTGGGTTGTTCGTCTTGGTCGTCGCTCGCGAGCTGGCACCGTTCCACTTTTCAATGGAAGCATCTCACATCAAGGGGCAGCTGGGCGATGTCGAATTCCTGCCGTTCAAGTCGTATCAAACCGCCCGATTACCGGTGGCAGTGGAAGATTTGTTGGCCAAGTTCTTTCGCTTTGCGTTGCTGGGTGCTGCCCTGACGGCATGGCGCTGTCGCGGCAAGTTCAGCAAAGACATGGGGCAGATGGGTCGAGCGGCGCTTGGTATCGGCGCGCTGGTTGCAGCGTTGGAAGTGCTCCAGATTTTACTACCGGCCCGCACGCCAGCGATGACTGACGTTCTGTTGGCTGCGATCGGGTCGGCGGCAGGTGTCGCAATGCTTCGTATCGCGGTGGCGGTCAAGAGGGCCGTCGAGTCAAATGTCTTCAGCGCCAAAGATCAGCCGATCTTCAACGTCACGTTCGACGACGCAGACTCGGCGCCGCAAGAACGCGTACCATCCGCGGATGAACCGCAGACAACCTATCGCAAATCGTAACCACACCGCCCGTGCCACTGCTCTGTGAGCAGTGCAGAGTGCAAGGCGGTTCATTGCCTGGCATTGATCAATTGGTCGGAGCTCTTCTTCTTAAGCGTGACTTCCTCAAGTTGGGCGAACAGCTTGTCGATTGCCTTGGGCGATCCGAATTCCTCGACTTCCGGTCTCAGCGTGAAGCTCTCTATGCGCACGATGCAGTTTAACCTCTGACCATTTTCATAATCTTGGGGGTAGTGTTCATCGTCCATGATTTTGATTGCGACGTTCTCAACTTGAGTTTTTCGAGCCTCTGCCGATTCGTTTAATTGCTCGAGAAGGTGGCGATGCTCTTGCTGTCGCGCACGCGTCTCGGTTCGGCGGCGACGCTGTTCGCCTTGATCAATCGGCCTACAGCGTGGCCTCCGTCCACAGGGCGATGCAGGGCGGGGGCTGCGAGATTGCTCACGTTTCCTTTCCCATTCGTGGCGTTTCTTCAACCGGCGCGTCTCAGCGAGACTCTCCTGGATTGCCTGTCGCTCGACTGGGGTTCGGTAGTCGGTGAGGCCCGCGCGCTTGATACGAACGATGCCGTTGATGATGGTTGTTTTTTCGTCCGGGCTGGCTTCGACGGACTCCACTGTCAGGCGAACCTTGTAGGCCTTATCTATGACCCCTGATTGAAGAATATATGCGATGCACCCATTGTCAGTGTGGTGGCAATTCGCAGCCATCCGGTTCATTTGACGCAACGCGGTTTGCAGGCGAGCCGGTTTATCAATCGGCGCGAGACAGCTCAGGATCAGGAGGGTGGGGATCATCTTTGTCTCCCAGCTTGTACGAACGAGCCAAGACCAACGCTTCCCCTCGCTCAGAAGCCGTACAGGATGTACTTCATCGTAGCGCTGGCAAGTCCCGGCGTAAACCATTCATTCCCTGCACTGGTCGCCGATATCCGTTTATTGAAGTTATGTTGTAACATGTGACGTCAGGCTTGCAGGTCGCGGCATCGAACCTGCACGCCACCCGTTCACGCCAAGCACTGCTCACAGAGCAGTGGCACCTTGCTACGAAAACCTAAAATACTTTGCTAAGAGAATCATCGTTGCGGATGTCGTTGATCAGACGCCAGGTGCGCTCTGGATTCATTGGTAGTTCGCATGGGGCTTTGCCGGTGGCGTTGTAGATGGCTGAGAGGATGGCTGGCACCGCGCCGATGAGTGGTGGTTCGCCGACACCGTGGGCGCCGAATGGGCCACCGGGGTCGTCGTGTTCGACGATGATCGCTTCGACTGGGGGAAGATCCTTGATCGTTGGAATGATGTAGTCGGTCAAACCGGGATTCATGATCCGTCCGTCTCGGTACGTGACTTCTTCCATCAGTGCCATGCCGAGTCCCTGTGCGACGCCGCCAACGATTTGCCCTTCGACGGACTGCGGGTTGACTGCTTTGCCAACGTCGTGGGCGGCGATGTGTCGCTCGACTTTCACCTCGCCGGTTTCGATGTTGACGAGCACTTGTGAGACGTGCGCGCCGAACAGGTAGGTGATAAACGCGCGGGGCGATTGGCCGGTGGATGGAATTTCTATGATGGTGCGTGGCTTGAAGAGCGCCGATGCTTTGAGGCTGTAACCGCGCGTCAGTCCCTCGGTGCAGACCTTCTCGATCCGA
Source organism: Phycisphaerae bacterium (assembly GCA_021604825.1). The sequence goes on along the minus strand of BQJS01000068.1, from coordinate 3,281 downwards.
ATTCGGTTATCCGGCTTGGCGGTTTCAAATGCCCAGCCCTGTTGCAATGTGATTTCGTGCGGATGAACCTTGAGCTTGATGCCGGCGATGTCGAGGACTTGTTCGCGCAGTTCGCTGGCGGCCATCCTGACAGCGTTGCCGGTGAAATAGGTTTGACGCGTGGCGCTGGACGATCCGGATTCGTCGGTGAGTTCGGTGTCAGCCGCCACGACGCGCATGTTTTCAATGGGCAGGCCCAACTCTTCGCCGGCGATTTGCATCATCGTGTTGAGCAAGCCTTGGCCAACTTCGACCCCGCCGGTGTAGACGGTGGCAATGCCATTGTCGTCAAGTTCTACGCGAGCGCGGCTACAATCGGGGAAGCCGTCACCGTATCCCAGTCCGAAACAAATCGCGCTCATTCCCCAGCCGCGTTTGATGTAATCGGGCAAGCCATCGCTCCCCGGATACGGTCGGTCATTGAATTTCTGAACGGCTTTGGTGAGACACTGTTCGATGCTGACCGGATCAATGCGTTGGCCCGTCGTGACGGTGTCGCCAGCATGGATCAGGTTTTTGCGGCGAAACACTTCCCGGTCCATGTCGAGTGCGCGGGCGACGCGATCCATCATCCCTTCGTATGCGATGGCCATCTGGCACGCCCCAAATCCGCGCATCGCGCCGGTCGGGTTGTTGTTGGTGTGGACACCGTACACATCGACTTCAACGTTGGGGATAGAATACGGCCCCGTCGCATGACTGGCAGCTTTTCGCATGACCGCGATGCCGGTGGAGGCGTAAGCACCCTCGTCGCTGTGAACCACGATTTTGGCTGCGGTCAGGGTTCCGTCGGCTTTGGCACCGAACGTCGATTCGATTTTCAGTGCGTGTCGTTTGTGCCGAGCCCGCATGGATTCCGACCGCGTGTAGCGCAACGCGATGGTCTTGCCCTTGTGCTTGAGGGCGGCGAGGCCCAGATAAATTTGAATGCTGATATCCTCGCGCCCGCCGAACGCCCCGCCAGTGACCGGTTGAATGATCCGAATTTGCTCGACGGGTAGGCCCAGCGCAAGCGCGATCAGGCGGCGCTCTTCGTGGACCCATTGGCCGGCGACGTACAGCGTGAGCGTGTGACCGTCCCAATGACCGGTCCCGGCTTCGATGTCGAGGAAGGCGTGGTCTACCGTTTGCGTGAAAAATGTGTCGGTGACCACGACGTGCGAGCCCTCTAGGGCGCGCTCGACGTCACCCTTGCGGATGCGTTTGTCGCCCATGACGTTGCCTTCGGGATAGAGCTTGCACGCCCCTTCGGCGATCGCTTGTTCCATCGTGGCGATGACGGGCAGCGGTTCGTACTTGACCTCGACTTGATCGCGCCCGAGGTTTGCGGTGCGTTCGGTCTTCGCGACAACGACTGCGATCGCGTCACCGAGGTATCGAACGCGCTTCGATGCCAATGCCGGATGGTCGCGGCGAATCAATCCGTGAATGTTCGTGCCCTCGACGTTTGCATGCGTGTACACGCCGAGTACGCCGGCCACTTCCATGGCTTTGCTTGTGTCGATTGCGGTGATGTTGGCGTGGGCGTGTTGGCTTCGAACCACGCTGGCGAACAGCTCAGCCGAGTTTGGAAACAGGTCGGCGCCGTAGAGCGCTGCCCCCGTCACCTTTTCCTTGCCATCGACACGGCGGCACGATTTTCCGACGAGATGATCAGCCGGCGTGATGGGTGCGTCGACCGATGCGTCCGATTCAGTTGTCGTGACCTGCTGAATCATGCGGATTGACTTTCACGATGGGCGCGTTTGACGGCTTCGATGATGGAGGCGTAACCGGTGCATCGACAGATGTTGCCTTCGAGCGCGGTGAGCAATTCGGCTTCGGTGATGTCGGGTTGATCGTTGAGCAGCGCCCGAGCCGACATGATCAAACCCGGCGTGCAATACCCGCATTGTGCCGCTCCGGTGGCGACGAAGCTGTCTTGAATGACGTCGAGTTCGGTGCCCGATGCCAACCCTTCGATCGTGGTGATGCTGCTTTCGTTGGCTTGGGCAGCCAGCATCAGGCAACTGTTGATCGTTGCGCCATCGACCAAGACCGTGCAGCTGCCGCATTCCCCTTCGAGACACGCGCCCTTGGTGCCGGTGAGGCCGAGTACGTCGCGAATGAATTCCAATAGCGGCATGTCCACCGGTACGTCGCGGGTGAACGCTTCGCCGTTGACGGTGCAGGTGACCTGCGTCATGGGGGCTTCCAATGGAGCGGGCTTAGGCATCGGCGTCTCCTTTGGGATCGTCTTCCATCAGTTGCGTTAACAGGCGCCTGGAGAGCGTGCCGCACATCGCCCGGCGATAGGTGGCAGTCCCGCGCTGATCGTCGATGGGGCTGACCTCTTGCGTGACCAGATGGGCGACGTCGTTGATGAGTTCTGGCGTAAGCGTTTCGCCGGCTAGCAGCGCCGACGCTTTCGCGGCAATTTTTGGAATGGGTCCGACGCATCCAAACGCCAGTTCAGTTTTTTTGTCTTCATTCTGCGAGATGGCGCAGCAGACCAAGCTGATGTTGACAGCCCCTCGCTTGCCAATTTTGTACCAACGCGATCGCGGGTTGTGCGGGATGCGGACAGCTTTGATGAGTTCGTCGTTGGCGAGCGCGGTCTTGCGATAGTCGATGAAGTAATCGACGAGCGGCATCCAGCGATCGCCTCGCGCTTTGCTCGAAAGCTGCACTTCCGCGTTGACCGCTAATAGCGCCACGCAACCATCACCGGCTGGCGATGCGGTGGCGATGTTTCCGCCAATGGTGCCCATGTTGCGAATTGACGGCCCGCCAACGGAAAGCGACGCTTCACGCAATGCGCGAATGTGCATCTTGCCCAACGCTGCAAACGTGACGCCGGCTCCCATGACAAGATGGCCATTCTGACGCTCGACTTTGCGGAGCGAGTTGATTCTGGACACATCCAGAAAGCACGTGGGTTTGATCGCGCCGTGGTTCATCGCGACGACAACATCCGTGCCACCGTTGATGATGGTGGCGTCGGTCCCCAATTCGCTGCGGAGTTCGAGGGCTTGTTCGAATGTCATCGGTTGATGAAACATGAGACGGATCGAACCCTTGACTATAGGAATTCGTCACCCGCTTGGTGACGCGTGTTTACGGCTGCGATTCTGGATCTGAGTCGCTTTCAAGGTCTTTATCTTGAGAGTCCGCTTCGTTCGCCCCTTCCGTAGAGTCGTCAGCCACCTGAGTGCTCACCGGGGCCTGTTGCTTTGCGGGCGTGCTGTTTCCCCGCAGTTGAA
>BQJS01000067.1 GCA_021604825.1 Phycisphaerae bacterium | reverse complement strand
CGCGTCGTCAACCTTCAAGATGATATCGCCCAATGCAATCCCACCGTCGCGCGAAGGCGTTGTTGGTTTGAGGCCTGCTGCTTCGGCGCTGCTGCCTTCTGCGACGTTGATGATCAGCACGCCATTAAGACGCAGCCGCCGAGACACCGCATCCGATGCAATATTGATTCCCAAACCGGGCCGTACGATCTTGCCATACGCGATAATCTGTGCCACCGCATCATTGACGGCATCAACTGGAACCGCGAATCCGATGCCGGCAGATACGCCCGCTGGTGCATAGATACTGGTGTTGATTCCGATCAGGCGACCGGCACTATCGAGAAGCGGCCCGCCGCTGTTTCCCGGGTTGATCGCAGCGTCGGTTTGAATAACACCTTGAATTTTTCGATGCGTCACCGACGCGATTTCGCGATTGAGAGCACTGACCACTCCGGTTGTGAGCGTATAGTCGAGCCCGAACGGATTGCCAATCGCGTATACACTTTGCCCGACTTGCAAGTCGCTCGACGTTCCCACCGTGATCGGCGTGAGTTTGTCTCTGGTCGCATCGATTTTCAGAACGGCGATGTCTTTGTCGGGCCAAGCGCCTTGCAAACTTGCGTCATAAGTCGAACCGTCGGGAAGCGTCACTCGGCACGCGGTCGCATCCTGAATGACGTGGAAGTTGGTAACGATGTGGCCTTTGCGGTCCCAGACAAATCCCGACCCGGTTCCCGTCTCGGTCACGCGATCTGCAAAGAAGCCTGTCCGGCGAATTCGCTCGATCATCGGGCTGACGTACACGACTGACTTTGAACATTGCTCGAACAGATCGATGGTTGATATTTCGTTGGCACTGAGTGCACCGCGCGGGGCGACGGGTCGATTCTCCGGGGTCTGAGAATCGCGTCCCTGTGCGAAGAGTTGGTATCGAAGTGCCGACGCCCCAACGGCGGCCATGCATAAGACGAAAATCAACGTGAACAACCGGGATCGTCGCGGCTGGTTTGCAGGGTGGGTTTGTTCGTGCATGGTTTATGCCTTTTCGATTGCCGCCGAATCCATCCGGCCTGACGATGACGGGTCTAATCCTAGAATCTATTGCCTGGTGGCGAACAACTCTGCAACTGCCGTGTATCTTTGCCTGCGATCGCGATGGTCCAGACCGCCGTAACACCATGCAACATCATATGAATTCTAGAGTTATAGTCCACGAATGGATTTGTCCGAACTTGCCATCCGCGTCGACAATCGTGCCAAAAAGCGGATCATAGCCTCCGATGAGTGTATGTTCGCGATGTGTATTGATCGTCGTTCGGACGTTCACTTGGCGGATCGTCCGACTGGCTCGCCGCCCTACAAATCCTGTCAAAGTTGACTATAGTTTCTGATTCGGTCCGAAGCAGTGAACATCTGCAATCAAATGCAGTCGCCCATCAGTAGACTTCGAGGAATCAACATGGCCTTCGAGAAGGTAGAAACAAAAGTCGACTTCGCAGCCCAGGAGCGCCAAACGCTCAAATTCTGGGACGAGATCAGTGCATTCGACAAGCTGCGCCAAAAGAATGCCGGCAAACCACGCTGGTCATTTCTCGACGGACCGATTACCGCCAACAATCCCATGGGCGTCCACCACGCATGGGGCCGAACATACAAAGACGTCTTCTGCCGATACTTCGCGGCCACCGGTCACGAACTTCGATATCAAAATGGTTTCGACTGCCAAGGCCTATGGGTCGAAGTCGAAGTCGAGCGGGAATTCGACATCAAGACCAAAGCCGACATCGAAAACCTCGGCCTCGACAAGTTCACCCAAGCCTGCAAGAACCGCGTCAACAAATACGCGGCGATCCAGTCGGAACAATCCAAGCGTCTCGGATATTGGATGGACTGGGACAATTCATACTTCACGATGGACCCCGAGAACAATTACACCATCTGGAGTTTTCTCAAGAAATGCCATGAAGGCGGATTCATCTACAAAGGCACCGACGTGATGCCGTGGTCCGGACGGGCGGGTTGTGCCTATTCGCACATGGAAATCGCGGAGGGCCGCCGACTCGTCACCCACACATCGGTGTTCGTGCGCTTTCCGATTCGCGATCGCAAAGACGAATACCTGCTGGTGTGGACGACGACGCCATGGACACTGACCTCGAACACCGGATGCGCGGTCAATGGCGATCTTCAATACGTCAAGCTTCAAGCCAAGCGTGACGGTGCGATCTATTACTTCGCCGAAGAAAACTTGCAATTTCAACGGTTGGCGAAAGAGTACAAGGAAGGCTTCGGCAGCAAGCCCTGGCCAAAGAGTACGCCCAAACTCAAAACACTCCATCAGATTTTCCAGGAAAAAGGCGGTTACGAAGTCCTCGGTAAAGTCAAGGGAAGCGAGTTGGTCGGGCTGGCATACGACGGCCCCTTCGATGAACTTCCCGCGCAACAGCAGCGCGGAGGTTTCGCCAACCCACTGGAGATGATCCCGCAAGATCAACGCGATTGGCCGAGTGGCGCGGAAGGTCACCGTGTCTTTGATCCCGGCAAGACGTCCAAGGGCGAGGCGTACGTGGTGGCTGGCGAGGGTACCGGCATCGTGCATTCCGCTCCCGGTTGCGGTGACGTAGACAACGCTTGGGGCAAGGCTCAGGAAATCGTCGCGATCGCTCCACTTGATGCCGAGGCTCGATTCACGGAAGGCTTTGGACCATTCACCGGGAAACGTGCCACCGATCGCGAAACGGTTGACGCGATCTTAGACAACCTGCGTGAGAAGGATCTCCTAGTCGCTCACGAAGAGTATCCGCACATCTATCCGCATTGTTGGCGCACTGGCGACGAGCTGGTTTTCCGTCTCGTCGATGAGTGGTACATCTCGATGGACTGGCGCGACGAGATCAAGAAAGTCGCATCGCAGGTCAATTGGCTGCCGGAGTCTATGCGGGGTAAAGAACGCGAACTCGATTGGCTCAACACCATGCGCGACTGGATGATTTCCAAGAAGCGCTATTGGGGATTGGCGCTTCCGATTTGGGAATGCCCAGAGTGCGGTCACTTCGATGTCATCGGTGGTCATGATGAACTTAAGGAGCGGGCTGTCTCTGGATGGGACGAGTTTGAGGGGCACACCCCGCACCGCCCCTATGTCGATGCTGTCAAGATCGCGTGCGACAAATGCCAGTGTCAGAACATGGCACGCATCCCCGACGTCGGCAACCCGTGGCTCGATGCCGGCATCGTGGCCTACTCGACCACCAAGTACAATGCCGATCGCGAGTACTGGGACAAGTGGATTCCAGCTGATTTGATCACGGAATGTTTCCCCGGTCAGTTCCGAAATTGGTTCTACGCGATCCTGGCGATGAGCGCGATGATGGAGATGGGCAAAGAGAAACCGCGCCCACCTTTTAAGAATCTGCTCGGTCATGCGTTGGTACTCAATGAAGAACGGCAGGCGATGCACAAGTCGGATGGCACAGCCATCTGGTTTGAAGAAGCGGCTGAACAATTGGGCGTGGATACGATGCGGTGGATGTACGCTTCGCAAACGCCGATCAGCGATTTGGCCTTCGGAACGAGGCACCCCGACGAACCGATCACGATCAAGTGCGAAGACGGCGTTGAGATGACGCATACGGTCGGCGGTGATCCGATCTGTCGAGTCACATCGACACCCGCAGACGAAACGCGCCGACGCGTATTGCTGCCGCTTTGGAACACTTACGCGTTTTTCTGCAACTATGCCCGTCTTGATGAATTTGACGTGGACGCACCGCTCGTGCCTTACGCCGATCGCCCCGACATCGACCGGTGGATTCTTTCCGATTTGCAATTGTTGATTCGCGACGCCCGCGCTTCATTTGAAGCGTTCGACCTTCCGCCAGTCTGTGGCGCTGTCGAACGGTTCATCGAAAACCTCAGCACGTGGTACATCCGTCGCAACCGACGTCGCTTTTGGCGTGGTCCAGAGGCTGGCGATACCGATAAGCTCGCCGCGTATCAGACGCTTTACGAAGTTTTGTCGACGCTCAACAAGGTCATCGCTCCGATCCTGCCCTTTGTCAGCGAGCAGATTCATCAAAACCTCGTCGCGAAGCAATCGCCAAGTGCACCACAGAGCGTGCATCTCTGCGATTACCCGGAACCGAATGAGGCGCTGATCGACAACGCCCTCTCCGACAAGATGGCCGCCCTGCTGCGTATTGTAACCTTGGCCCGATCGGCGCGGGCATCGTCGAAATTGAAAGTGCGTCAACCGCTCGCGGGTGTGTTGGTCAAACCAGCCAACGACACCGAGCGATCAGCTGTCGAGCACGCAGAATTCCGCAGCCACATCCTCGAGGAACTGAACGTTAAGAATGTCGAGGCGCGGGATTCGGTGGACGATTTGATTTCGCGCAACGTTGAAGTGAATAAAAAAATTGCTGGCAAGAAATTCGGCAAGGATCTGCCGGGCATTATCAAAGCCCTCGCGCAAACGGATGGGCAATCGATCGTCGAAGCACTGGCTGCGAACAACTCGGTGGACGTATCGGTGAATGCCGGCATCTTCGCGCTCGACGCGTCAGATGTCATCGTCACCCACGACGCCGGCGACGATTGGTCGGTGGCTGTTGATGGCGAAACCGTAATCTTGATTGATAAGCGGTTGTCTGTCGAGTTGATTCAAGAAGGACTCGCCCGCGATTTGGTCCGCAACATCCAGAACCTGCGTAAGGACTCCGGTCTCAACATCGAAGATCGCATCGCCCTGTCGATCGTGACAGACGACAAGAATTTGCAGGCGGCCGTCACCGCATTCGAGCAATATATCAAAGACGAAACGCTCGCCGTCGAGTTGATGCAAACGTCGCATGACAATTCAGACGGACATTCGAGTACCGTCAAGATTGCAGAAACGACCGCGCAACTCAACATTGTTGCGCAGGCGGTGAATGCTTGATTTAAGCCAGTTTCTATGCGACGTTCAGACAGAGAGGTACGCACGCTGAACACGGGCCAACCAACGATTTCGGAAATCGGACGTAAGTATCTCGGCCTCCACTTGTCCGACGCGGTCGGCCCGGTCATGCTGGGTCGGTTGATCGCACACTTCGGCAGCGTCGAAAAACTCAAACACGCCTCCATCGATTCACTGACCCAAGTCGAAGGGATCGGACCGCGGCGGGCACAGGCCGTTTTCAACACCCGCAACACCGACGCCATCGAGCGAGAGGTCGATCGGGCGCAAGCGGTGAACGCTCATATCATCTGCTGGGAAGATGACGACTACCCCGCGCAACTTCGCCATTGCAATGATCCGCCGGTGTGCATCTACGTACGCGGCCAACTCCAACAGTCGGACGCGGTTTCAATCGCGATCGTCGGTTCACGCAAGTCGAGTCGCTACGGTTACGACCAGGCCCATCGCTTCGGCGCATTGATTGCCGGCGCAGGTTTTACCGTCGTGTCGGGGATGGCACGCGGCATCGATGGTTATGCGCACGAAGGCGCACTATCTGCGCAGGGTCGAACCGTCGCGGTACTCGGTTGCGGCGTCGATGTGGTCTATCCACCCGAACACGGCCCGTTGGCTGACAAGATCATGGCCAACGGCGCATTGGTCAGCGAACTACCGATCGGATCGCAACCCACTGCCGGCTCATTTCCCAGTCGCAATCGCATCATCGCCGGCATGTCGCTGGGTACGTTGGTGGTCGAGGCGTCGAAACGAAGCGGAGCGCTGATCACCTCGCGCTTGGCCAATGAGTACAATCGTGAGGTCTTCGCAATCCCCGGGCGGCTGGACACACCGACTGCGATCGGCACCAACGCGTTGATTCAGTCGGGATCAGCCAAGCTGGTGATGGGTCTTGAGGATATCCTCGACGAGTTGGGCGATGTCGGTCAGGTCATGGGGTCGGTCGGAGACAAGCGGTCGGAAGCGAGCGAGTCAGAGACACCAGCGATTGCCGGATTGGCGTCGTTAAGTGGTCACGAGAAAACGATCGTCGACCTGCTTTCCAAAGGCGAGATGAATATCGACGAACTGATCGGCAAGAGCAACTTGAGTGCGTCGGAAGTTTCTGTGGCGATCACGCTTCTGCGGATCAAGAGCACCATCGTCGAGTTGCCAGGAAACTGTTTCGCCTTGCGTCGGACTTAGTCCAAGCGAGTTCACATCGCGACCGTCGAAACTCCCGTCAGGTTCACCCCAAGTCCCCCACCGCTTTCATCTTGACGCGCTTGGGTCCCTTCCTATGATGCCCACGGTGGCGCACTTCGAGCGCGTCAGCCGATATCACATGCAGCGATATCATCAATTCAATGGTGATATCTTTGGCCACGACAGGCCCGAACGGAGAACAGTCATCATGTCGCGCGCGATCACGCATATCGAAGCCAGCGAAATCCTCGACTCCCGAGGCACCCCAACGATTCACGGCGTCGTCGCTTTGGAAGATGGAGCCGTCGGAGAAGCCGGGGTACCCAGCGGCGCTTCAACCGGTCAATACGAAGCCGTCGAACTACGCGATGGCGATGCTTCACGTTTTAATGGCAAGGGCGTGTTGAAAGCCGTTGAGAACGTCAATGGTGAAATCGCCGACGCCGTCATCGGTCTTGACGCCACCGACCAAGAGTTGATCGACCAAGTGATGATCGACCTCGACGGAACGCCCAACAAAGGACGCCTCGGTGCCAACGCCATGCTGGCTGTTTCGTTGGCCACGGCGCGGGCGGCATCGATCTCATGCGAACAACCACTGTTTCGATATCTCGGTGGACCAGGTGCCCACGTGTTGCCGGTTCCGATGATGAATATTCTCAACGGCGGAAAGCACGCCGACAACAACGTTGACTTTCAAGAATTCATGATTCAACCATGGGGCGCTGAAAGTTTCGCACACGCAATTCAAATGGGCGCGGAATGCTTCCAAGCGCTCAAGACGGTTTTGAAGAAGAAGGGTTACAACACAGCTGTCGGTGATGAGGGTGGGTTTGCTCCGTCGCTCAAGAGCAACGACGAAGCGCTGGAAGTGGTCGCCGAATCGGTGAAGGCGGCGGGTTACAAGTTGGGCGAAGACATCTTTATCGCGCTCGACCCTGCCACCACCGAAATGTACGACGAGAAATCGAAGACGTATTCATTCTTCAAATCGGCACCGGATAAAAAGGTGACCGGTGACGAAATGATTGCCACCTGGAAAAGCTGGTGCGAAAAATACCCGATCCGCAGTATTGAAGACGGACTGGCTGAAGACGATTGGGAGAATTGGGGCAAGCTGACCGCAGCCTTGGGCGACAACGTTCAACTGGTGGGCGACGATTTGTTCGTCACCAACACGGAGCGTTTGGCCCGAGGAATCAAGGAAAAAAGCGCCAACTCGATTCTCATTAAGGTCAATCAAATCGGCACGCTGACCGAGACGCTCGAAGCGGTGAACCTGGCGATGCGAAATGGTTTGACGGCTGTCATCTCGCACCGAAGCGGCGAAACCGAGGACACCACCATCGCCGACATCGCGGTCGCGACCAACGCCGGTCAGATCAAAACCGGCAGCTTGTGTCGAAGCGATCGGGTGGCGAAGTACAACCGCCTTCTTCGGATCGAAGAGCACTTGGGAAGTTCAGCCGTCTACGGCGGGAAATTCTGGAATCGTTAGTGGGCACGGATCGCCAAACATCTCAATCTCTCGATCACGCTGACGCAACTGTTCCTCCGGGAGACAGCGCTGGCATTGTATTCTGGTGTCTAATCGGTTTGTCGCTGGCGGGAATGTTGCCGTGTATGGTGCTGCCGGCGTGGCGCGAATATCAAGACGCCACGGTGACCGAACAGGTCCGGGCGCTCCAAACGCAAGACGCCCAGCGCGAACTCGAAATCATGCGCAAACGGCTGGACGCGATCCACAACGATCCCGTGGTCATTTCACGACTGGCCCGCCGCGAGCTCGGATTCCAAACGCCCGAAGAGCAAGTCTTTCACGTCGGCGAAATTGAACCAGATAGTGTTTCGCTCGGCGAATCGGATAATGTCGATACGGCGCGAATGGACTTGGCGAGCGCTGTCCCTGCGCAATTGCCAGCGCCGCTGTCGCGGATGGCTTCGATGCTTCCGGCGATTGATTACGATCGGATCTTCTGTCACAGCCCCGCCCGCGAGTTAATCTTACTGCTTTCAATTTCGCTTTTTATTGCTGCGTTCGCCATCTTCTGGCCAAAACCCAATGTAGACGATACAACATCAGCAACTCCGTGATCCATCTGAAAAGTTAATCACCGCCACTGAACCGCATGAATCGTCTACGATTCCGACAACTTTCTTCCAGCGTCACAATCCTGGCTTTCCTGATGGCCATCGTGGGATTTCCACTTCCGCAGTCCGGCCCGATCGGTGATGAAGATTTCCCGTGTCGCGATCACGGTTGCGGTTGCACGACAGCGCTGATGTGCAAGACGGCGTGCTGCTGCGCCAAACCCTCGGTCACACCAGAAAGAACCAAGCCCGCGGGCGGTTGCTGCTCGGCCCAAAAACCGAACGCCAAGAAAGAGAGCACAAATGGCGGCTGGGTGATCGGATCGCAGGCATGCCGGGGATTATCGGCGACGTGGAGCGGACTGGGGCTGGTTGTTTCCCTGGGCAACGAATCGGCCGAACTGAATCTTACCAAGCATGTTGTGCGACAAATACCGACGGATCATTTCCTGATTCCCCTTGCAACGCTTGGGTACGAACCACCCCCACCCCGCCCGCAATTCTCATAGGGCAATACCCAATGTACATGACTTCCGTTCTTTGAAACGGATCAGGCGGTGTTGTGCGCCGCGAGATTTCAATCAACCAGGAGAATCAATGTGAAGTTGATTCAGCCGACGCGCAACCGGTCTGCGTTTACGTTGATCGAGTTGCTCGTCGTGGTGTCCATCATCGCGCTGCTGGTCGCGGTGCTTCTGCCGAATTTGCAGAGCGCCAGAAACCAGGCGAAACGCGTGGCGTGCTTGTCCAAGATGCGAGAACTGAGTCGGTTTAACCAGTTCTACACGGACGAGTACGACAACCGCTTCCCGCGCAGCCATCACTCAGCCGGTTTCGGTTTTCAAAACGGCCTGCCATGGGGGTATGCGTACGTGAAATACACGGGTACGCAACCGTGGTCGAGCGGAATGAACAAGGCCAGTTGGGTGAAACTGCTCAACGAAAACTACCGATGCGGTTTCGATCGGCGGCGGGCGGATTCCAGCGGGCCAGCCTATTGGAGTTATGGCCTCAACGTCTACTTCGAACTCTCCACGGCTGAATCCGGAGACCGAACGTGGCGTTTGTTCGACCAAATCCCAAGACCGGCTGCCACGATACTTTTTGCCGAAGTGGGAGATGATTCGTTGATGGCATCGACAACATCGGATCATTTGATGGCCCACTTCTGGTCGAAGTATGACGCCCCGGCGGAAGTCCACAAGGAACGACACCGCCCGAATGCGGGCTACGCGTTCGTCGATGGACACGTGGATAATCTTAAGTTCGATAAGACGTTTAAGAAATCAGACGACGAGCAATCGTCACATGACAATTGGAACCCAGGCACAGCCCAGTAAGCGCTGGACTGTGTCATTTACTTAGGAAATTTAAGACATGAAGAACAAGAGCATCGCGGTGATTGCCGCATTCATATCGACAGGTTGCGCCACCGTTGTGGCCGACGTTTGGCCGCAAAATGTCAACGGCGTCATGAACATGAAGCACATCGCGGTCAGCCTCGACGGTACGAACGTCGTAGCGACGCCCAATCTCGACGACAGCCCGCTTGAACTCCTCAATTTCGGCGAGTCGCACAACGCGCCTGCCGACGTACTTGACGGTACGGCGTACAACGATCAGTACGGTTGGATCTTTGAAGGGTTTAACGTTCCGTCAGCCGGTGAAGCCATTTGGATCGAAATGGAATCGCAGACAGCGGGCCTCGAAACGTACGAAGGTGGCATGCGGCCAATGAAAGCGTCGCACTCATATGACGCCGTCTTCGGCACGGATGGTTCGCCGGATATTTGGCGATTTGATCGGGTGATGACCCACAATTGGTACGCCGTGACTGCTCCTGGCGAGTACCTGGCGACATACAAAGTGTACGTCGGCGACGAAACGACTGGCGCTGAGAACTCGGCCTACACGCCAACCAGCGTCACGCTGACGTGGACGAATGTGCCCGAACCCACAAGCGCATTTCTACTTGCCGGCGGCGCAATCTTCACCCTTGGAAGGCGTCGTTCGCGATCAGGGGCGAACCGATGACGGCAATGACAAAGATCGTCGCGCTCTCCATTTTAGTACTCTGCTCAGCATCGGCATTCGGAGGCGCGTCACCGCAATTGGGCGGTGCGATGAAACACTTGCAAGTGACGGTCATCGATCAGGTCGTCTCAGTTTCCGTCGATGGTGATCCCAACGAGCGCTTGTGGCTTCAGGATTACAATGACACTTATCCTGGTGCTGCGACCGTTCTGGATGGACTTTCCTACAACGGGCAGTACGGTTGGCTCATCGGGGGCATCGTCGATATTCCTCCCGGTGCTGGCGTGTTCGTCGAGGCGATTGAGCAATCGGAGGGTTTAATGGCCTTTGAACAAGGCACGTTTGATCCGATCTTCGAGACGCAAGGAACTGACGCGGTCTGGCAGTGGGATGGTTTCATGACCCACAACTGGTACGCGGCTGAAACTTGCGGCAAGTACGAAGCCACGTACGAGATTTATGTCGGTGACGCTGCAGGCGATCGCTTGCCTGGATTCGCATCGGATGTCGTAACACTGTTTTGGCAATTTGTTCCCGAAACGGATCTTGGCGACCTTGATGAAGACGGTGATGTCGACTTGCTGGACTTCGCCGAATTTCAAACGTGCTTCACTGGCTCGGATGCGTCCACGATGGCGTCACATTGCGGTTGTTTCGATTTCGACGGTGATGATGACGTCGATCAGTCGGACTTCGAAGTCATTGAATCGGAATTCGCGTCGGATTAAGACAGCAAAGTCAAAGAACTTAAATTTTGGGCGGTGACGGATCGAAATGTCGATTCGTCACCGCACTTCTTCGCAATGGCCCGCACTGAACGCATCAATTCGCGTTGATGTTGCCATTGTGTAACAAACAGTTGGCGTGCCATCACGGAGCAGATACAGTTTGCGGACGCGGGGCTGGATCGTCGGACGACTGGATCGCGCGTGCGTTAGCTTGGATTGACATTGAACTTGACCATAGCAGGAGTTGGCCATGAAGAAATCAGTTTCGGGAATTCAGTTGGCGGCGTTGATGTTTGCGGCGATCTGTGCAGGACATGCGTCGGAAGCAATCGCCGACGAGTATACGATTGACGGTGGCCATTCGAGCATTCTTTTTCGCGTGATGCACAAGAAGTCGGCTCCGTTTTATGGCCGCTTCAATGCTGTCAGCGGAACGTTCTCAATAGATGCCGACCCTTCAAAATCATCGTTTGACGTCACTGTCAAGACCGACAGCATCGACAGCAACAACAAAAAGCGTGACGGCCACCTCAAGAGCCCGGACTTTTTTAATGCCCTCGAATTTCCCACGCTGAGCTTCAAAAGCACCAAGGTCGAAGCTGGAAAAGAAGGCGCGTTGAAAGTCACCGGCGATCTCACTTGCCACGGTGTCACCAAGTCGATCACCATCGACGTCGCAATCACCGGATCAAACGAAGGCCCGCGCGGCGCGAGCAAAGGCATCGAAACAATATTCACGATCAAGCGCAGCGAATTTGGCATGAGCTATGGACTCGAAGGCGGCATGCTTGGCGACGACGTCAAAATCATCGTTGCCCTTGAAGGCGGAAAAGAAGGCTAATTGACGCTGGCCGCTAAGAGTTTGACGCTATGGTGATGTCATTTCTGCTGCGAGGCGTGGTTGCGCCTGCGGCCATACTTGTTGTTTTGACTCTGATCGGCAATCGGTTTTGGCGTTTGAAGGATGAACGCCAAGCCGATCCCTTGCCGGCGCTGGCTTGCGGAATCGCACTTACCGTCGGCTTTATCCGCATGTTCAAATGGCCAGGCGTCCCCCCGACAGAGCATTGGCAATGGATTCTGGTGGCGATTTGGGGTGCAACCGTTGCAGCATTTCTTGCTTCCTGGATGACGCGCACACACATCCTTCGACTCATCGTTTGGCTGGTTTTCGCTTCAGCCACCGCGTGGTTGATTCATCCAACCTGGGATGATTACGCCGGCGAACGATGGTGGCTGATAGGTGGAGTCGCAGCGATCATCTTTGCCAATTTGGAAGCAACATCTCATCTCAATCGCGAGCGACACGGCTTGTCACCACTGTTTATGGTGACGATTGGCATGATACTGACTTCCATTCTTGTCGTTCATGCGAACCAAGCGAAATTCGCACAGGTATGTGGTTCCATTGCAGCCGTGTTGGGTTTTCTCTTCTTGATTTGCTTACGACTGCCCAAACGCGAGCCTATTTCGGGAGCGATGGCCATACCATCCATCATGATTCCCGTCATGGCGTTCTTGGCATTTTATTTCTACTCAGATGGCGAAACGTTTCCGACAGAGTTCGCGCTCGGGTCGGTCACTCCACTGATGGTTGCAGTCGTCACGCTCTGTCCCATGGGTCGCCTCAAGGGTTGGAAGCGATTTGTGGTCGCACAAATACTATGCATCATCCCGGTGGTTGTCGGGATTGTGATGCTTGTCAAATCATCCGGCGCAGAGGAATCCTACGCGTATTAGGTGCGACTTGGAACGGGAAACGTCCGAGTGGAACTGATCAAAAAACGATCTCAACGCGGTTACGACCATCCTGTTTGGCACCGTACAAACACTCGTCGGCGCGACGGATCAATTCTTCAGGATTGACAGATTCTTCAGTGAAATCAACGTGGGCTGCCCCGAGGCTCGCCGTGAATTGCAATGGGGTGCCATTGTGCTCAAAGCGAATCTTGGAAATGCGCTCGCGCACCTCTTCAGCCAACTCGCGTAGTTTTCCGGCAGTCGCTTCCGCCACAACAAACGCAAACTCTTCCCCACCGTATCGAGCAACAAATTGCGATTCCTCAACGAATTGCTCAACGCAGGATCCAACGCGACGCAACGCCTCGTCCCCAGCCTGATGACCGTGGGTGTCATTGAGCTTCTTGAAATGATCAATATCCAACATGATCAATCCGATCTGGCCCTGAATGCTAAGAGCATCTTGGACTGTGTTGGCCAGATGATCATCAAACGCTTGCCGATTGGCGACGCCCGTGAGCTTGTCCGTTTCGGCACGCTGGCGCCACGACTCAACCTGACTTTGCGCGCTCATGCGCTCATGTTCGGCGCTCATCGAAAGATGCGTCAATTGCATCATCGCCGCTTGCCTGATTTGATCGAAGGAGATTTCGTCTCCGAGATCGACACTGAACATCTCAGCCGCTTCGTTGACGTTCTGGTTGAGTACTTCCATGACGCCGTCGAGGAATTCGCGCGATACCCCGCACGTCTTGGCGACCGAATCGAATATTTCTTCTGATCGCGACGGATCAACGTCGCCTGAAAACAGGGAAGAGATTTCAGATGCAGCGTTGAGAATGGTGCCCAGCGATTTGGAGCGTGCGTCGAGGCTTTCTAGGCCGTTGCCGTGGTGCGCACGAATGGCGTGGCTCATCGCTTCTGGCATGCTCCAATTCGCCAACATCATCGCGCTGACATCGGCGTGCGTGATGCCAAGCACCGCTTGCTCGATTTCATGGAAACGGCCTTCACCGGCGAGATGACGTTTGATAACTTCGTTGTACTGTTCTTGACTATGACGTTCGGCGGCAATCATGCCAATGTCGCTGAGCAGCCCACCGACGAATGCCTCGTCTTTCCGGACACCACCGAATTCTTGCGCGATTTGTCGGGCAGCGACCGCCGTCGTCAACGAGCGCCGCCAATATCTCGGATAGTCGAACTGCCCTTTCTTTTCGCCCTTGACCGTGTCCGCCAATGCAAACCCCAAGGCCATCACCTTGACGGTACGGATCCCGAGGACAACCATCGCCTGCGGTAGCGAACTGACGGTTTTTGACATTCCAAAGATTGATGAGTTCGCGGATTTAAGCATCCGAACTGTGAGCGCCGGATCCGTTGAGATCGCGTCCGCAACGTCTTTGACGTCGACGTCATCTTCCCGACATAGTTCGATCACCTTCAGCGCAACAGCCGGAATCGACGGCAATGCGTCGGAGTTCACGATAGACGACAAAAGCGCAGTATTCACCAGATCAATCTCTCAATTCTTCAAAGCCATGGCAATCGCCAGCCGAGCTGCACCGATCACCCACACGATCCACTGCACCTTCAGCGCGGTGCTTACATACTTGGAAATCGACTTTTTGGCGGAATGCCTTTGATGAATCTACGACCTGCGAAATTGGGATCTCAGATCAGGTCGCTATCAGTGCCTGTGAACGCTGATTGTCCGGTCCGGGATCTAACAAAATCCAAAACACAAATTGCCGCATTCAACCGGATTATCGGTCGTTCTGACCGTCCGAGTCGGTTCTCAGCATGAATAATTCAAGACGTACGCGAGAGCCACCGATAAACCGGCACCTGATCAAAATGGTACATCCCGAATGTGGATGGCCTGTTGTGTCACTTAGATCTGTATTTAAAGAGCAAAACGGAGAATTCAATATGGCAGCTTCAAAGAAAACCACCTACGCAAGTGTCCGTGCAAACTTCCAGAAAAAGGCTAGCTTCTTCAAGACTTTGGCCAATCAGACAACCGGCTCGAAGACCAGCCACCGTCCGACCCCCTCACAGCTCAACTCGTTTTCAAAGTGGGTCGAAAAGGGTGCCGTGATTCAGAGCGTATCAAATACGCAGCTCAATCGCTGGGCTGGCGCAGCCTCGAAGAGCAAAACGTCGAAAAGCAAAAACTGGAGCGTCGCGTCGGCAAAATCGACCCTCGCTAAACAGTTCGGCAAAGGCAGCATCAAAGCCGTCGCTTACAACAAGACCGGCGGATTCATCGTCGCCACCAGCCCCACCCGCAACGGAAAAAGCTTCCGTTTCCCAAGCAAGTAATTCAATTTCGCATGACTGCATAGGTTCGCGATTAGCGAGCCTTCTTGGCATAGTGTGACACAGCAAAAAAGGAAAAGGCGATCCACGGGATGTGGGTCGCCTTTTTCTCTGCGCGCAAATATCCAACATTGGCCGAAAGTCTAATCAGTCGCGCGTGAATACAAAGAGATGTTGATACGGCAGCAGGTCGTCGTTTCTTGAAGTCATCGCGAACCCAGTCCCCTCCATCAACTCAACAAATCTCTCCGGGGAAATCTTCATCCATTCCGGTGGACCGATGGGCAGCTCGCCCTGCTTGAATTCGATGATGGCGACCTTTGCCCCGGAACGAAGTTGCCCCCCCAAGCGAGACAGCCACGCTTCCGGCTCGGAAACATGGTGCAGCACATCGCAAATGAACACCCAGTCAGCAGATGAGGGCACTTTCGGATCGTCGGGCGAAGAAACAACCGCCGTAAAATTCTCAATCTCTTCTTCCACCGCACGCTTGTTCATATGGGCGATCATTTCAGGCTCGATGTCGAGAGCAACCACTTTGCCATTCGGCAGCGCCTTTGCAAATCGAAACGAAAAGTAACCGGAGCCTGCCCCAACGTCAGCCAGCGTCTCCGTCCCATTAAGCTTCAGCGCCGACACAACCGCGTCAGGCTTCTGCCATTGATCGCGCTCCTCTCGATCCAAATGCGCGATGTATTCTTCAACACTCTTGAATGGACGATGGTGATGACCGGATTTGCGATCGTGCATTGGGCAGTCGATCGGCGGATGCGAGTTGCTGTGCCCCTTTGGGTGGGCTGAGTTCTCGTCATGTGAGTGTTTCATGTTCGAACATCCGCCTAATAGGGTTCCCACAAAACAAATTGCGACAAAGCCATGTATTCTTCGCATCGTTTGGCTCCTGACATATTGCTGGTCTACGTCCCTTGATTCAGATTCCGTGATGGAATGCGATCTTACAGACACCGGACCCACTACGCTGCCCCACCGCCGAAAACGCCTCTTTGTATTGCGACGGCGCGAACGTTTTGACGCCCAAGTCATCGATCTTGAGTTTTCCTTGACCGATCAAGTCGAACACCATTTCGTAAGTGTGCCGGCGTTTTCCATTTACGTTTTCGAATTGGCGGCCATACGCGCCCAAGATGGTCAGTTCATTAAACCACAGTGCCGTCGTATCAACCAATGCAATGTGCGATGTACCGGCGGCGACGACCGTCCCGCGCGACTTACAGAATTTCATCGCGTTGGCCAGGGTTTCGCCGGTTCCAACACAATCGAAGACCGTGTCGGCCCCACCGATCATTAATTGATTGCCGAATCGGCCAGCCACGCGCTGCGTTCCCAGGTTGTCCGCGACCTGATCAAACAAAACTGCCCGCGATAGTCTCCGTGGTGCAATCACAACTTCATTTGCACCGCACTGGCGCAGAGATTCAACCTGCCGTTTGCTTCGCGCGATGATCGTGACTTGTGCCCTCGACCCCATCGCCCGAAGGCATTTCAGCACGCCGATTCCAATGATACCAGCCCCGATGATCAGCACCCGCTCGTCGTCAGTCGGCACGCGCCGCAGGACCGCATGCAAGCTACACGCCAGCGGATCGACCAGCACGGCCTGCTCGTCGCTCAACGTATCCGGCACCCGATACAGCTGAGACTTATGCGCAACAAAATAAGGCGACCAACTTCCCGAAGTGAAATTGTTCAGCCCGATCATCGTCCCTTTGTCGAAATGACCGCGACCGATGTACGATTCGCAAAGCGAAAAACGTCCAGCCGCACATGGCTCGCACGGTGGATCGACGCCGCGCGGCACGCACGACAGCGACGGCTCGCAGACCACCCGATCGCCAACCTTCCATTTGCCGACGCCTGATCCGACTTCATCGACCAGGGCGACATTCTCATGGCCCAACGCAATCGGGAAACTTGTTAGCGATCGCACAATGTTGGCAGGGTGCGTTCGCTGCGTCAGCATGGCCATATCAGTACCGCAGATTCCCCCGAGCCGCGTCTTGAGCAGCACCCAATCGTCGGAGGGCAACGGCGGTTTGAGAATGTCGGTGTATCTCAGACTGCCCAGCGCCGACCAATTCACCGAGGGCACCCACCGCCCCAGCATTTTGCACGCGATCCAACGAGCCGGCTTGATGTCGTAAACGAGAGCCTTCATGACGGGAGTTCTTGAAGCGACCTTATAAAGCAAAAAAGAATGCGGATTGGCGACGCACATTCGCCAATCCGCACCGTTATCTCCAAAGACGCTTAAGAAAGCAATCAAACAGTCTGGCTTATGGGTTGATCGGTGCGATCGGACCGAGCCCACCGCCTCCACCGACTGCCGGGCCTATGACGATCGAACTCTTGAATCGCGGCGCGAATGCCGGGGCGAAGTTTGCATTATCGAATGTCAATTGGACGATATCACCTCCCGATGCGTCCATCGAGAAGATTTGCAGGAATGAATCCACAATGGAGTGGAAATAGATTCGACCGTTTCGCGGGTGATATGTCGGATGAGACGTGCTGAACGTCACATCATTCGTGAGGTTGATCTCGTTGCTTCCGTCCGGTTCCATCAGATAGATCTGGGCAGCGCCATCTCGGGTGGTCTCGAACGCAATGCGATCGCCTTCGGGATCGAAAACCGGATAGAGATTGACCCCGCTCGAAGAGGTCAACATGGTCTGATTGCCTCCATCCGCGTCCATCGACCAGATGCTCCACGTCGAACCATTTAGAAGTCGGCCGAACACGATCTGCTTTCCGTCCTCACTGAAAGCGGCGAAACGCTCAATGTCACCATCTGTCGTCAACTGAGTCTGACTCGATCCGTCCGCATCCATAATGTAGATGTCCTGACTTCCCGCTCGATCAGACATGAAGGCGATCTTCTTACCGTCCGGACTCCATGTTGCGTGAGTATCGCGGTTAGCGTGATTGGTCAGATTTTGTGGTGCCGATCCGTCGGCATTCATGATGAATATCTCTTCGTTGTTTCCCTGCCTCCGCGAGGTAAAGATGATTCGCGTTCCCTGGGGATTGATCATTGCGTCACGATCGTCTTCGGGGTGGTTGGTGAGCCGGGTTTGATCGCTGCCATCCGCATTCATGATGTAAATTTCTTCGTTACCGTCGCGCTCGGAAGTGAACACCAACTCGAAGTCGCAGGCGTCACCGAAACCGTCACCGTCAGCATCGTCCTGATTTTCATTGCTGTTGTCCGGGCAGTTGTCGCAGGCGTCACCAACGCCATCGTTATCGCTGTCTTCCTGATCCGGATTGGAATCGTCCGGACAGTTATCACAAGCGTTGCCGAGATCATCGCCGTCATCATTGTCCTGATCGGGGTTGGCATCCATCAAGCAGTTGTCGCAATCGTCGCTGATCCCGTCGCTGTCGGCATCGTCGGCTGACTCGTCGGCAACGTTGGGACAAGGGTCGCACGCGTTCCCAGCAAAATCACCATCATCATCTGCCTGTGTCGGATTTGCGATGATCGGGCAGTTATCGCACACATCGCCCACGTTGTCCGTATCGGTATCGACTTGGTCGGGATTGGTGGCGTTGGGGCAATTGTCCATGTCGTCGGTTACGCCGTCCGCATCGCTATCATCGTTTGGGTCGGCTCCGGATGTGCCGTTGCTTCCCGCATCGTCGTTGGGCGTTTCATCATTCGCATCATCCGATAAATCGGAATCGTCGGTGCCATTGCTATCGACGTCCTGACCGTCGTTTTCTTGAACGCCGTTTGAATCGACGTCCTGCTGATCTTGCCCGCCGCCTTGTTCAGCCGGCATCTGACAGGAGGCATTCATGATCGAGAACAATAACGCCAGCGCGAGGATTGATGTCCGCTTCATGTGTCAACTCTCCGAATGTCTGACCGTCGTGGTGATTCGCCAATGAACCGTATGGTATTGGCCAACACAGCCCGACACCTTTCAGGAATTCCAAAAAAAACGGGGGCCCGAAGACTTCGTGATAAGCCTATTATAATCAAACACTTATGTAGAGCAAAGATGAAATGTAAGTACAGGAATGGCCATCACAGCGCAGAATCGCCGTTCGCCGAGCAATAGGCGCGGTTTACCCCCTTGTGCGGCGGGGCACACCTCGGCTGAAAGGCGAGAGGCTAATGGTCATTTGAAGTTAGGCGGTGAGTGCGCTCGCGAACTCAATTGCCAGCCAACGCGCGGTATTGCAATCCGTAGAGAAGTTCCAAGTAGCGACACGTTTCTTCGCGATCGATGCTCGTGACGTACTTCCAGAAACCGTACACGCGCGCCAGGGTCATCATCTTCTCCGCATACAACCGCCAAGTGTATCCGCCTTCGATACGCGAGATGGCGTTCTGCGACGTTTGGTTCCAATACTGCGGCGTCGCTGCGCACTTCTCCAAGAATTCTGCGATGAGGTCGGCGGCTTGGTCGCCGTGGTTGGGGTCTATGTGGAAACCCGAGACACCATCTTCGATGATCTCCGAGGGACCACCGTAGCAAGTCGCGAACGTCGGCAATCCGGTGGACATTGCTTCAACAACCGTCAGACCGTATGCCTCGAACAATGCCGGCTGAACGAACACGCCGCGATGGTCTGCAACGAACCGATACAACTCACCGACCAGGGTTCGCTCCGACTGAAAACCAATCCAACGGAACTGCCCTTCAAGGTTGTGCTCTTCGTACAACTCGTGCATGCGCTCGATCTGCTCACGCTCTTCGTGATCGTTCGACAGCGCCGGATCGAGGTGCCCGCCCACGATAAAGAGGTTGGCCTGCTCGCGGAGTCGTGCTGATCGGCCAAACCAATCGACAAGTCCGTTGAGGTTTTTGATGCGATCGAGTCGGGCCATCGTGAACACGATCGGTTTCGATTCGTCGACGAAGTGACCGCGATTGGGTGAACCAGCCCCATCGCCAAACACCATCGCGCGCAGTTCTGGCTCGAGCGCAGTGAGGCGGCGTTTCTTGTCGGCATGGCTGAAATAAATATCAGGATCTGCACCAGGAGAAACAATGTTGAACTTGGGATCGTGAACGTTGATTCCATTCACGACGCGATACAAACCTGGCATGGTGAACGACGAGTAACTTTCGTATTGCCCAACGCTGTCTTCCGTACCGGCGATTTCCTGATAGGTACTGGTGATGATGAAGTCGGCATTGTTCATCGCGATCAGATCAGCGGTGAACTGGCAGGCAAAATGGTACTGCTCGTCGTTGTCCTTCCAATACAGATCGCTCAACAGATACTTCGTTTTTTCGAGGGCGTGAGCGATGTTGCACTGGGTCACGTGCAAGCGTCTCGACATCAACGTCGCGACCAGATTACCATCGGAGTAGTTCCCGACGATCAGACCCGGATTGCCACCCAATTCGGCAAGAACCTCTTTCTCTGCTTCTTCTGCAAACCGCTCCAGATAAGGCCATATTTCAAAACGCGAAATCCAATTCGGAACAATCTCGCCTTGCGCGTCACGAAATGGCACGCGCAAAATTCGAGCATTGGTCGTCCCGATGATTTTCTCCGACCGCTGATCACAAGTCGTTCCATGCGCGTCCTGAATCAGACGGGTGACCACCAAAATCTGTGGTTCAAGCGTGATCCCCTGCTCATCCAAGCGCTTGCGCATTTCCCATTCGAGGGCCCGCGCTTGATCCAGAATGTAAACCACCTGCCCGCCCGTGTCGGGAAGCCCCAGCACGTTGGATTGTCCAAAGTATCCGTGCGGAGAAAGGATCACGATGTTGAAAATCATGGGGATGCGGGCGAGAAAATTCTCCAAGACCTCAGGACCGGGCGCTTCCAGAATATCGGAGAGCATCCGAAGCGTCTCGCGCATTCGATCAACGGTCTTGCCCCAGCCCATTTCGAATCCAAGCGATTCAAGCTCTACAGAGACATCATCCCACGTCGCATCGTCGGCACATTTGTCAAGGTAGCTGTCCGCGTCTCGAAGAGCGCGACGCAATTCGGCGACATCATGAATCCGCTGGCTCAACATCAACTGCCTGCCCGAGTACTGATGCAAACGAAGGAATTCAAGCAAACGTTGATCGCCTCGATCGAGCGTTTGAAACAACTCGCTGGATAAGCGACGGTTGAGGAAACTCATGCCTTGACCGATCGAGCGAGATTCCTTCAGCTTCGGAAACCCTCGGTTAAAAGGCGTCAGATCAACCTCCAATTGCCACTGATCACGAGAATCCTGGCCATCCACCAGTCGTTCCTTGAATGCAAGGAACTCCGACACTTCGATTTCTTCAACGTCTACCGCTTCGGTATGGAATCGAAAGAATTGCCACTGTCCCGGTCGCCAACGAACGGAGATTGCAATCCAAGGCGCGTCGATCGCCGCTTCTTCACTCGATCGTAGCAACCCACCAAAAGGCGACTCCAGGAGCGACGAATCCTCCTGCTCAGAAGAAAACACCTCCATCGTTTCACGCAGCTCAGAGCGCATGACAAACTTCTTTTCCTGCGACGTGAACTTACGCAAGAGCAAGTACGCTTCATCGCGATGTTCGCGCAAGTATGTGGACAACGATTCAAGCATGGTTGACGAACTCCGGTTCATGCGTGCGGATCTCGCCGAAGAAGTCGTAGTGCTCGATGCCTTCGATGATCCCCCAGGCGTAGTCTTTGTCTGCGAAATAGATGTGTGGTTCGCCACGGAGCTTCTCCAACTCTGGATCGTGGTTTCCGACGACCACCCCCAGAGTATTGCCAGTCAACATTTCCTCATCGTTGCCCGAATCGCCAGCCACCAAACAGCGATCGGGTTCGACACCCCAGTTCATGGCGAAATACCGAAGTGCCATGCCCTTTGATGCTCTTATCGGCAAGATATCGAGGTATGCCCCGTGCGAAGAAATAACATTGGCCTGCAATCGTGAACGCCTTAAATGGCGGGTCACGTCGGCTGCCGATGGCGCCTCACC
>BQJS01000066.1 GCA_021604825.1 Phycisphaerae bacterium | reverse complement strand
ATCGAATGTCAAACGTGCGGTTCCTGATAAGCCTGTTTACATCGGAAGTGGGGCGACGAAGGATACGATTGCGAATCTGTTGTCGATGGTGGATGGAGCGATCGTTGGGTCGGCGCTGAAGCCAAATGGCGATATCAGTTTGCCGGTTGACCGAGCGCTCGCCGACGCATTCATCGCTGCCGCAAAGAGCTAGCGACGTAGGGTGGGCCGTGCCCACCATTTCTTGAAACATTCAAACGGCGGTGGGCACGGCCCACCCTACGAAGCATATGTCGAAACCCATCATCCACCTTGCGGCGCCGGCGAACCCTGCCGGGACTGTGTTAAAATCTTTGAAGTTCAATTCGACGAAGGAATTGACCGATGCAGCGCGACTCGCTGTGGGATCGCGATACCGCGTGCGCGCGAAGTCGAAGTTGGTTGAAGCGGACCTCGACGAACAGGACGGTGGCAGGAGCGATGATCGTGCTCGTATCAGCGAGTTGCAATCGGTGATCGAAGACGAGCGCGTGGTTGCGCTCGTCGCTCTCAAAGGCGGCGGCTGGTTGACGCGCATCATGTCGCACATCGATTTCCAACCGCTACAGAAGAGAAAGACACCACTGGCTGTCTTCGGTTTCAGCGAGATCACCCCGCTCGTTAATCTGATCGGACTTCGCAGGCGGGGATTCGGATTCTATTACATGACGCCTGGATATCCGGTCACCGCGATGGAACGCTATGCTCGTTTGAATATCAGAAAGCTCAGACAAACCCCGATGAGTTCCAGAGCGATCGGCGCATTTGCAAAGCGCTGGGCGCAACGTCAGGGGCGCGAGCAATTCGATGCATACTTTCGCGAGTTGGCCTCCGTTCTTGAAGGCGGGGCGCCTGGCAGGTCGGTGACTGGAAGACTTGTCAGCGGGTCGCTTCCGGTTGAATCTGACGCGACGTTTATTGGTGGGTGCCTGTCGTTGGTGACGCCGTTAACGGTTGCAGCGTATGACAAGCAGATCAAACCGGCGGGCAAATGGATTGTACTCGAAGACCTGGAAGAAGCGCCGCATCGCATCGACCGCCAGTTTGCTCATATTAAACTGGCTGGTTGGTTTGAAAAATGCGCCGGCGTGCTGATCGGCGATTTTCACACGGGTGGCCGCGATCAAACGGCAGAGACTTTGGCAATTCTTAAACATCATCTGCCACAGGATCGTTCGGTGCCGGTGGTGCATACGAAGTTTGTGGGGCACACGTGGCCGCAGGCGATACTGCCAATCGGGCGCAAACTCACAGTTCACTGTGCGAAAGGTCGCGGCAAACAAAAAGACGTGACGATCACTTGGCCACACGAACGCTGGCGGATTGTGGGCGACTAACAGGTTGGTCAGTCCGATTGGCCATTTCGGATCGCCCCAGCCTCAAACACGTGTCGTTCGCTTGACGATTTTCATGCTCAAGGATAGCCTCCCCCATTGCATCTGGCATTCGCATCAAACGGTGATGGCACCCCTTCAAATCGGGTGGGTCCGACGCCGAAACATGGCCGAAATCGCACAAACACGAACGTGCTAAGGAGCTGACCAATGGCATTTGAACTACCCAAGCTACCATACGACTACAACGCCCTCGAACCGCACATCGACGCCCAGACGATGACGATCCATCACGACAAACACCATGCGGCGTACATCGCCAAGACCAATGCGGCGTTGGAAGCCCATCCGGATCTGGCGGCGAAGAGCATCGAAGATTTGCTTCGCGGTTTGGATTCGTTGCCGGATTCGCTTCGCGGCGCGATTCGCAACAATGGTGGCGGCCATAGTAACCACTCGATCTTCTGGACGATCATGGGGCCTGGTTGCCTCGATAAACCCGAAGGCGATTTGGCGTCGGCGATCGAGAAGGAATTCGGCAGCTTCGCCGACTTCAAGGATAAGTTCGCAGCGGCTGCGGCGGGTCAGTTTGGTTCTGGTTGGGCGTGGTTGTCGGTCGATGGATCGGGCAAGTTGCAGCTTGGCGGATTTGCGAATCAGGACAGCCCCTACAGTCGTGGATGCACGCCGCTTCTGGGGATCGATGTCTGGGAGCATGCGTACTACCTGAATTATCAGAATCGTCGGCCCGACTACATCGCGGCATTTTGGAACGTCGTCAACTGGGTCGAAGTGTCGAAGCGTTATGCGGCAGCGAAATAACGTTACGATTGCATTCAATTGAATTCGACGAGCGGTGGGGGAACTACGCCTCGCCGCTCGTTTTTTGTGGTCCAATGGTATTTCGTTGTCCATCGGTGCGGGCGAACTACAATGGCAACGCGGATTGCGCAAGTCAAGCGACGAGATTCCAGTGGGATGACGATGACGATTCAAAATCATGCCGACAACGCCAATGATGCCAAGGGGCCGCTTTGGGATCGCAGTCGGTTGGATGCCGTTCATACGCAGGCCGACAAGTCCGAACGCGTTCGCCACATGTTCGATTCCATCGCACCGACGTACGAGCGCATTAATACGTTGTTTAGCGGTGGACGCGATCGCTGGTGGCGAAAGCGCACGGTAGAAATTGCCGGTGTGCAGCGCGGTGACTCGGTGCTTGACATTGCCTGTGGTACGGGCGATTTGCTTAGGGCGTTTGGAGCTGGCGCGGTGACGCCGTCGCGAATGACCGGTGCCGATTTTTCCTTGGGCATGTTGCGACATGCGGTGAACTCCGACGCGCCGTCTGCGCGTTGGTTGCAAGCCGACGGGTTGTCGCTTCCCTTTGCTGGTGAATCGTTTGACATCACCAGTTGCGCTTTCGGCGTCCGCAATTTTCAAGATTTGGATGTGGGTCTCGGGGAGATGTTTCGCGTCTTGCGTCCGGGTGGTCGGGCTGTGATTCTGGAATTCACCCGTCCGAGCAATCGACTGATTCGCTTCGTCCACAAATTCTACAGTGCCCGGTTGATGCCGTTGGGGGCTCGCATGCTCAGTCGCGACCGCACCGGGGCGTATTCGTATTTGCCCAAGTCGGTGGTTAGTTTTGTCGACGCCAGCGCGATGTGCAGCCAACTAAAGGCAGCAGGGTTCGCACGCGCAACCGCAACGCCGCTGACCTTTGGTGTTGTCACCATCTACCGGGCTGATAAGGTGGCGAAATGACAACAGCCGGCGCGACCAATCCAATCCGCGATGACAATCCGAGTCGAGATGAAGGGGCAGAGCCCGAAGTCGTTGATGTCTGGTCTCGCGATTCATCCAAATATCGTGTTCGGGCAGTTGTACTCCTCTTGATCAATACGGTTCTGTTTGCAGGTTTGGGATGTTTCGCCTACTGGATTCGCACGGGGGTGGCGTTCGCCTTTCTCGAACCGGGGTATTGGTCGCAGTTGGGGCAGACGTTCTTGCCCAGAGGCGACGCGACACTGGCAAACTTCGTGCTGTTTCCGCTGCGTTTGGATTTGATTCCGATGCACGGCGTGGTTGTGGGGTTGCTGCTTGCGGCGTTGGTGTCTATCCCGATTCTGGTTTCGATCCTGTATCGATTTGCGAGTTGCATACCATTTCTGCTGATCGTTGCATTTGTGGCGGTCATGCCGTGGCTGGCGATCACGTTGACTGGTGCGTGCATTCTTGCATCGATCAAGCCGTTTCGATTTCGATTCCGCTATGCGTCGGCATTGCTCGGCATGATCCTGGTGATGTTCTATTTCTACGGCGCGTCGAGACAGAGCGCACCGCAGGTGGCTGAGTACACGCCGGCAGATCGCTTTAAGTTCATCGCGCCATGGTTGCTCGCGACGTTGGCTTCGTGTTTGCTCATGGGTGGCGTGCTGTTCTTGGCCAAACTGGTGAATTATCGTCCGGGCGTCATTGCACCGCTGCTTGTCTTGAGTTTCGCGCTTCCGGTCGCGTTCTTTGAAAAGTATGTCGGTCGCGACGAACTTTATTACCAACTTTTAGCCCGCCACTTTCAGGAAGAATTCTACGTTCCGGAATACAATTTTTCGGAACAGTTTGAACGGATGGCTTACCGCTATTGGCAAGCCCAGCCCGAACCCAGGAAGCCGTATGCAGTCGTGCGCGAAGTGCTTGAGTTTCGATTGGCGTTGGAGCTTGATGTTAAATCTGAGGTACGCACCGAGTTCGCCAGGCAGCGCGACGCGATCAACCTTGAGTGCAAACACTTCCTCAGGCACTTTCCCGATTCACGCTATGCTGCAAATGTGCTTTATTTTCAGGGCCAAACGCTCGACATGCGCGTGGACTTGAATGCGTTTCGCAGCAAGGAAAAAATCCTGCGGTACTACGCGGACTTCCCGTCAGATGTGTCGGCGCCGGTTTGGAGCAAGGTGCTGGTCAATGCACCGAATACGCGGGCGTCCAAAGTGGCGAGATACAAACTCGCCCAGATCGAAGCTCGAAATCGCGAAATGGTAGAGGCACTGGAAAACCTAAATGAACTCATCAGTGAGATTGAAGCCGACGAAGTTCGCGCAGGCCAAGGCGACGTTGGTGTTGCAGGCGTTCTAAAAAGTGCGCCCGCCGACGAGCAACTCAAGATTGATGTCGACGCCATCGATTCCCGCGCCCGTGAATTGCGCGACCTTCTGCAAAACAATGCGCGTGACCCACGCTATGAAGATCGCCCGCTTTGCGGTTCGCTTCACCGTAAGCCGTTTGTCGGCGGTTTGTTGAAAGCCGATCCGGATCATGTGCTGTACAAACATAATCTCGCGGCGATCCTTGACGCGTATCCCAGTGCGCTCGTCGAAGACAATGTGAAGGTGCTGCTGGCGATGCAGGAAGACAGTTTGGAAGTGCGTGCCCGTCTCTTAGAAGACGTCATTGAAGAACACCCAGAGGGCGACGCTGTCTCGCAAGCATTGTATCGATTGGCGATGGCGTGGGTTGAGTTGGGTGATCCCCAAAAAGGACGCATTCATTGCGAACGGATCGTCAGCGAATTTCCGGATAGCATATGGGCAAATTCGGCACGTGAATTCCTGCGTCAGGCGGCACCCCTCGACGTTGAAGCTTCCGATTGATGTGGATTTACAAATGTCTGATGAAATGCAATCCAAAAGAATTGTTGTGGGCGTCACCGGCGCAAGTGGGGCGATGTATGCGCGGCGTCTAATCGAGTGCCTCATTGAGGCTGGAGCCGAAGTCCATTTGGCGATCACGCCTTACGGTCGGCGGTTGTTTCACGACGAGCTCGATTTCGGTGAAGTGAACACCCGGACGCTCTTGGGCAAAGACTGCCCCCGACTCATCATCCATCCCCATCAAGACGTCGGCAGCAGCATCGCCAGTGGATCGATGCACACCGATGGCATGATCATCTGCCCGTGCAGCAGCAACACGTTGGGATCGATCGCGTCCGGTTTGGGGGGTAATGTGCTGACCCGTGCTGCACAGGTTACTTTGAAAGAGCGCCGCCGTCTGGTGCTGGTTCTGCGAGAAATGCCAATGGGCCAC
This sequence comes from Phycisphaerae bacterium, assembly GCA_021604825.1. Next base: position 16,551 of record BQJS01000066.1, on the reverse strand, counting down.
CTTGATCTCGAAAACGCCCTACGCCTCAGCCAAGCCGGTGCGGTGATTTGTCCGGCGTCACCGGGCTTCTATATGCTGCCCAAGACGCTTGAGGATGTTGTTGATTTCGTTGTGGGCAAAATGATGGATCTGGTCGGCGTGCCACACAATCTTAACACGCGTTGGAACGACATGCTCGATGCCCAAGCCACCGACGCAAAGGAAGATCGTTGAACACGCGGGCCGATCAGTCACCTCCGAATGACGCCCCGCCCGGCGGGTCGAATGCCAAACGCAGTCCGCTTGCTTCCGTTCGAGTCTGGACGGAAATGATTAAATTCTCACATTCGATTTTCGCCTTGCCATTCGCGATCATGGCCACCTTCTTGGCGGGTCGTTCGCTTCCCGACGGTCGGCCGGGTTGGCTGCACCTGGTGTTGATCGTCGTATGCATGGTGGCTGCCCGCAGCGTGGCGATGACGTTTAACCGGATTGTCGATGCGCGAATCGACGCCCGCAATCCGCGCACCGCGTCGCGCCCGTTGCCCGACGGTCGCCTGACGATGCTGCAGGCGTGGATGTTTCTGAGCATTTTCTTCGTGACCTATGCGATCGGTTGCTTCGGGTTTTACTTCAAGTTCAACAATCCCTGGCCCATGCTGCTTGGCGGTCCGGTGCTGATGTTGCTGTGTGGTTATTCGTTTGCGAAGCGGTTTACGCGCTGGTCACACTTTTGGCTGGGCGGTGCCATTGGATTGTCGCCGTTGGCGGCATGGATTGCGATTCACCCGTCGACATTGGGTTGGCCGGCAATTTTGCTGTGGATTACGGTGATGCTTTGGATGGCGGGGTTTGACATCATCTATGCGTGCCAGGATATAGAGGTCGATCGCAAGGAAGGGTTGTTCAGTTTGCCGTCGAGAGTTGGACCGGCGGCGGCGCTGATGATCACACGTGTCGCGCACGTGCTGGTGGTCGCTCTTTTGGTATTGGTCGGGAAGCTTTCTGGATTGGGTTGGGTCTATTTCGTCGGTGTTGGCATTGTGGGTGTGCTTCTTGCAATAGAGAATCTAAGCGTTCGGGCCGACGACTTTTCCAAAGTTAACCTTGCGTTCTTTACGATCAACGGCATCGTCAGCATCTTGCTTGCGACGTGTACGGTGATTGATATTTTGTTGAAGATGCCCGCTGTGTTTTAGCTCATGTTGCTTTCACGTTTGCGCAAGAAAAACCGTTGATTCCGATCATTTGATCAGGACCAACGGTTGCATTTTGTAGGGTCCGCTGTGCGGACCATTTGTTTGATTATCGATACCGGCAGTAACGGTCCGCACAGCGGACCCTACTTGTTACCCCTTCTTGCCAAGGTCGAGTGCCACGATTTCCTTGGTGTCGCGGACGTAGAGTTGATCGCCAACGAGCGTTGGCACGGTCCAAGCGACCTTCTCGAGCAACTCGGTTTTTCCCAGGATTTCCATGCCTTTGGGTGACACTTTGGCCATTGCCAGCACGCCGTTTTCATCGACGAAGATCAATTTGTCATCGGCGTAGATGCAGTTGGCTTTGTGGAATCCGCGTTCTTTCCAGGCGACCTCACCGGTCTTGACGTTGACGGCTGACACCAGCGTCACCTTGCCGCCGATGGATGCGTAGATGTGATCCTTGACGCGGACCGCATTCCAGTGGAAGACCTTGATCTTGTCGGATTCCCAGACTTTTTCGACCGACGTCTTTCCGTTCTTCTGCGACAGACGCAGCACACGCGCGCCGCCGTCGAGTTGAGTTGCAGCCCACAATAAGTTGTCTTCGCCCCAGATCGCGTCGGTGGCGTTGTTCTTGTATTGATTGCTGCACGGATAGCTCCAAAGGAATTTTCCGTTGGCTGCGTCCACGCCCATCACGTCGCTTGATGAAAAGAAAACGATCTGATCCTGACCGTCAACATTGATGACGATCGGCGACGCGTAGCTGACGTCGTAGGGTTCGCTTTTCCAGGCAATCGCTCCGTCTTTGGGGTTGAACGCCATGATGCCGTTCTTTTCGCCACCGACGAGCGCGATCACATTGCCTTTGTACAGCAATGGGCTGGCGGATGACCCAAACTTCAAAACGCTTCCGCCGTATTCCTTGACCAAATCGTGCGACCAGATTGGTTTGCCAGCCGCGCGATCAACGCACTGCATGATGCCGGTAAAGCCCAGCGTGATGACGCGATCGTCGAGAACGAGCGGCGTGGCGTTGGGGCCGGTACCGAATCGATCGGTGCTGCCCTCGTGCGGTGGGGCGTCGTAGGCATATTCCCACTTGGTCTTGCCGGTGTCGGCGCTGAGGGCGACGACGACGTCCTTGCCATCTTTGCGATACATCGTGTAAAGATCGCCACCCTTGGCTGCGATGGCTGAGTAACCTTCACCCAGCGGGCGTCGCCATTTGACGGTGGGGCCGGATTCGGGCCAGGAGTCTGCGAGCTTGGGTGCGGCAACTTTGAAGTCGCGCGAGGGTCCGCCCCATTGCGGCCAATCCGGCGAACCGGCGAACGTTGGCAATGCGGTCGTCGCTGCAAATGCCAGGCAAAGTGAGCCGCTGATGGTTTTCCAGTTCATTCGTCGGTTGGTCATATTGCGCATGGTCAATTCCTTGAATAGGCGATGGATTCTGCCGGCCAGCCGACATTCTGTAAGGTTGGGCATCCCAACACAAGACCCGCCCGCGTAGCCGTCATCCCAATGCAGCACTTTGCAACCCTTGACCCTCACCGTCTATCGGTCACAATCCGCCCTGTGACATTTGTTTGTGAGATCACGGCGAACCGGGTTGCGACTCGTGTAACCCGCCCGTCACAAGGAGTTTTGAGATGGCTCAACGAATTTCTGGCGAGATGAGTAGCGCGGGCTTCAAGTTCGCACTCGTCGTCAGCCGCTTCAACGATTTTATCACCAGCAAGCTTGTGGATGGGGCCATCGACACGCTGGTGCGACACGGGACGGCGGATGATGACATCAGCGTCTTGTATGTGCCCGGCGCGTTCGAGTTGCCATTCATGGCCAAGCGGGCGGCGGCGAGTGGGGCGTTTGATGCAGTCGTGTGTTTGGGCTGCGTCATTCGCGGACAGACACCGCACTTTGACTACGTCGCTGGTCAGGCGGCGCGGGGAATCGCCCAGGTTGGTTTGGATACCGGCGTGCCGACGACGTTTGGATTGATCACGTCGGACACGTTGGAGCAGGCGATCGAACGTGCAGGCAGCAAAGCCGGCAACAAGGGTTCAGATGCGGCGGCCAGTGCGATTGAATTGGTAAGTCTACTGTCGAAGTTGTCGTCAAGCACCTAGTTAGCAAGGTGGTTGCGGGGAGAGGGAAACACATTGGCGATCGATCGGCACAAGTCGCGAATCCTTAGCATGCAGGCACTCTGCCAGCTGGATACGCAAGGCGAAGAATATCTTCCCACGGTGGCGACGTTTCTTGCGGATCATCTCGATTCGGGTGAGACGCTTTCGTACGCCCACGATTTGGTTGAGTTGGCATGGCGCGAGCGAGAAGTCGTCGAGCAGGAAATTGCCCAGCATTCCAAGGGTTGGACCATGGCCCGCATGTCGCCGGTGGATCGCAACGTCCTGCGGGTGGCGATGGCCGAGTTCGATCTGAAGCAAGCCCCGCCCAAAGTCATCATCAACGAAGCCATAGAAATCGCAAAGGAGTTCGGAGCGGCGGAGTCGGGCGGTTTCGTCAATGGAATTCTCGACAACGTTTGGAAGATGATCGATCCGAGCGCGCAAGATCAGAAGGGATAGTTAAAACGTGGGATTGTTCGACAAACTCAAGAAGGGATTGGCCAAGACCCGCGACAAGATCGGGGCCGGGTTTCGTTCGATTTTGCCGTTTGGCAAGAAGATCGACGAAGCCGTTCTCAATGAGTTGGAAGACACCATGCTCGTATCGGACATCGGCCCAACTGCGACGGCTGACCTGATCGCTTCGGTGCGCACCGCGTGGAAAAAAGGCAAAATCACCGAGACGCAGCACATCATCGAACACCTTAAATCCGTCATCGTCGAGAAATGGCCCGAATCGGATCGAACGCTGAGGTATGCCGACAAGGGCCCGACGGTCGTGTTGGTTGCGGGGATCAACGGTTCGGGAAAAACAACGAGCATTGCCAAACTCGCAAAGCTGCTTTCGAGTCAGGGCAAGAAAGTCATCGTCGCAGCCGCCGACACCTATCGCGCCGCGGCGGTCGAGCAGTTGACCGTGTGGGCTGATCGGATCGGCGTGCAGATCGTCAAGCATCAGCAAGGAGCTGACCCTGGTGCGGTAGCGTATGACGCGTGCGAGGCGGCGGTCGCGCGCAATGCAGACGTGCTGATCGTCGATACGGCTGGTCGCCTTCACACGCAGGACAACCTGATGCGCGAGTTGTCAAAAATTCAAAAAGTTGTGCAGAAGAAAATCGAGGGCGCACCGCATGAAGTGCTGCTCGTGTTGGATGCGACGATCGGACAAAACGCGATCTTGCAAGCCGTGCATTTCAGCGAGCATGTCAACGTCAGCGGCATCGTGCTTTCCAAACTCGACGGCAGCGCCAAGGGCGGCATCGTCATCGGCATTCGCGACAAGCTTAACGTGCCGGTGAAGTTCGTCGGACTGGGCGAGACTGAAAACGATCTCGAACCGTTTGATCCGCAGGCGTACGTCGATGCCATGTTTGCGGCGTAAGAGGTTGCATTGATCTACTTCGATCACAATTCATCGACGCCAACAGACCCAGCCGTCGCCAAAGCGATGACGCCATTTCTCTACGAGCATCATGGTAATCCGTCGAGTCCGCATGCACCGGGCCGGGCGATGCGCGCGGCGGTTGATCACGCGAGGTCGCAAGTTGCGTCGATGTTGGGTGCCGATGAAGACGAGATCATTTTCAATTCGGGCGGGTCGGAAGGATGTAACCACGCAATCAAAGGTGCGGCATGGGCCCAGATGGATAAGGGCCGCCACATCGTCACATCGGTCGTCGAACATCCGGCGATATTGAATGCATGTGCGTTTCTCGAAAAGCATGAATTTGAAGTCACTCGCGTTGGCGTGGACTCGACTGGCATGGTCGATCCCGATGAAGTTCGCGCCGCGATTCGCGAAGATACGATCCTGATTTCTGTCATGCTGGCCAACAACGAGGTCGGTACGATTCAACCGATCGCTGACATCGCGAAGATCGCCTGCGATGCCGGCGCATGGATGCACACCGATGCCGCGCAAGCCGTCGGCAAGATCCCCGTCAACGCCCGCGAGTTGGGCGTCGATCTGCTCACGTTGGCTGGCCACAAGTGCTACGCACCGCAAGGCATCGGGGCGATGTTCATTCGCGAAGGCGTCACGCTCGAACCGCTCATTCACGGTGCCGGTCACGAACAAGGTCGCAGGGCCGGAACAGAACCGGTGGCCAATATCGTCGGGCTGGGTAAAGCGGCGGAATTGGTGCAGTCCGACACGTCAATTGGTAAAACGCGCTTGCAACGCAACAACTTGCAGGCGACGTTGCAAAGCGAATTGGGCGATGGTGTTGTTGTTCACGGTCATCCGACGCGGCGACTGCCCGGTACGTTAAGCGCAGCGTTTCGTGGAAAAACCGGCGCGGAAGTCTTGGCGAAAGCCCCCGAAATCTGCGCCAGCGCCGGTGCTGCATGTCATGGGGATAAGCCGTTCGTGTCGCCGGTACTGTCGGCGATGGGCGTGTCGCCCGAATTGGCGCTGGGCACAGTACGATTCAGCCTCGGACGCCATACCACCGACGAAGAAGTCGAACGCGCCGCAAAGATGATCGTAAGTGCCGCCCGAAACGCATAACCGAATGTGCCACTGCTCTGTGAGCAGTGCTGGGCTGTTGGCGACGGTTTACAAAACACTGCTCACAGAGCAGTGGCACAGCGCGTAGGGTGGGCCGAGCCCGCCGCTGTCATTCCCGCGCACGCGGGAATCCAGATTGGTGCCTTACGCCTGGCGACTAGGTCGGATCTTCCGAGGCCATATGTGGTTTGGAGTACGGTAGGGTTTCTCTCTTAGTCCTGGATTCCCGCTTTCGCGGGAATGACGGTTGAGCGAACAAACTACATTCCAAGCAATTCTTTTATCTTCCCCGCCATATCGTCCACTTTCAAAATCGACTCACCGACGAGAATTGCTTTCGCCCCGACTTGCTGAACCTGAACAACATCGTCGCGGGCATGGATACCGCTTTCGGAGACGATCGTCATCGACGCATCCAGCATCTTCGAAAGCCGGGCCGTCGTGGCGACGTCGGTCTTTTGAATGGTCAGATCGCGGTTGTTGATCCCGATGATAACGTTTGTGGGAGTGCCCGTCGCAAACGCATCGAGCACACCCTGCAATTCCTTTTCGTTGTGCGCTTCAATCAATGCGGATAACCCGAAGTCGGCTGCGATGTTGGCGAATTCGGCGATCTCCTTCGGCGACAACACTTCTGCGATGAGCAGAATCGCGTCTGCACCTGCCGCCCTTGCCTGGGCGATCTGATACGCATCGATGGTGAAGTCTTTGCGCAATAGCGGCAGGTTGGATGCTTTGCGAACTTGGGCGATGTACTCGAGCTTTCCGTCGAAGTACTTTTCATCGGTCAAAATGCTGATCGCCGAAGCGCCGGCGCTCTGATAGACTTCGGCGATGCGTGCGGGTTCAAACGCTTCGCGGATGATGCCTGCCGACGGTGACTTGCGTTTGATCTCGGCGATCAGGTGAATGCCCGCCGGCGCAGGTTTGGTGAGAGCGCCTTTGAAATCGCGGGGCGGTTCAGTCGCTCGGGCGGCGGCGATGACTTCGGCCAGCGGGGTCGCGGTTTTATGCTGCTCAACCTCGACGCGTTTGTCGGCGATGATTTGCTGCAATATGTTGCTCAACGGGGGCTCCCGAAACGGACCGTATGGATCATTCTTCATCGATCATTCTTTGCGGCGATAAGACATCGTCGGCAGGGCGAGTGTAGTGAACGTGGATTTCGAGTTCAATTCGTTGGTTCAATTTGCGAACATCACGCTGATTCTCGATCGGGTCAACTGGGTCGTGATCGGTTTCGGTTGTGCGGTGGTTCTGTGGCTGCTCGTTCAACTCATCCGCAACCGCCAAGCCAGCCCCTTCGTCGCGTTCGCACCAGCCCGCAGCGATCGCATGCCGGGCGAGATGGTGCTGCTGCCCATTTTGGTGCTGGCGATCGTCCAATCGCTGGTGACGCCGCTGCTTGCGAAGTCGATGGGTGAGGTGGATCTGAAGAACCTCGACGACCCTCAGACGCGGGCGATGCTGGCCCTCTCGCAGAACATTGGCACGATTTGTGCGGTGCTGGCGGCGTATTGGGTGGGTTCGCGATTCATCAGCCAACCCGGAGACACCTTCGTGCTGGGACGTCGGCGGATCGCAGGGGACTTGGCGGCTGGTTTCTTTGCAGCATTGGCCGCCTTGGCGATTTGTCAGGGCGTGTTGTTTGCGACGCAGTGGTTGATCGTTGCGTTCGATCCGGGGCACCAGTTTACCGACCATCGGGTGATCAAGCTGATGACCTCGCCGGATCAGCCGAGCTGGGTCCGCCCGCTGATGTGGACGGGGGCAGCCGTCATCACCCCGATCGCCGAGGAGTTTTTCTTCCGCGGCATCCTGCAAACGATTCTGTCCAAATGGCTCAAGAGCAGGTGGATGGCGATCGTAGCCGCAAGCCTGCTATTCGGATTGGCCCACGGCGACCTGCCGCAAGTCATCCCGGCGCTAACGGCATTCGGCATCATCCTGGGCATCACCTACGAAAGAAGAGGCTCGCTCGTAGGGCCGATCGTAGCGCATGCGATTTTCAACGCGAAGACGTTGTTGTGGGTGACGCTGGTGCCGACAATGTCATCTGGCTGAACGGCCATTATTGGGAAGCGCCAACAAGGCGCATTCATTCTTCTGAGAGCCGATTTAACCACTCACGAGCCCGCCGCTGAGCATCCGCTATTTGTTCTTGCGTCATTTTGACTGCCAATGACGCGAACGCTTCAGCCGAATTTGAGCGGTGTCCGTCGTCAGAGGCGGTTGCGGCGGCCAGACTGAACCACATATATGCTGATACATAATCCTGTGGAGCGCCTTTGCCGTGTTCATACGCGAGGCCGAGGCTGAACTGAGCGTTGGGGTCGCCTTGCTCGGCGGCTTCTTGAAACCACTTGACAGCATTGCTGTAATCTTGAGGTACACCGTCGCCGTCCGCAAACATAATGCCAAGATTGTACTGAGCGTCTGCGAGGCCCTGCTGGGCGGCTAGGCGAAACAACTTGACGGCTTCGGTGTAGTCTTGGGGCACACCGTAGCCTTTTGCAAACATAATACCGAGATTGTACTGAGCGTCAGCATCGCCCTGCTCGGCGGCCATCCGAAACAACTTGGCCGCTTCAACGTAATTCTGTGGAACGCCTTCTCCATTTGCCAGCATAACTCCGAGAGTACGTTGAGCGTCCACATTTCCTTGCTCCGCCGACCTGCGATACCACTTGGTCGCTTCGACTTCGTCCTTCTGTATGCCGTGACCAGAAGCAAACATGAAGCCAAGGATATGTTGAGAGTCTGCGTGTCCCTGTTCAGCGGCTTTGCGGTGCCACTTGAGTGCTTCTTGCTCGTCCTTTTGAACACCTCGACCTGATGCGAACATTGCGCCCAGAGAGGCCTGTCCAATTGCGTGTCCCTGTTCAGCCGCCTTACGAAACCACATTGCAGCTTCGGTGTCGTTCACGGGCGCGCCTTCACCGTTTGCCAACATGCGTCCGAGAAAGTATTGGGCGCTGGGGTTTCCCTGCTCGGCGGCTTTGCGATACCACTTGACGGCTTCGACCTCGTCCTTTTGTGGACTCTGACTAGATGCAAATACAACGCCTAAACCTAGTTGCGCGCTGGCGTCCCCCTGTTCGGCAGCCTTGCGATACCAGCTTACGGCTTCAAATTCGTCTTCTTGTACGCCACGGCCGGATGCGAGACAGGCACCGAGGAAGAATTGAGCGTCTGCCCTTCCTTGTTCAGCGGCTTTACGAAACCATTTGACGGCTTCGACTTCGTCCCGTCGAACGCCCCGGCCAGTTGCAAAGGCGGAACCTAATTTTGTCTGTGCGCTGGCATTCCCGTGTTCGGCAGCTCTGCGAAACCATTTGACGGCCTCGGTATCGTCTCGTTGTACACCCTCGCCGGATGCAAGAGCAAGGCCGAGCTTGACCTGTGCGATTGGATCGCCGTTTTCGGCTTCGGACCTAAGTTGCGAGAAGGGGTCTTTCGATATTTGAGAGTCTGAGGCAATATGAGGAGAGGCGCTGTTGGGTGAATGTTCTTTGCAGCCCGTGATCGTCGGTATTACCAAAGTGATAATCACAAAAGGCAGAAAATGACGTATCGCCATGGTATTGAATCCGAACTCTATTGTGTCATAGAAAACCACCTTTGCATGATAGCGGAACGCTGGTAAACGTGGAAGTGAAGTGACCGCGCGAGATAATGATGCTTCTGTTGCATATAAGCGGCCGTCTGATCGATGGATTCGTGGGCAGTTGCACAATCGCAACTGGATGTCCAGACCTACGCAAGACGTTAGCTCACAGCTGATTCTTCATTTGCAATGGCCAATTGGATGGAGGCAGTTGCCTGTCTGCTCAAGATGTTATCGGCGATTCGATTCGTACTTTCATTCGCGGCAGATCTCCAGTATTGATCCTTCCCCCCCTATTCTGTAGCATCCGCAGGCTATTCGTGCGAATTTGAGCGGGTTTTTGGCTTGTCCGGTGCGGCGAGCCGCACTCTGTGGGGTTTGGTTTTGCTTGATTCTAGAGAACAACTTTCGCGGGCTTTGCGGGGGGCTGACACGGTTTATTCTGAGGAGGAGTTGGCGAAGAAGCTGGCTCGTTCGGTGGAGAAGGGCGTGCCTTTGCGGGTGAAGTTGGGGATGGACCCGACTGCGCCGGATCTTACGCTTGGGCACACTGTTGTCCTTCAGAAGCTTCGCGACTTTCAGGACTTGGGGCATAAGGCGATTTTGATCATTGGCGATTACACCGCGATGATCGGCGACCCCAGTGGTAAGTCGAAGACGCGGCCGGTGCTTTCGCGTGAGCAGGTCGATGCCAACGCCCAGACCTATCTCGAACAAGCCGGCAAGGTCATCGACACCTCGCCCGAAAAACTCGAGATTCGCAAGAACAGCGAATGGCTCGAACCGATGTCCTTCGCCGACGTCATCCAGATGGCCGGCAAAGTCACCGTCGCGCGGATGATGGAACGCGATACCTTCGCCAAGCGTCTCAAAGCCGGCGCCGAAGTTTTCATCCACGAACTCTTCTATCCCATGATGCAGGCGCAAGACAGCGTCGAGATCAAATCCGACGTCGAACTCGGCGGGACCGATCAGACGTTCAACAATCTCATGGGCCGCGACTTCCAACGCAGCGCCAATCAACCGCCGCAAGTCGTCATGGTCATGCCGCTGCTCGTCGGCACCGATGGCAAGGAGAAGATGAGTAAGTCGCTGGGCAACTACATCGCGGTCACCGATCCGGCGGCTGAGATGTTTGCGAAGGTGATGAGCATCCCCGATGAGTTGATGGCCAACTACTACGAACTGCTGACGACGGAAGATGCCGCACGGGTTGCGGAGTTGACTGACGCGTCCAAGACGCACCCGCGAGATGGCAAGGTCGAGTTGGGGCGGACCATCGTGACGCGGTTTCATGATGCGGACGCGGCGAAGGCGGCGGTCGATGAGTTCTTCCGGATTCATGGGGCTGGAAAGTCGGGCGTGCCGGACGAGATGGATGATTTGAAGGTGCCGGCTGACCTGCGTGATGGCGATTCGATCGGGGCGGCGGATTTGGCCGTCTGTGCCGGTTTTGCCAAATCGAAGGGCGAGGCGAGGCGTCTCATCGCGGAAAGCGGGCTACGGCTCGATGGCGAATTGCTGGCTGACCCGCAAGGAACGGTGTCGATTCGGACTGGGCAGGTCTTTCAGCGGGGAAAGAGGAAATTCGTCAAACTCTTGGTAGACTGATGGCGGTTTGATTGCCCCGCTGACGATCCAGTGGGTTCTGCCGTCATTCCCGCGAAAGCGGGAATCCAGACGCATGCGGTGCCCGTGCCAAAGATGCGCCAGCGGTCATGGCCTATCTATGGCGACCATGTATGGTGGAAAACCTATGGAGTCTTCTTGTGAGACTCTGGATTCCCGCGTGCGCGGGAATGACGGTTAAACGCGAAAGCCGCCAAGGGATCGTGGTCGTCGTGCCAAGGTGCCCTTTCACGTCTTTTGATTGTTTGATTCCTTTAAGTTGAATCCTTGAATGTTCGTACCAATTGTCGCCATTGTGGGCCGGCCTAACGTTGGCAAAAGTTCGCTGATGAACTGCCTGATGCATCGGAAGGTCAGTATCGTCGAGCCCACGCCGGGGGTGACGCGCGACCGGGTTTCGTGCATGTGCGAGGTCGAAGGCACGCACTTTGAACTGGTCGATACCGGCGGGTATGGCATCGAGGACCATGACGATTTGACCGAACACGTCGAGCGGCAGATCAGCTACGCCATCGATCAGGCGACGCGGATTTTATTCGTGGTCGATGTGATGACGGGGATTGTTCCGCTCGATTTGAAGGTGGCGACGTTGCTGCGGCCGTATCAGGATCGGGTGACGCTCATCGCCAACAAAGCCGACGACAACGCGAAGGAATTGCAGGCGGCTGAGTTCATGCGGCTTGGGTTTGGCGAACCGATGATTACGTCGGCGCTGCACAATCGAGGGCGTCGCGATCTCTTGGAGAAGCTGGCTGAGATCATCGGCGAAGGGGGCGAGGCGCCGCCGGAACCGATTATGAAGGTGGCCGTGATTGGCCGGCAGAACACGGGTAAGAGCACATTCATCAATTCGATCGCCGGTGAAGAGCATGTGATCGTAAGCGAAGTACCGGGCACAACACGCGATGCGGTTGATCTGCGGTTTGAAGTGGACGGGCGGGCGTTTATCGCGATCGATACCGCCGGCGTGAAGAAGCGCAGCAAGTGGTCGGGGTCGATCGAGTTTTATGGATACAACCGCGTTGAGAAATCGATCCTGCGGGCGGACGTGTGCGTGTTGTTTATCGACTCGACGAAGGATATCACGTCGGTTGATAAGAAGCTGGCCCGCAAGGTGGCAGATGAGAATAAACCGTGCGTGCTGGTGATTAACAAATGGGACCTCGCCCACGATAAGGCGTCTACGGAAGACTATGGCGACTACCTGACGAAGACGATTCCGGAAGTCGATTATGCGCCGGTGGTGTTTACGTCGGCGAAGGATTCGCACAATACGGATGCGGTGATCGATACGGCATGGTCGCTGTTCAAGCAGGCTCGCACGCGTGTGACCACTGGTCAGCTGAACAAGGTGCTGGCTGAGGCGCTGAGCGGTCGCGGACCGTCACCGAAACGCGGTTCCAAGTCGCCGAGGATTTATTATGCCACGCAGGTGAGCATTTGTCCGCCGACGATCGTGCTGTTTGTGAACCATCCGTCGCTGATCAAGAACACTTATAAGCGGTATCTGATCAACAATATGCAGTCGCATCTGCCGTTTGAGGAAGTGCCTATTCGCGTGTTATTTCGGGCGCGACGCGGACGACTGACGCCTGACGTGTCGAGCGGGAAGTGGGAAGAAGACATCGTGGAGGACCAGGGCCAGGTCGAGGAAAGCACCTGACCGGATCGCTGGATGTTCGCGCAATTTACGAATTGGTGGGCACGGCCCACCCTACACCTGCCATTTTGCCCTTCAGATCAAAGCAGGAATTCCAATCCGACACGATGACCGCGGCGGTTCTCCGTGCGGTGGCGGACGACGGCTTTCCCGACGAAGGTGGTCTCGGGCTGGTGGATAGCGATCGATAGCGTCAAGCCGATTTCAAGTTCATCGTCGCTGAGGATGGCCACCCCCTTGGGGCTGAGATTCAGCGCTTTGGCAAGTACGTATTCTTCATCGCCGGAATCGTCGGGAATCCAAAGTTCGACGGTTCCGGGGAAGGGCCAGCGTGGGCGCGTGCGCCGCTCGTCGGCGTATCCATCTTCCGAGTAACCGAATCGTTGGCGCAGCACTTCCTCGATGCTGGCTGACGTGATGGGGACGAATTCTTCAAGCTGCATGTGTCACCTCTGAGCGATCGACGAGCCCCTCGAAACAATTTCCAACGCCAAAGTCTACAATTCGATTCCAGAGTGCCCGCCGATTGGGGTGAAGTTGTTTGGTTTGATGCGACTTGACCGATTGTGATCGCAATTCTCAGGATGTTATGGGTTCAATCGCGTTTGAACTATCGGACGTTCACCCGTACACCGGGCAGGCGCGCGAAGATGTTGTTCCGGGTGCCCCATCCTTTAGGGTGGGGGACGGATAGTGTCACGCTATGACATTAAGTTAAGGATACAACGATAGAACTTTGGATTATTCTGTAGATTAATGAGCGCTAGAATGGAATGTTGGTGTTGTCAGTCTCCCACCCCGGACCAGTCCGGTGTTGAAACGGCGGGCGGGGCACCTGGCCCCGTTGGCGAATGGGTCACACGCCGGAGGAGCCGATTCCGAACGAGAGTTGTTCTAGATGAACGGCTAAATCGACATTGGAGACGTTCACGCCTCGGGGGACTTGCAATGCGACCGGGGCGAAGTTGAGAATGCCTTTGACGCCGGCGGCGATCATCATGTCGGTGACGGATTGTGCCACGACGGCGGGGACAGCCAATATCGCCAACTGAATTTGCGTGTCTTTGACGACTTCATTCAGCTTGCTCATGGGTTGGACTTTGGGGCCATTGTCGCCGAACGATTGACCGTGGAGCGACGCGTCCTCGTCGAAGACAGCCACCACCTCAAATCCTTTGGACTGAAATCCCTTGTACGACAGCAACGCTCGACCCAGGTTTCCGCCCCCGACAAGCAGGACGGGCCACGTGCGGTCGGTGCCAAGGATGTGGCGGAGTTTGGCGATCAATTCGTCGACGGCGTAACCGATACCTGGTTGGCCGAATTGTCCGAAGTAGGTCAGATCCTTGCGGACTTGGGCGTCGGTGATGCGGAGGGCTTGTCCGAGCTGTTTGCTGGACACGGTACGGAGGTTGGAGTCTCGAAAGGCTTCGAGTTGTCGGAGGTAGAGGCTGAGTCGCCGGACGGCTGGCGTTGGGATAGATTCGTGCTTGCCCATGGGTCGCGTGGAAATTCCACGTGGACTCCGCGTTAAAGTGCCGTCGTTGCAGGTGAAGTCAAACTATACATTTGGTCGCACATTCGCTCAACTGCGAAACGGATTTGGCTTCGGCGTGAGTTTGAATGCTCGTGTTGGCTGGGTTGATTGGGGGTGTCCGTGCTTCTATTGCTGGATACGGGCAAAGCGAGGCAATGCGTCGGGGCGGAGGACGCCGCCACTCTCGGAATATCTCCGAAATGCCCTTTGGCTTGACAGGTTTGCAGGGCTTTGAATAGTGTTCATACCGACCGCCGTCGCATTCTGTGTGCCGCGCCTGCGGAATTACTAACCGATACCAAAGCACGCAATGAACCATGGAGCTTATGGATGCGTCTTTTTCGAAGCTTTCACCCGACGTTATTGCTGGTCGTGACCTCAATGGGGCTTTCTGCGCCATTGACGTTGGCCCAGTCCGGTGGCGATCTTGGTCCCAAGGATCAATTCTTGGAGAATCTCCGCACCGGCGATCCGACTTCGGCTGACAACAAGGCGTTTGATCAGCGAATCGACACCGAGATTCAGCGTCTTGAGGCGGCGGCAAGTGGCACGGAATTGGTGGCGCGGCAGGGGGCGTTGGATTTTGTGTCGCGATTTATGGATCAATACAACAACGCCAACAACACCGCAAGTTTCAAGGAGAAGTTGGCCGAGCGGGCAAGCTTGAGAATCATCGAGCAGTTCAATCGGGGGGCAGAATTGAATCCGGTGGCTGCCAGAGCAATGGCCGACGTGTTGTCGCGGCTGGGATCGGTGTCGGCGCGTGACGCGCTCTTGTTGGGATTAAAATCGACCGATCAGGTCGTGCGATATCTTTGTGCCAAAGGGTTGGCGTTGATCATCGACGGTGTTTCTGCCGACGCTCGATTGACGCAAGTTACGCTGGACGCGATTGTTGAGGCGGCGGCTAAAGAAACGAACGCGGTGGTTGCGGCGGCGATGTATGAGGCGCTTCGCTACGGAAACGATCACACGTCGAAGGTGTTGGCTGCGATTCTTAAGGTGCTCGATGGACGACTCGAATTCATGCGGGCGTCGCTGCAAAGTGTCGACGCAGCCGAGACGTCGGTGATCCATTTCATTTCGCAGTTCAACGGGTTAAGCACCGAAGATAAAGTTGCCATCATTGGGCGGCTTGCGGTGCTGCTTCGACTTTCCGTCGAGGCCTACGAGGATGCCAGTTCACAGGGAAACGAAGCGGAAGCTCGGCTTGATGTGCTTGAGCAGATGATCGTTCTGCTCGAGGAATTGATTGAGTCGATTGTTAATCCCAGCGGCAAGTCCCCGGACATTCGTTCGGAGATGAGCAAGATGAGCAAGAAAGACAGTAATGAGCGGGCCGTTGTAGCCGCGATGAAAATCGAACTGCTGCTTTGGATTGGAACCGAACAATCCGAAGGTCTACTCAACAAGGACCCATGGAAGGTTCCTGTCGACGCCCCATAGCCCACAAATATTAGCCGCGTTCATCCACAATTCACCCCAATCGCCAGGCCTACGCCAGAATATTCTGGCGGTGCGGAAGGCGTGCATCCATACTGTCGTCATGAAATGGGGGAGCGGCCGAGCCCATTCTCGGCACGACGAACGATGAGACCCAAACTGCACAAAATCGAATTCATCTGGGTACTGTTGTTGGTGGGTGTCTATGCCGCCGATTCGCGTGCGGAAGCGCGGCCGCTCTTTGATGTCGCACCGCAGGATCGATCGATCATCGATGATGGGGCGACGCTGCGATGTCGCCTTAAATCGGAACCATCCAGTTTCAATCCCATTTTGATGTTCACCGCGATTGACGCTCAATTCGAGTATCTGATTTGGGACCGTCCGATTGTCTTGGACGAAAAATTGGAGTGGACTGTCAATCGTGCCGTCGTCGAATCGTTTGAGTTTAGCGACGATCATCTGCAGGCGACGCTCGTATTGAAATCGGGATTGCGGTGGCAAGATGAAACGCCGATGACGGCGGCCGACGTGGTTTTCAGTTGGCGGCGGATCCTCGACGACAAGGTGTTGGCTCGAAAAGCGCGCCACGGAAGCGATCAGATCGCGCAGTGCGAAGCCCTCGATCCGCAGCGCGTTCGATTCAAATTCAAGGAAGCCCTTGCCACCAACAAGTGGAGCGTCGATTTTCCGATCGTCCCCAAGCACATATACGAGCCTCTATGCAATGATGATCCGTCGATGCAGCGAAGCGAAGCATGCGTGCGTGCCAATCGCGACCCTTTGGGCAACGGTCCGTACCGTGTGGCTGAGTGGGTTAGCGGCGAGCGCATCGTCCTCGAGCGATGGGAAG
>BQJS01000065.1 GCA_021604825.1 Phycisphaerae bacterium | reverse complement strand
GCGACTTCGTAGTGGGCGAGCCATTTGGTGCGGTCGTACTCGCTGAGGTGCTTGCCGTTGAAGCGATAGGATTCGTTAACGAGTTTTCCCTTTGTATCCGAGAAGACCGCGACGGTACTGGTGTAGACACCCTTGGGAATTTCCAATTCCTGCATCAACTCCAGCACGTTGCGCGTGCCCTCAACGTTGATCCGCTCGGCCGCCTTCGCATCCTTCGCGCCGACTTTGTACCACGCGGCAATGTGAAACACGCCGTCCACACCGCGCATTGGCTCACGCATGCTTTCGCGATCGGTGATATCGCCTTCGGCTAACTGTGCGCCGGCGCTTACCAGATCGGTTGCGCGCTGGGCTTCGCGCACGAGCGCGACGACGTCATGCCCGCAATCGAGCAATTGCCGGACAACATGCCCGCCGATAAAACCGGTTCCGCCTGTAACGAAATAACGCATTGAATCTCCCAAACGTTGGCGCGCACGATGTAGGGTCCGCTGTGCGGACCGAAGTATTCAAGTCGCTACACAACACCGGTCCGCACAGCGGACCCTACTTTTCTTAACCCAAATGATAGGCCGGCTCAATGGCGCGGGAGCAATTCGACGAGTTGCTGCACTTCGTCTTCGGTGGTGTAGAAATGGGGCGACGAGCGCAATCGCCCGCTGCGATGGGCAATGACCAATCGATGCTCGCCCTGCAGGTGTTTTTGAATCTTGCCGAGATTCTGGAAATCCGACGTGAACGAAATGATGCCGCTGGTCTCACCGCGACCCCGGGGACTGACCACATGGTACCCCTTGGCCTGCGCCCCTTCGGCGATGATGTGCGTTAAGTGCGACAGGCGCGATGCGATGGCTTCAATGCCGACCTCCAGCAGCAACTCCAGGGCCGCACCCAGCGCGTAGATGCCCATCAAATTGTACGAACCGCTGTCGTAGCGCTTCGCCGAATCCTGAAACTCGAATTTGGCATGGTCAAAGTCGAGCGGGTTCTTCATCGACAACCACCCGACACACGACGGTTTCAGAAAACCTTGCACTTCTTTGCGGACATAGAACATGCCCAATCCTTCCGGCCCGCACATCCACTTGTGACCGTCAGCCGCAAGGAAATCAATCTTCATCGAGCGCACGTCAACCGGAACGGCTCCAACGGCTTGGATCGCATCGACGCAAAGCAACACGCCTTTCGACTGGCAGTATTCACCAAGTGCCGCAAGGTCCACCCGAAATCCACTCGCATATTGAACGGCAGATATCGCAACCAAGCGCGTGCGGCTATTGATCGCCGAAAGGATGCTGTCGATCGGAATCGCCCCGTCTTCTTCCAGAACCATCTGCACTTCAACGCCGCGACTCCGAAGCGCCTGCCAGCAGAACACATTCGACGGAAACTCAACGTTCGTGGTAACGATGTTGTCACCGGTCTGCCAGTTGATGCCGTTGGCCACCCAATTCAAACCCTCGCTGGTGTTCTTGATGAAGCTGATTTCGTCGGGGTTGGCGTTGATGAACTTCGCACATATGCGGCGAACCTCTTCGGCACGCTTGAAGAAACCGCCTTCGAGATATGCCGAATCGCGCGTCTGGGCGAGAAACGTCTGCGCAGCCTCCACCGACCGCCGGCACATCGGTGCGACGGCTGCATGGTTTTGAAAATTGTAATTCCGCGTGATCGGAAATTCGTCGCGGAGTGCGTCCCAATCCATGTCTCGAGTATCCCCCTGTTTCGGAAGTATACCATTCACCGGCGCTACCGGCGGCTATTAGACTTTATCGGTCGCCAAGTCGCCTTTCCACCGTTCATCGGCCAGAACGCAGAATTCCCTCGATTGAATTGATTCGTGTGGCTATTGACTCTTTCGGCGACTAAACGACGATGTGCGCGATGAAGCCGAAGAACGAGCACAACAAGAAGATCCTCAAGCAGTTCATCCCGGTCATTTACACGGACGAACACTATCTCGCCGTGGCCAAACCGCCCCGCATCGATCTCGAATCGACGGCTTGGCGGCGTGGACCTCGGTTCATCGATCTGGTCGAAGCATCGTCCAACAAGAATTCGAATCGATCGGGCGATGAGTCCGAAGTATCGCTGACACCGCTCATTCTGCCGGAACGCTACGCCACCGGGGTTGCACTGTTCGCCCGATCTGACGAAGCCAAACGGCGTTTCGCTGGGATGGGCCGGACGGGAAAACTTCGATTCGCACACGTGGTCGTCGCCAACGGCAAACCGCCCCGTACCCGAATCACGCTCAAACCCAACCGGGTCACCACCAAAAAGAAAACAGCCAAGCCGCTGCAGCAACCGGCCAAGATCGAAATGCTCGACTCGACCAAAGACCGCCACGTCGCCCGTTGCAACACCGGCGCCTCTTCATTTGAAGAAGTTCGCAAGGCGTTTCGACTTGGTGGACTTTCCATTGAAGGCGATCAATTCATCACCGCCCGAAAAGCCGAGAAGCCAAAGCAGTTGCAACCGCGGCCGCTGGTCCATCTCGAACAGCTGACCTTCCCCCATCCGTTTGAAAAGAATCGTGAGCTCAATGTGCGAGCGCCGATCCCCGGTCCGTTCCTGGAAGTGGTACGCTCGGGCAGTCAGCGCAACGTACATCTGAACTCGGCACTTTCGATTCGCTTGTCCGTCTTGCTCGAAAAGGAAACCGACTGCCTGCGATTGTTCTGCGGAAAATTTGAGGGCATCAGCGGGCTCGTCGTCGATCGATACAAAAATGTGATCGTGTTGGAAGCGCAGCAAGGCAAGTTTCAAGGCGGTGAAGAAGAACTCGGCGAAATCGCGGACTGGTATGCGGCGCAGTTGAAAGCGAAGTCGGTCTACCTCATGTGGACCGCGCGGGCTGGCGAAGGTGGTGTCGGCAAGGATCGCCCGGTCGAGTTGATTCGTGGTGAGGCTGCGGACGAAACAACGGTGCTATCGAAGGGGACAAAGTACATCGTCAAACCCGGGCTGGGCTTGTCGAGCGGATTGTTTCTCGATCATCGCGACAACCGGGCCTACGTCGCGAAACTCGCTCAGAACAAGACGCTGCTGAACTTATTCTGCTACACCTGCGGTTTCAGCGTGGCAGCCGCCCGCGAAGGCGCGAAAACCACCAACGTCGATTTGTCGGTATCGAGCCTGGAATGGGGCAAGCGCAATTTTGAAGCCAACGGCCTCAGCCTCGATGACCACATGTTCATCAAGAGCGACGCCTTCGATTATTTTAAACGGGCGCTCCGCCAGAAAAAATCGTTCGACGTCATCGTCATCGACCCACCCAGTTTCGCCCGAACCAAAAAGCCCAAACGCACCTTTGAAGTTAAGAAGAATATGATCGATTTGATTGTCGGCGCGATTCCACTCGTCAAGGGAGGCGGGCACATGCTGCTCGCGACGAATCATCGGCAACTGCCACTCGCATGGCTCATCGAGCAAGTCGAAGACGCCTGCGACCGATTCGCCGCGCAAAACAAACGCGGGCCACGCGGATTTCAGATCGTCTCCAAACCGAAACTACCAGTTGATTTCGCACCGGATCGCGCCCTGCAGAAGACCATCGTCGTCCGATTCGATTAACAATGTGGGCTGTGCGCCCCGTCGTCATTTCCGCGCACGCGGGAATGACAGTTGAGCGCGAATGCCAACATGAAAACGCAGCCGCCGCACTACCCTATGGAGCAGTGCTGATTCGGAATCAAAGATTCATTCGCTCGGCCAAACGACTTCATACAACCGGTATCCCGCATCAACCATCCCGAGCGATTCGTATGTCGCAATCGCCGGTTCGTTTTCCTTTTCAACGTACAACCGTAAACCGCAAACGCCCGACGTGCGTTGGGCTTCTTCGCGCAAGTGTGCGTACAACCGCCGATAGATGCCCTTGCGTCGAAAGTCCTTGGCCACGTAAACGCTCTGAATCCACCAGAACCAACCGTCGCGCCAATCACTCCACTCGCTGGTCACCATCAATTGGCCAATCACGCGGTTGTCACTTTCGGCGACGAGGTAACGCCCGCGCTGCGGATCATCAAGCGCCCGCTGAACACCCCGCGTAAGGACGGCCAAATCCAATTGCTTGCCTTCGGACTCGACGGCCATCATCCTATTGCCTTCGACGAGGACACCGAGATCAGAAGCCTCGGCACTGCGGACAACTAAAGACGAATTCACACGGATCCTTTCGCGTTGGGTTGTCAGGAATCGATTCTACGCTCGAAGAATAATGGGAACGGACGTAGAGTCCCAGAAAGAGTTTCAGCACATGTGTACCGCGTTCTAGGCCAGAACCAAATGAGCCAAGAACGCGTACAATAGAAACAGTCAATATCGCCCGGGCAACGGAGCAACCAATGGCCGCCAAGCGTCGCAGCAAAACATGGGATGTCGATCGCAACGAAGTCACCCCCGAATCGATATTTCTCAACCGTCGCCGATTCCTCAAATCGATCGGGGCCATCGGCGGGGCTGTGGCATTCGGCGGTGTCGGTTGCGAACCAGCAACCAACAGCGCCAACGGTCAGCCAAGCGCCAAACCCGGAGCCGAACCACCCAAAAGAATCGTCATCCCCAATACGCCAACGTCGGGCCTATACCCGTCCAAACGCAACGACGCATTCAAACTCGACCGCCCCATCACCGACGAAATCGTCGCAGCCACGCACAATAATTTCTATGAGTTCACAACGGCAAAGAATCGTGTGTGGGAATTGGTTTCTAGCCTGAAGATCCGGCCTTGGACAGTTGACGTCGGCGGGCTGGTCAAGAAACCGCAGCGCTACGACATCGACGACCTCGTCCGCAAGATGCCGCTGGAAGAACGCCTCTACCGTCACCGCTGCGTCGAGACGTGGGCGATGGCCGTGCCGTGGACGGGCTTTCCATTGCGCGAGTTGATCAAACTCGTCGAGCCGAAGTCCAACGCCAAGTACATCCGCTTCACCTCGTTCAACCGGCCCGACGAAGTAACCACGCAGCGCTTCGGATCCTACAAATGGCCATACTACGAAGGCCTGAATATGGCCGAAGCCAACAGCAACTTGGCCATGCTCGTCACCGGGATTTACGGACACGAACTGCCAACGCAACACGGTGCACCGATCCGGCTCGTGGTTCCGTGGAAGTATGGATTCAAGAGCATCAAGTCGATCGAGCGGATCGAGTTCGTCGAAGACCAACCCGGCACGTTTTGGAACGACCTTCAACCATTAGAGTATTCATTCCACGCCAACGTCGAACCAACCGTCCCCCACCCGCGATGGTCGCAAGCCCGCGAATGGCTGATCCCCGACCGAGGCGACTCCAGACCCACGCAGCTCTACAACGGATACCAAAAACAAGTCGCCAAGCTCTACACGTAGGGTGCGGCTCGCCGCACCTGTTAGACGTACGAAGCACACGTAGGGTGCGTCCCGGACGCACCTGCTAAACTTCGCCAATCCGTGCCACTGCTCTGTGAGCAGTGCAAACGCACTTGTTAGACGCACGAAGCAAACCCCAACAGATTAACAGGTGCGGTAAACCACACCCTACGAATCGCAAACACACCACCCCCATTTGGCACAACCAACCGAAGCGCTGTATCCTTAAACCTGACGCACGAATTCAATCAACCTCACCACCAAACGGGGAGCGATCATCATGTCAAAGGTAGGCGTTTGTCTTTCAGGCTGCGGTTTTCTAGACGGTTCAGAAATTCAAGAAGCCGTCTTCACCCTACTCGCCCTAGACCAAGCCGGCGCGTCGGCTATCTGCTGCGCACCCGAAATGCCCCAGGCTCAGGTCGTCAACCACGCCACCCAAGACCGAGTCGGCGAACAGCGTGACGTCCTCATCGAAGCAGCCCGCATCGCCCGAGGCAACATCGTCCCGCTGGCCCGCATGGACGCCCACAGCATCGATGCGGTCATCTTCCCGGGTGGCTATGGTGCAGCGCAGAATCTAAGCACCTTCGCCGTCGACGGTCCCGAATGCACCGTCAACTACGAAGTCGAAACGCTGGTGGCTGACATGATGGAGATGAAGAAACCCATCGGCGTCATCTGCATCGCCCCGGCCATGCTGGCAAGATTGGTCGGCAAACGAAACATAGAAGCCAAACTAACCATAGGCAACGACACCGGCACCGCCGAAGCAATCAACAAAATGGGCGCCACCCACTGCGACTGCCCCGTCACCGAAATGGTCGTAGACGAAGAAAACAGAATCGTAAGCACGCCGGCATACATGTACGAAGCGTCGCCGGCGCAAGTGTTTGAAGGCGTGAAGAAGTGTGTGGATGAGATGCTTCGGTTGGTGAAGGCGTAATAGTTGGATTTGACTTAACAAGCGATAACGACTAATCCAAGTCATCGGGCTAAGCAATATCGTAAGTGTCCGGCGGCATGTATGACCTCCACGAAAAATATTATCAATAAAAGAACTGTCCTTGAGTTTGTTGAACAATTCTCTGAATGGTATGTCTTGCGCACAATCACTAAGACTTTCGACGGCGCTGATATTCTCTACGACGAATCATACGAACCGAATGTTAGCGGCGCCCGACGCACACTCGTTCATAAGTACTTGGCCACGCTTGACCTCACCAAGTGGCCAGATGCCAGACGTTTGCTTGATGTGTTCGAGGATGTCTTAGTGACACTTGAAGAAATGGTTGAGAAAGCCGTCTACGTTGAAGAAGCCAACGATGCCATTCGACGACTAAAGAAACTGCTCGCTCGCGACGGGTTCAATTACGAAGATGGAAGAATCAACTCAACAGTTGCTCATCCGAACGCTTCTTCTCTTGGGGATGTCGCAACTAGACTCAACTCTGCTTATCTGCATCAGCAGATTCAAACGATGAATCAAGCTGTTGAAGAAAACCCTGCCTTAGCGATTGGCACAGCGAAAGAGCTCATTGAGACTACTTGTAAGACGATACTAGAAGACCGCGGCGAGTCATTTTCGCCAAAGCAGAATCTCTTGCAACTCGTGAAACAAACTGCGACTACCCTGAAGCTTGTCCCGAAAAACGTCCCCGACTCTGCAAAAGGGGCAGAATCAATTAAGATGATTCTTGGTAGTCTTGCATCTGTCGCCCACGGAATCGCCGAACTCCGCAATCCATATGGCAGCGGGCACGGCAAGTCAGCAAGAGTTCGTGGGCTCGAACCAAGACATGCCCGACTCGCTGTAGGCGCTGCAGCAACGCTATCAGTCTTTCAATTCGAAACTCACGAAAAACGATCCCAATTATTGCAGTCGGCTCCCAAGTTGGCAAGAAACCACGCCCGCCACTACTGATAACAGCTACAAGCAAACAATTCACAATAGTGCTTGATTTTCGTTTTCTGTTAGGGTATGCTTAACCCGAACAGGAAGCGAACTTCTGCTCTTTGGCTTTGGTGGCGGGTTCGCGTTGCGACAGGGAGGTCGGCTGATGCGTGCTTTTGGAACTGATCTGGTTGGGGATGGGGCTCTTTCTTCGCCGCTTTGCTTGTTTGGGCCTGGCGGGGATTATCGTGTTGGGCTGATGCCTTCGGCCGCTGTGAGTAACTCTACAGGGTCTGATTCTCCTGTGCTTGATTCTGCTGCGGCTGGTTCGACTGAATCGGTGGCTGGTGGACCTGATTGTTCTGGACCTGATGGTCATCGAAGCAGTGGTCGCCGGCGCGACGGTCGCAAGACTGCTCGAACTGGCGGGCGGGCTCGGATGGTGGCTTATCCGGGGCGCGGGCTGGTTCGGGTGGCCACCCGTTCTGACGGTCTTGGTGCGTCGGACTCGGTTGATACGTCGCCGTCGAATGGTGCGTTTGCACCGCCTTACGCGATGGGGGCTAGCTCGGCTGGTCTGTCGCTTTCGGCTCATTGGTGGCTGCATCAATGTGCGGAGGACATTCGCGTGTTGGCCACCTCGGTGGCGCGATGGGTTGAAGACGCTTGCAATCGGGCGATCGGATTGGTTGGCGTGTTGTTGCCACATGCAGCCCGGGACGACGCTGGCCGGCTCGTGTCGACGCGATTGGTTGCGCGAAGCATTTCAAATGAATGCACAGTAGCTAACGTTCGGGCAATCGCCGATGTGCGGGCGGCGACTTCGACGAGCGATGACGCGACGCTTGTTCACTCGTCGCAGCAAACTTCTAATGAAGCTTGCTGCAATATTTCCAATCTTCCGCCGGTCGTGCTTGGACCGGCTGGCCTCAACGATCGAACGCTTGAGCATGACAGATGCAGTGAAAACAATTCTTACGACGAAAACGGATGTTCACCGCCACTTGGTTCAAACGGCGCGGGTGCGCTTGTTGGCCCGGTGGAACTGGAGGTAACCAATGGCCCCCGGCAAGAAGAGCCCCGGTACAAAAGGCCCAGCCACAAGAAGCAGGGACAAGAGGCGGCTGACGCCACGGCAGCTTCAGATTCTGACCCGCATACGGGACTATCGGCGCAGTCATGGCTATTCCCCGTCGATGCAGGAACTAGCCGACGACCTGCAGATCTCAAAGGTCACAGTGTTCGAGCACGTCGACACGCTCGTCGCAAAGGGCCAACTGCATCGGAATCCGCACAAGGCACGCTCTTTGGAACTGACGTCGCAGGCTCAGCTGCCTGACGAACGCCCGACGCTGCTACCCTTGATGGGGCGGATTGCGGCTGGCCTGCCGATCGAAGCCATTGAAAACGCCGAAGCGCTCGACCTGGAGTCGGTCTTCGCGTCGCGGGCGGACACGTTCGTCCTGCGCGTCACCGGCAACAGCATGATCGACGAGCAGATTCGCGATGGCGACTACGTCATCGTCGAGAAGCGCGACACCGCCCGCGATGGCGAGACGGTCGTCGCCCTGATCGATG
This sequence comes from Phycisphaerae bacterium, assembly GCA_021604825.1. The sequence continues at coordinate 13,335 of BQJS01000065.1, read as the reverse complement.
ACGGCGAGGCGACGCTCAAGACGTTTTACAAAGAGAAGGACCGCATCAGGTTGCAGCCAGCCAACCCCGACTTCGAGCCGATCTTCGTAGAGAACGTCAACATTCAAGGCGTGGTCATCGGCGTGCTGCGGCGTTTGTAGGCGAGTTGCGGCGATTGCTATGTAGGGTCCGCTGTGCGGACCAGTGCGCGGTAATCATAGAATTCGGTCCGCACAGCGGACCCTACTAGAACAATAGGTCGATGACCGTTCCGGTGAGGTTTGGATCGTTGGCTTGTTGAATATCTTGAATGTAGACGGCAACTTCTTTTTCCGGAACCTTGTGTGGCCAATCCAGTTCGAGCTCGGGAAGATCGCGCATGATCGCCATTGGTTGGGGCGGTGTCGATTGAATTGACTTACCGATCGCGCTGTTGGATAGCGCTTCGATTTCGTTGGTCGAAGCCGTGTGGTTGCAGGACGCGTTTACCCCGTCGGCACAGATCGAGACCATCGACGACGAGACGAGTAGTGGCTGAAGCTTGGCACGACGCATCAGGATGTAGTGCAAGAATGCGGGAGCGCCGAGGATGCGAACGACGTTTGGATTGGTGCGCATGGACCGATAAGAAAACTGCGCCGATTGCATGGCGATGGGATTTATGCGCAGCGCATCCACGTGCGGGCTCCTGTGGGTGCGCATTGATCGCCTAGACGGTGACTTCGAGGGCGGTGGCCACGATGGCGTTCGCCGTTTCGGTCAATGCGCACGGATTCAATCCGATTCCTGCACATGGCGATCCAACCGGTCCAGCCAGCGGCGTTTCGGTATTCATTCTCGCTAACCCATTGCAAATACGTCGCTTGCGCAACATCGCGGCAAGGCATCGGCCCACCCGTGATTTCGCCCACGTTGATTCCTGGCGACATTTTGATTCTTGTAGGCAACCATGAGTTCAACTGACGCCCAACCCGCTTGCCGGCCCGATTTCGACATTAATGAGTTGGATTATGCGCTGCCTGAGGAACTGATCGCCCAGCACCCGCCCGAGGAGCGGGGACGATCGCGGCTTTTGGTGGTCGATCGCGCCAAGCAGACAATCGAAGATAGCACGGTGGAGAACCTCGCCAATTCCTTGCAGGCTGGCGACACGTTGGTGATGAACAACACCCGCGTGGTGCCGGCGAAGTTTCGCTTGAAGCGATCGACGGGCGGCATTATCGACGCGATGTTTTTAGACGAGCCTGAGCCCGGCGTGTGGGAAGTCTTGCTCAAAGGTGCGCAGCGCGTTGCCATCGATGAGACGTTGACGATTGATCATCCAGGAAACAGCGATGGGGACAAACGCATTGCACTGGTGGCGCGGGCGCGCGGTGAGCGGGGCATGTGGCGGTTGCAGCTTTGCGCCGACAAGCCTGAATCAGCGACGCACATCCTTGAGCGAGTTGGCCGAATGCCGCTACCACCTTACATCAAACGAGGCAAAGGCTCTGACGATTACGATCCGGAAGATTGGGAGCGTTACCAAACGATCTATGCCGACAGTCCGGGAGCGGTGGCTGCACCGACGGCTGGGCTGCACTTTACGCAACCGCTTCTTAAACGAATTTCAGAAGCTAACGTCGCCACGCATTTCGTGACGCTCCACGTCGGTTACGGAACATTCGCTCCCGTTGAAGTCAGCAACCTCGCCGACCACAAAATGCACTACGAACGATTTGATATCAGCCGGGACACGTGCGATGCGATCACACAAACGCGCGAACAAGGCGGGCGAATTGTTGCAGTGGGCACAACATCGGCGCGCGTTCTGGAATCGGCATGGCGGGCCAATGGATTAACCGAAGGCATCAGCGGGTCGACCGATTTGTTTTGCTATCCGCCGTATTCGTTTGGCGGGTTTGACGCGCTGATGACGAACTTCCACTTGCCCAAGAGTACGCTGTTGGCGTTGGTGATGGCGTTTGGCGGGATTGACTTGATCCGCAGCGCCTACCAACAAGCCGTCGCAGAGAGATACCATTTCTTCAGTTATGGCGACGCCATGCTGATCGTTTGAAAACGCTGACCCAATTCTCTCAGGACCAGAAAATGCCGCATGACCAGACGCCTCAAGATCAATGGCTCGTCGAACTCAACGAGCAGCAGCGACAAGCCGTCACGCACGGTGATGGGCCGCTATTGGTTATCGCCGGCGCGGGCACAGGCAAGACCAAGACGCTCGCCTGCCGGGTGGCCCACCTAATTGCCAATGGCGTGGCGGCTGAGCGGATCCTGCTGCTGACGTTCACGCGACGGGCGGCGGCTGAGATGATCGGTCGGGCGCGGCACATCACCGATCAACCGGACGCCGCCTCTGTATGGGGCGGTACATTTCACGCGATGGCCAACCGCATTCTGCGAATCTACCACTCAGCCGTCGGCTTGCCCGATGACTTCACGATCATGGATCAGTCGGACGGTGCTGACCTGATGAACGTGCTGCGGACGGACATGGGTCTTGGCAAGGGCGACCGCCGTTTCCCGCGTAAGGAGACGCTCGTCAAGATTTATTCGCGCACCATAGCAGCACAGGAGGGCTTGCGCGATGTGGTCAAGCGATTTTACCCATGGTGTGCCGATGATACCGACGGCATCGCGGAATTGTTTGAAGCCTTCGTCGATCGCAAGCGCAAGCATGGCCTCCTCGACTATGACGATTTGCTGCTCTTTTGGAACGTTCTCTGCGACGTTTCGCCGGCTGCCGACACGGTGGCGGACCGGTTCGATCATGTCTTGGTGGATGAGTATCAAGACACCAACGCACTGCAAAGTGACATACTCAGACACCTTCGCAAGCGCAACAAAAACCTGTGCGTCGTGGGTGACGACGCACAATCCATCTATTCATTCCGCGCTGCAACCGTCCGCAACATCCTCGACTTCCCTGAACAATACGCAAACACGAAAGTCGTCAAGCTGGAGCAAAATTACCGATCGCGCAAACCAATTTTGAAAGCGTCCAATGCATTGATGGCTGAAGCGCGCGAACGGTACACCAAAGATCTATGGTCAAACCTTGAGGGCGAACAAAAGCCGCTGCTGATTCATTGCGTCGACGAGCAAGGACAATGCAACGAAGTTTGCAGCCGCATATTAAAGCACCTCGAAGAAGGTATCCCGCTGATGAAGCAAGCCGTCTTGTTTCGCACGGGGCACCACAGCGACATGCTTGAGGTCGAATTGGCCAAGCGCAACATTCCGTTCCACAAATTCGGCGGACTGAAGTTCATCGAGTCGTCGCATATCAAAGACGTGTTGGCGCTCTTACGGGTGCTTGAGAATCCACGCGACGAGATCAGTTGGTTTCGCATTCTATTGATGCTCAACGGCATCGGTTCGACCACTGCTCGCCGCATCGTCGATGCCCTGCTTGTCGATTCTGATGATCCCGCACCGACCACCGTCGATGACGAACCCGACGGCAATCAAGTAAATTTAGCCCTTAAGCGATTGGCTGAAACCCCGCCGTCGGTGCCGGCTGGCGCTCGCGAGGGCTTCGACAAGCTTCGCGATCTGCTGCTGACATGCAGTGGCATGAGCGGACAGCCGAGTGAAGGCACCGCACCCGATGCACCCCCAATTTCCCAGCAAATAGAGCTGATTCGCGAATTCTACGAGCCCCTGCTCGAGCGTCGATTCGATAACGCGGCGATGCGGACCCGCGATCTCGAGCAGTTGGAGCACATCGGCACCGGGTATCGTTCACGGCGAAGTTTCATAAGTGACCTGACACTCGATCCGCCGGTATCGACGTCCGACCTGGCCGGCCCACCTTTTCTCGAAGAGGACTATTTGATTCTCAGCACGATTCATTCGGCCAAGGGTTGCGAGTGGGACGCGGTTCATATTTTGCATTGTGCCGACGGCATGATTCCCTCGGACATGGCCGTCGGTGACGACGAGGGCATCGAAGAAGAACGGCGGTTACTCTACGTCGCAATGACGCGGGCGAAGGATCATCTGTACGCGTATTTTCCGCTGCGGTATTACCATCGCCCGAACAGTTCGAGCGACGCTCATTCGTACGCACAGTTGTCGCGCTTCATTTCAAGAGACGTGCTGCCGACGTTTGAACAGCACACGATCGATACGCCACAACCGCACGACGATCCGGTCAAGATCAAAGCGTCGGTCGAGAGCGTTGACAATTACCTGAAGACGCTTTGGCGGAATTGACACATCGGCGCGGGCCAATGACAAAGAAGAAAGCAATGACACCCGAACCAACGGCTAACACTTATTGGTGCGGGAGGGACAAATCGAACATGCGTTCAACCGATCACGACGAAGCAATCATCGCCCTTCGCAAGAAGGACAAAGGCCTGCGCAAAATTATTGATGCTTGCGGACCGTACACAATGAAATCGAAGCGCGGTCATTTCGCGGCGCTGTGTCGCGCGATCGTCGGACAGCAGTTGGCGGTCGCGGCGGCGGCTACGATTTACGAACGATTCCGAAAACTTTTCCCAACAGGCCGCCCCAATCCAGAAGCACTCCTGCGTATCCCCAAGCCCCAACTTCGAGCGGCTGGCCTATCCAACCAGAAGATGGGCTACCTGATCGATCTGGCGACGCATTTTTCAAACAACACCATTCCGCATCGCCGCTTGAGCAAAATGTCTGACGAGGAGGTGATCGACGCGTTGACCGAGGTCAAAGGGATCGGCGTATGGACGGCACAGATGTTTTTGATCTTCGTGCTGGCCCGCAGCGACGTTTGGCCCACCGGCGATCTGGGAATCCGCCGGGCATTGGAGCGGTCGTTTTCCGTCGCTCCAGAAGCGAGCTTGGACGATCTGGAACAAGTGGGCGAACCCTGGCGACCGTTTAGAAGCTACGCGGCGTGGTATTTGTGGCGAAGCCTGGACGTCGTGCCTGTGAAATAGTAGGGCTACCTGCGTGATTTCAGCGGGGCTTTGCCCGAAGCACACGGGTGCAAGAATCGACGCAAAATTGTGTAATCTTGCACGGGCGCCTGCACACCGCGACGAACCAGCCAATTCAAAACCTTAACAAAACTTTTGCCTTGGAAGCGTTTTGCAGTAGCATTAGAGGGCTTAGACTACTTCATTGGAATGGTCGCGGTCTTGCAATTGGCATCCGTATGGCGATGATTAATTGCTTGATGCAGGCGGTGGTTTCGGCGACGTTGAATTACAAGCAGTGCCACCGCTGTGGCACATCGTTTGCATGCTCGAATTTGAGCAACTGCAACACCAGGATTGAACATGAGTAACTCGGCAAAAAAAGGAACCATGGTGGCTGTGGCGGTAATCCTTGTGGGTTACGCGCTCTATGCGATTCTTGGGTCGGTCGGTGACGAAGTTGCAGAGTTGGCTGCATACCGAACGTATATGGATTCCGAAACAAGCAAACTGTTCAAGATCGAACTGAAAGAGGGCGAGAAGAGGGCCATTCCTCTTGAGAATCCTTCAACGGGAAAGAACACCCTCTACCCCACCGAAGTCTGCTTCAAGAATGAATGTTTGGAGGCGGGCGGTACCCATGTGATCATGAACGAACTCCTCGGCAAGACAGAGAAGACCTATTGCCCAAAATGCGGAGCACTGGTCGTGTTTCACAATCCAGGTCCGCGCAAAGACTATGAAGACCCAGAGATTCAAGAAATTCTGAGGCAGGCGGCAGAGAACAAGGGCGACTAAGAAACGGCAAGTTTAAGGTGCGACACGTTTCGAGTTTCGGAACAGAACGCGCCTCAGTCGAGGCCCATTCCTGAAATGCCGTGGTGAACCCAAGATTTGAGGATTCTGTCTACAACTCAGGCTGATTTCCTTGGATGCGAAATCAGCCATATTTGAAGCGATTCGAGGATTTTTGGTCAAAAGCCAACGCAAGCACGTGATTTAGCCCAACCGTTCCAATTGCTTCCGATTGGCCTGTTATGATGATATAATGTGACGGTAAGGTAGTGCCGGGACCATAACGAGCCCTGGAGGCATTTAAAATGAAACGAAAACAAATCTCTGCATTCACGCTGGTTGAGCTGTTGGTGGTGGTTTCCATCATTGCCCTGCTTGTTTCGATTTTGCTCCCTTCTCTACAACGGGCTCGAGATCAAGCAAAGACAGTCAAGTGCATGGCCCACCAAGGTGGCTTGGCAAAAGCTGCGCTGACGTACGTGAGTGAAGAGAATGATTGGATCCCGGGATCGCCGGGAACATCAGGCTCCGTCATTCTCGGCCAGGATTGGGGCGCGGCAAACGTCGTGGACCTTCCGCGTGCCCCTGTGCAGACTTATGATTGGGCGGGCCCTTTGGCCGCTGTTCAGCTGGGGATGAAGAATCTTCCTACGAACCGCGTACTGCGGTGGAAGGAATTAATCTCGGGCCCGTTTGAATGTCCGTCCAATCGATTTATCGCGGAGCCTTGGGAAGGAAGCGACCCCAGTGGCGTATTCCCAAACCAGAAACTTGTCAGCTACAACATGATGCGCAACATGCTTTACTGGGAAAACGGGGGCGATGCACCCGTGATTGGCGATGACTCTTATGACCTCACCCGCGGCGGCATCGCTGATGGCGCGACGCTGCGACCTGGCTTTCGACCCCAGCTTGGGCAAATCGGAAATCCGAGCGAAAAGGTCTTTATTTCTGACGGTTCAAGATTCGTGGACGAATCAAATCCTGCCGCGATAAGGCTCGATTTTGACGTGAACTGGGCGGCGAGGCATGGCGGTGCATTCGCGGACGGCGGCCCCACGGGCCAAGATCAATACACGCGATCATTCAAGCAAGGTGAACCGGAAAAATTCTTCGCTTATCGGCACCGAAAAGGGAGGAAGTCAGGTTCGCAGACTCAAGACAAGATTGACAACACCAATGGATTGGTTGCTTCCCATTGGGATGGCCATGCCGAGTGGTTGTCTGCTGGAAAGTCTCGAATTCCAAATAGATGGTGGCCCAAGGGAAGCGGAATTCCGTTGTCCGCACTGAATAACAAGGTAATCCTTGGACTTCTCGACAGCGTCGGAAACGATCCTTCTGCTTTTCTCGCGCTATTCCCGAACAACAAATACGAGATTAAGCGCTAGCCTTCCGGCAACGCGCTCCCAGGATTTGGGATGTGCTCGGGATTGTCGGCACAAGAATTGCTTTCTAAATCCAAGCCGTTCATGATTTGAACATCATTCAAGCAGCCAGCGTACCGAGGGGTGGGCTGGCTGCTTTTTTGTTTGATCTAATCTGAGTCGCGATATGTCTACGGTGAATCCGGATAAACACGACCACAAGAAACAACAACGCCTAGCTGCCTTCGCAACCGCAGTGTTGGTCATTGTCGGATCGATGGTCTTGGTCAACATCGTTCGCCGCAATCGTGACCTGCGGCAGCGGTTGGTTTGCGGAACGAGAATCAAGACCGTCGGCACAGCGGTCAAGATCTATGCGGGTACACCCGAACTGGAATGTGGTGAAGCCATCAAGTTTCTTGTCGCTCAAGGTGAATTAAAACCGGAAAACACGATCTGCCCGGCCAGCGGCAAACCATTCCTGTTCGCACCCATTCCTGCCGCCAAACTCATGGGCTTATCACCGCGAGATGTCGTTGCATACGAACCACTTTCCTACCACAAAGGACATGGCGGCAACATTCTCTACGGAGACGGGCACGCATCGTTTGCGAAGCCGGATCGTTATCAAGAGGCGATCGCACATTTGCAGGCGTCTGGGAACTGGGATGTTTCATCAAACGGCCCGCGTTGAGAGTTGATGGGTATCGTGCGCGAACCTCGGCCGTTAGACCTATTTATCGGTCCAAATTGACGCAAAAAGGCAGCTAGGATTGCCCTAACTGCCTTCATCTGCTTGACTTGCGGATGAGAGGATTCGAACCTCCACTGGGTTGCCCCAACTGGCACCTGAAGCCAGCGCGTCTGCCAATTCCGCCACATCCGCTATTCTTCCAATCGCGTGCCAAAGCTTACTGGCACCCACCAAGGCGTCAAGGTTCACCGTTGCGGCAGAATCGCCATGGCGGCTTGATCGGCAATTCGGATCGGATTCAGCGATGAGGTCAGCCCGTTGGTTTTAGGACATTGTGCTGGCGGGGCCCGATGGATTTCAGCCACGGTTAAGTTCTCGCCGATTTTGACCCCGTCAAGCCCGATCCGACACCACCAGCAAGTGGGGCTGGGGCTTGACCGGTCAGTTGATTCCGCAATAATCGTGTGGCTACTAAAGAATCTCGGCGGCCTGAATCGATGCAATGCATCAGGCGGCTGTGATCGACTTCTTTGCCCGCAAAATCTGTTGCCCGGGAGACTTATCCTTGCACTCAAACGATACATGCCAGCCCCTGACATCTGCGGGTCTGCGACAAGCGGGCGACCGGCACAACCGAGTCAGCCAAACAGGTGGAACATCCCGACTCGCAATCCACCGCATTGGCAAGATCTTGGCTCTGTTGATTTCTTGCAACGGTATCTTTGCGATCGCCGGGTGTGCGAGTCTATTCAACCCATCGTTCTTAAGCTTGGTAACCACACCAACGCCGGATGCGACGGGTATCGTGAACGACGTCACACTAGCCAACGCGCCGGGCCACGTGCCCGTTTTCTTGATCAACAACACGCGCTTTGATTCACCGCTGATCGATTACATGGAAAGCCTCGGCATCGATACGAGCGATCCAGATTTGCGGCCTCGCGTTCGTGTTCGCACGACAATTAATTATGTCAATGGCAACAGCAACACCATCGAGTTTTTGGATGGCTCGGACATCGTTCAGGGTACTGTACTCACCGACGAAGGCCTTCAGGAAAACCCGCTGATCCCAAGGCAATTAACAGACAACACACTGACCAGCATTGTGGGTGTTTGCAACATTGCCACCGTTCAACCCGACGCCAGCATTGAAGTGTTTGTTCCGGTGTTCTTAAAGGTCATCGGATTTGAAAGTACCAATATATTGTTCAACGTTCGCTCGTTGAATGAAACGATTCCTCCGCGGTTCACGATTTTGCAGCGCGATGATGTGGACGCCAACTTCAATGTGACCTTGCAGCGTAACTTCGACATCCGCGACGTGCCGGTGCCAGCGAGCGGCGTGCAGTGCGGAAGTGTTGTTGCGTTTATTCTCTCTGGAACGCTCAGGGTGCCATTCGTGGTGGACGAGCTTGGTCAAACCGCCCCCGGATACCTCGATTTCGACGACGCTGCTCAAGCGTCCAATCCGGGTCGATTCGAATTCCAGACGACAGTGCGATAGTGGGAAATCTTACTATGAAGCGAATGACTGTTTTCGGGTTGCCAGTGCTGATGCTGATGTCGACGATGTTCGGCTGTAATGCGTCACTGCTGCTGAACCCATCATTCTTGAACCAGCAGACTGGCGAGATCTTTCCATTGGTCCCCGGCGATCGCACAGGATTCGTCCTCGTACGCGCGAACAATTCATCGTCCGCCGCCATCGAATTTGTGATCACAGCGGAGCGACGACTTCCTTCGGACGACGATCCCTCTGGGTTCACGATCGAAAAGGAAACCTTTCGTGTTCTCACGCAGCCTCAGCAAGCCGCCAATGATTTGGGCGTGTTGATCGAGTGCCCGATATTTCGTCTTGGCCTTGGCGAAGACTTGGATCGACCGGGTACCGAACCAGGACTATTCGTCGGGGCGACGGCGGTGGGGGCTGGCGGATTCGGCGTCCCGTCTAATGTGAATCCGCTCAACAGCGACTCCACCAATTTCGATTGTGGCGACACAGTCGTCTTTCAGGCTAGGGAAGCACCGAATACAGCCGGCGGCGTCCTTGCTGCTTCCTTCGTACTTGATGACGAAGGCTTCAGTGGCGACATCATCGGATTGGACACATTCGGCAATGCACGTGCACTTTTGGAAGAGCAACGCATCACTGAGCCGTAACAGTAATCAGTTAAAGACAGTATCCACTTAAAGACAGCCACCTCTTAAAGATCGCACATCATGAAAGCTTCCCAACGACGTAGACGGCGCTCGCTCTGGACAGGAATGATGCTTGTCGGCACGTGTTTCGCTGGAACCTGCGAACTGCGGGTGCGCGACGCACTTGTGTTCGGTACTCAGAATTTTGTTTTGAACACGCTCCTCAATCCAGCCAACTTCATCGTGACGGCTGACGACCTGTCGGGCGATTCGGCTCCTTAGTACGATCGCATTCACGTCACCGTAGACGCAAACCCTGGTGAGTCACGCAGAAGGTATCGACTCGCCGCGAACGTCCCTTTACGATGCAGCAATGCCTACGAATTCATCATCCTCAAAAGTTATTCTGATCACCGGTTGCAGCAGCGGAATTGGTTTCGCAACAGCCGACCTGCTGTCCAGCGCCGGACACACCATCTATGCAACCGCCCGACGGGCTGAGTCCGTCGCCAAGCTCGATGAATGGTCGAAGTCGCATGCAGGCCGGGCGTTTGTCGATCGCCTGGACGTGACCGATCCTTCGACCGTCGAAAACGTTGTCTCGCGAATCGAAAAGGAGCAGAACCGAATCGATTGCGTCGTCAACAATGCCGGGTACGGACAAGCCGGTCCCGTTGAAGAAGTGTCGCTCGATGCATGGCGTAAGCAATTTGAGACCAACGTATTTGGAGTAGCCGCCGTGACGCAGCGTGTGTTGCCGATCATGCGCAACCAACGCAGTGGCCGCGTCGTCAATGTCTCCAGCGTCGTTGCACATCTGTCGCTACCGATGATGGGGCCTTACTGCGCGAGCAAGCACGCCCTCGACGCGATGTCTTTGGCGTTGCGGGTGGAGTTAGCCCCTTTCGGCGTCGACGTGGTCATGATTGAGCCCGGTCCGATCGAGACGGAGTTTCGACCCAACGTCGATCAGAATCTCGAAGCAAAGGGTAACGAGAACAGCCCCTACAAGCGGTTGGGCGACGCGATGGATTCGTATTGGAATCGAAGTTTTGGTAAGACGGCGGCGAAGCCGATCGCGGTGGCGCGCGCGATTCAAAAAGCGGTGGAGTCCAAACGTCCGAAGACGCGTTACCGCATTACCGCGCCCGCAAAATTCGCCCCCCACCTCGTCTCCCACCTGCCCGATCGCCTGCTGGATCGCATCATCCACTGGCAACTCAAGCTCAAGTAGTCTTCGCTTTCTTCTGGATTCCCGCGTGCGCGGGAATGACGGGATTGGTGCATCGCTTTGTTTGAACTTAATTGCTCTTGTGACTGCACTACTGATCATTGGAAATGCGCGCTTTGAGAGACGCTGCGATCTTGTCGGCGGCTTGCGGCGATAGCGCCGCCCCGGTTGTCTGTGGGAACTCACTCGATTCGTCGCAACCCAGCTTGATCGATTCACGCATCAGGTGGGCGTCGCGACGAAATTTGCGACAGGCCCGACAGTACAACAGGTGCAACTTGACCGCGAAACGCTGCGAGCGCGGCAGTGAATGATCCAACGACAGCGAAATCAACCGAGCGTGATCTTCGCAGCCAGCATTGAGTAATTTGAAGAATTCCAACATGGCGGTTCTTTCGTCACACAACTGCGACTGAAAACGGCGCGTCGGCGATCAATCGTCGTCGAAAAACCACTTCGATTCAAGGCATCGGCGAAGATTCAACCGAGCCCGATGGATTCTCGCCCACATGTTGGTCGACGTAATCCCCAATATCGTACAAACTTCTTCACTCTCAATTCCATCAATCTCTCGCAGAACGAACGTCGTCGCCAGCTTATCGGGCAATGCCGCAATGCAATCGGTTAGCGTGGCTTGGAATTCGCGGTTCTCCATGAGCGTTTTGGGGTCGCGATCCCAACCAGAAGTCTTCCCCAGCCAACGTCCACGTCGATCAAAATGTTCGGCACCAACCTGTTGGTCTGCGGAGGATTCCACGACTTTTTGGCGGGATCGTTTGCGTAGATGGTCGATGATTTTGTGCTTGAGAATGCCGACGAGCCAAGTGCGTTCAGCCGCCTCACCCGTAAATCGGTGGCGCGCTTCATACGCCCCCACCAGGCAATCCTGCACCAAATCCTCGGCGACTTCGCGATCGCGGACGCGCAAAACGGCGAATCCAAACAGAACATCACCGTGCAACTTGACCCATTGAGCTGGATCCAGTGCCTTCGGCGAAGTCGCTTTCTGCGCTGAAGTTAAGCGTCGATCCGTTTTCATCAAACCCATTAAACCAATCTGGTACGAAAAAATATAGTCGATCGGTCAATAACTTTGTAAGGACCGTGCGGGGCGACCGACCAAGCCTGCAAACAACTGAACAAAACGCGGTCGGGAAGGTCCTGACCGCACAGTCGATTTAACAATTCTGCAATCTGAACCTGGGAGGAGATTAAAGATGAGAGAGAAATCCGCGCGCATTATGCCAGTGTTAGCCACCATGGTCTTGGTCGCAATGTCCAACATGAGTGCCAATGCTGACATGCTTCAAGTTAACATCGAGAACACGCAGTCGTCGGGCCAGTTCTTCTTCACGCCATTTTGGATCGCCGCGCACAACGGGCAATTCGACTCGTACAACAGCGGCGAGATGGCCCCCGCATTCCTGACACCGTTGGCCGAGTTGGGCAGTACGGCTGAAATCAGTGATGCTTTCTCAATGAGCCCGGCGTCGGGTGGCGCGCAAGGCACGGTGACGGCAGTGTCTGGTATGGGTGACGCTCCGGTGTTTAGCCCCGGCGAATCGACGACGTTCAACCTCGACGTTTCAAACCCTTCACAAAACCGTTACTTCAGCTACGCATCCATGGTGATTCCCAGCAACGATTTGTTCGTCGCGAACGGAAACCCGATGGAACACGAAGTCTTCGACAGCAATGGTGATTTTGCCGGCCCGGTGGTCATTGAGATTTATGGGCAGGACGCCAATGACAACGGTTCGGAAGTCAACGACGCATTCGGCGGAGCTGCGTTCTCAGCCAATGGTGGCGCGTCGGTCGGCGAATCATTCGCGATTCGCAGCCTGTTCAGCGATGGCGGCGATGCCGCTTACTTGAATAGCTTCGTTGGCACGCAAACCGCAAATGGCGCGACGATCGGCAGCGCGTTTGGTCCTAGCGATCTGATCGCCCGCATCACCATCACGCCTGAACCAGCGAGCGTTTTGCTCTTGGGCGTGGGTGGCGCGATGGTCCTGCGCCGCCGCAAGAAAACTGTTTAAGTCCTTCTCCTTTTGAATCAGTTCTACTCATTCTTAAATCAGTGGGGTGTGTCAATGGGGAGCATGCGCTTGGCGTGTGCTCCCCTTGTTTCTTGCGGAAACCGATCGACCTGGACGATATATTACTCAAACAACTTCGCGATCGAGAAACGCTTGAGCGGCTGATTGCATGCGTGATCTTCGG
>BQJS01000064.1 GCA_021604825.1 Phycisphaerae bacterium | reverse complement strand
TGCCCAATTCACTCTCGATCGCTGCGACCAACCGTGTTTCGTGCAGCAATTGGCGGGCGCAGCGAATGTCTTCACCGAACATGCGATCGGCGTCGGCGTGTCCAATGTATTCGCGAATCACTTTGTGGGCGATCTTCACACCAATACCCGGTTCGAGCGGTGCGCGAAAGTCTAAGGCCTGCGCCGCACACATCGCTTCGATCGCCAATACGGTTTCAACATTGTCGAGGACGCGCCAACCCTTGGTCGCAGCCGTTGCCCCCATGCTGACATGATCTTCCTGCCCCAACGATGTCGGGATCGAATCAACCGACGCCGGATGGCACAGTCCTTTGTTTTCACTCACCAATGCAGCGGCTGTGTATTGCGGCAACATGAAACCGCTGTTGAGTCCGGTCTCTTTCATCAAGAGTTCGGGCAGGCCGTCGTGCCCGGCGAGCAACAAAAAAATCCTCCGCTCGCAAATGCTACCCAATTCCGCGATCGCGATCGCCAAGTAGTCAAGCATGATGGCCAACGGCTGACCGTGAAACAACCCGCCGCTGATGGTTTCGCCGTCTTCAAAGATAACGGGATTGTCCGTGACCGATGCGATTTCGGTTTCGACGACATTGGCGGCATGCTCGATTGCCTGGCGGGTGGCGCCGTGAACCTGAGGCACGCAGCGCAGCGAATACGGGTCCTGCACTTTGGTGCAATTGGCATGCGATTCGAGGATGTGACTGCCGGCCAACATTTTGCGTACGTTGGATGATGTCGCGATGGCACCCGGGTGCGGTCGAAGCGCATGAAGTTTTTCGGCGAATGGTTTGATGCTGCCCTGCAGCCCTTCGATCGACATGCACGCGAGGATGTCGGCTTGCTTGACCAGCCGCCGCGCTCGCACGACCATCGCGGTTGCATACGCCAGCATGAACTGCGTACCGTTGATTAGTGCGAGGCCTTCTTTCGATGAAAGGACCAGCGGTTCGACTTGAATTTCCTTCAAAGCGTCGGTTGCGGGAAGCTCGATTCCGTTGCGTCGCACGTTGCCAATCCCGAGGAGCGGCAACACCATGTGTGCGAGGGGAGCGAGATCGCCACTGGCACCGAGCGATCCCTGCGTCGGCACAATTGGCAAGTAATCGTTGCTTAGCAAATCCACCAACCGCCGAACCGTTTCAGTGCGCACACCGCTGTATCCAAACGACAGCGCCTGCACCTTGAGCAGCATCATGAATCGCACGATGGCGTCGGGAACATTCGGGCCCACACCGACGGCGTGCGAAACGATCAGGTTGTGTTGCAATTGATCGATCTGCGATGCGTCGATTCGTTTGGTGCAAAGGTGTCCAAACCCGGTGTTGACGCCGTAGACCGCAGCGTCGCCAGCCGAAATTTTCGCAATGCGATCGCGCGACGCTTGCACCCGCGACCAAACGTCATCGGTGATCTCGACGGACAATGGTTTTTCCCAGGCGCGATCCATCGCAGCCAAGTCGGGGGCACGACCGTCGAGGGTGAATTGGTGGGTTGTTTCACTCACGAATAGGGTTCCGTGTTTGAAGTCATGGGCGACATGACGGTTCTATGTTTGTTGGCATTTGCGGCGGGCATGGGCCCATCGGTGAGTCAGTATAATCGACGGCTGCCGATTCAACCATGGACCGGAGCTAAGCGATGGGTGTGGATTTAGCGTGTTTGGGAATCTGGATTGGTGTGGATGCGGGTGTTACCGATCGACTTCTGCCGCGCGGATATCAACGCGATCGCTGGCGTCGTCTTCGAGTGGTTGGATGACCGTTCCAGTGCCGCTGTTGCTGGCGAAGGACGATTTCGGTGGATCTTTCGGGGTGCTGGAACGGGCTGTTCCGTTCTTGGAGGCTGGGGGCTCTGAAGGTCTTCGGCCCACGCCAGGGAGAATCATGCGAATGGCGACAGAACCAACGGTTAACCGATCGCCGGAGTGCAGGTTGCCAAATGCCGCCCGGTCACCGCTCATGATGACACCGTTGTTACTTAGCAGGTCAAAAAAAACGGGTTGGCCGGAATAGTTGAAGAGCAGCATGTGGGCGCGGGATACTTTCGAGTCGTTGACCACCACGTCGCAACCCTGTCGCCTGCCCACCAACCCCACCGGCCTTTGCAGGCGAACCATTTCACCGCTGCCGTTGACTTCCACGCCAAAGGCGTCAGCACCGGGTTCGAGTGAAACGTGCGGCAGGTCGCTGAGGGTGTCGAGCGTATAAGCGGAAATATGGACGCGGAGTTCCCAGTCGGCGATACGAATGGTGTCACCGTCTTCGAGTTTTTCGAATTGGGCTTTGAGGTCGTTTAAGTAAGTGCCGGAGGAGGATACCAGATCACGCAGGAAGACTTCGTCACCCGTGTTGACGATCGCTGCGTGGACCGCACTGATGTCAGCCGACTTGAGTTGCAGCTTGCAACCGCGACGCGAACCGATCACCGACACGCAGCGCGTCAGCTCAACGGTTTGACCTTTGCCCGGCCCAGACAAGATCCCCAGCCGCACGCGCGGGGCGCTCTTCGGAAGACGCGGGGGCTTAAACCCATCGCTCTCCCACATACTTGAACCATGTCCAGTGTGATCACTCATGACATAGTACCCAGCAAAGAACAACACTCTGCTACAACAGTTGCTTCTCGCTCGATTCCCGTGTGCGTTTGAAACATCAGCGCGACAGGCCGCCCAATTCGGGCGCACGCGACATCAGACCGCGCCGGAAACCACCCCCAGGCGCTTCGTATCTACTAAAAACACCTAGATGTAATTTCGACCACTTCTTACAAAGATCTGAATTAAAGCACTACAGTGTAGTTTATCCAGCGTCTACGAAGAAGTCTAGTATTCGTTTCATTCTCCGCGCGGCTGACCGTGCTTACGCGGATCGCTTGCCCCAACGAGCCCATCTTGTGTCCATTGTATGGCTTGGACGATCCCGGTCCCGTGAGAATCCGCGATCTCATGCCCCCGATTGCGGAGCGAATTCAAGATCGACGTTTCAAGATCGCGGTCGGTCACCACGCGGTCGGGCATCCATTGATGGTGAACGCGCGTCGTGCGAATAGCGTCGTCAAGCGGCATGCCATAGTCGAGTACGTTGAGCGCGACGTTCAATACCGACGAGATGATTTTGGGTCCGCCCGACGCACCGAGTGCGAGAACGGGTTGTCCGTCTTTTAGAAACAAAGTCGGTGTCATGCTCGAAAGTGGCCGCTTGCTTGGTTCGACGGCATTGCGATCCGATTGAAGCAAACCGAATGCGTTGGCCTTCCCGCGCTGAGCGGAGAAATCGTCCATCTCATCGTTGAGGATCAACCCAAATTCACCGATCGCAGCCAACGAACCGAATGATGTGTTGATCGTCTCGGTGGCGACGACCCAGTTGCCCCATCGATCGACAATGCAGTAGTGACTGGTGCCGGCATCGTTGGGCAGTTGTTTTGAATCTGGATTGGCCGTCACTTGTGACGCACGATCACTGATTTGCGCGGCAAGCGTCTTTGCATATGGTTTGGATGTCAATCGGTCTGTTGGAACGTCAACAAAATCTGTGTCGGCCAACCATTGTGCACGATCGGCAAAGCCACGCTTCATGGCTTCGATCAGGTGGTGGGTCGCCAGGGCTGGATTGCTCTTGCGGACGGACTTGAGATCGACGGCCTCCAACATATTGAGGGTTTCAATCAAGCATACACCACCCGATGACGGCGGCGGCATGGTGATTATTTCGTACCCGCGATAGGTTGAAATCAGGGGTTTTCGACGGGTGACGCGGTAGGCGGCGAGGTCTTTCTCGTCGATGATGCCACCACGTTCGCGCATGTGTTTGGCGATTTGCTTGGCGGCTGGGCCTTCGTAGAAACCGGATCTTCCTTTGGCTGCAATCATCGACAGGAACCGCGCGAGTTCCGGTTGCATCAGCTTCTCACCGACCTTGCGTGGGTTGCCCGATCGAAGATGAACCCGGTAGACATAACCGCACGATTGTTCGAGTTCCGGGTAATCGTCGTAGAAGCGGCTGACAATTTTGGTGGCGTTGACATAGTGGGGGTCGACAGCGAAGCCCTCCTCAGCCAAGTCCGCCGCCGGTGCAATCAACATCGGCATGGGCATTGAGCCGAGGACATCGTTCACTTCAAACATGCCTGCGACCAAACCGGGCACGGCTGACGCGAGATATCCGCATCGACTCGGTGGCGCTTTGTTGGGATGATCGCGTGAGTACTTCTCAAACATGTCGGGCGTTGATTGCAGCGGGGCGCGCTCACGAAAATCAAACACGTGAACCGTTCCGTCGGCGAGGCGGCCGATCAGGAATCCGCCACCTCCCATACCGGTGCTCTGCGGACGCGTGACACCCAGCGCGAATGAAACGGCGCATGCCGCGTCGAATGCGTTGCCACCTTGTTGCAACACTTCAAGCCCGACCCGCGACGCTTCCGGATGATCAGTCGCGACCATCATCGTCTTGCCGGTGGCGATCCATTTTGGGGGAGCAACCGGTGTTTCAGCCGCAGAGCGCGGCGCAAACATTGATAGCGTTATCGAGATGGTGACAGTTGTATGGATCAGAAGATTGTGTCGAATCATGATGGTCCCGTGCCTTGGTCGGTGGACGGCAGCGTATTCGATTTAGTTGGTAACTTGCGGTCTACAACTGCGATGTAGGGCATTCCTAACAGTTTCTTAATCAATATGATTTCGCCCATGTCGTTACCTTCGATCCGGTGGCCGATCCATTGGAGGATATAGCTCACCGTGATCAGCCCAACAGGTCGCCACCACAAGCCCCACATACCGTAAAGTAGCTGCCAACCGCCCAAAACAAGGCCAAAAACAAGCATCGGGATGCCGATGGCGTGGAGCCAGAGCGATGCTCGGTGGCGGTGGCGTTCGAGCCAATTGGATACGATGGCGTGCATGGGCTGCATCGTAATCACGGCTGACGGACCGCACAAATGGGCTTATGAGGCGATACCGTGAAAGGTTTTCGGCCCGAGAAGACAACTGTTTGCTTAGGAATCCAAAGTTTTCTAGGATTGAGTGTTGCTTTGAAAGTGACAGGACGATAAAAGGGACTGTTCATGCTAAATTTGCATGAGCGGTATCCGTACAGGCAGAACGCACTGCCAAAAAAGGTCAGAACGATGAAAAACGGTCAGTTCAATCCATTCACAGCGAGCGACGCGGCGAATGCCGGTGGTGCGTTTGCAATGGATGGCGCTGATCTGCGTGGCACCGATGTCGTATCCGTAAACGTAGAGGGTGTAGCGGGTCTTCTTATTGACCTCGTAAACATCCTTATTATTAGCCCCTCGAGGGCAAGCGGGTACGGAGAACGGTTCTAGCAGGCTAAGAAAAAGCCAAACTGAAACCAAAAGCCGACACCCGCAAGACGGGGGTCGGCTTTTTTTGTTGCCCGATTTCTTGAACAGAGACATTCAAGACGCCAACGGGCGTCAACAAATAGACGAATCGAAGGATTGCAATGCCCAATCAGTCAGAACAAACGCAAATGAGAACGGGGTCGCGGGTCGTGATCGACGCCCTTGAGCAAGCCGGCGTGTCGGTTGCATTCGGTTATCCCGGTGGGGCGATCATGCCGCTGTACGATGAGCTGCTGGACGCCAAGTTCAAGAATATCCTGACCCGCCACGAGCAAGGAGCCATCCACGCAGCCGACGGATACGCGCGGGCCACTAATAAGGTTGGTGTCTGCATCGCCACTTCGGGACCCGGTGCGACCAATTTGGTCACCGGAATCTGCACCGCGCAGATGGACTCGTCACCGGTTCTCTGCCTGACTGGCCAAGTGCCATCGCAGCTCATCGGGACGGACGGATTTCAGGAAGCAGACGTGCTGGGCGTGGTCACTTCGATCACCAAGCAAGCGTACTTGGTCCGATCCGTTGACGACTTGCCCCGCGTGATGGCCGAGGCATTGTTTATTTGCATGAGCGGTCGGCCCGGTCCGGTGGTCGTCGACATTCCCAAGGACGTGCTGATCGCTACGACGGCTGCGACCTGCGAGCCGATCACCGAACTGCCCGGATATATTCCCACTCCGAAGCTCGACGCGACGTTACTGCCCAAAGCACACGAGCTCTTGAAGGCGTCGAAGCAACCGGTGTGTATTGTTGGTGGTGGTTGTCGTTTGTCGCACGCGACGGACCGATTTCGCCAATGGTGTGACAAGACACAAGTGCCAGTGATCACCACGCTGATGGGATTGGGTTCGACTGATCCGGATTATGCGGGATGGCTTGGCATGCCGGGGATGCATGGTTTGCGCCGGGCCAACATGGCGATCGTCAACTGCGATTTGATCGTGGCGCTGGGGATTCGTTTCGACGATCGCGTGACTGGCAAGCTCGCCGTCTTCGCGCCCGACGCCCGAATCGTTCACGTGGACATCGACGAAGCCGAACTGAGCAAGTTGGTCAAGGTGGATGTGCCGATCAATGCAGATTTGAACGAAGCGCTGGTCGTTTGGAACAAGCTGCTCGATGAAGATCCGGTCCAGTCATTTAAATCATGGCAAAAGGAGGCGATGGACGTCGGCGATGGTTTGAAACCCAACTACGCCCACGATGCCGACAACATTCCGCCGACCGCGCTTCTCGACGAGGTGCTGTCGATGATCGGGCCCGACGCGATTGTGACCACCGACGTCGGTCAGCATCAGATGTGGACAGCCCAGCGTGTGCGTTTGAATGATCCGAAGAAGTGGATCACTTCCGGTGGGGCTGGGACGATGGGATACGGTGTGCCGTCGGCGATGGGAGCGCAGATGGCCTGCCCCGATCAACGCGTTCTCGCGGTCTGCGGTGACGGTGGGTTTCAGATGACGATGGCCGAAATGGCGACCATCGCCCGCTGTAAACTGCCGCTCAAAATTCTGATCATGGACAACAAGTTTCTTGGCATGGTCCGGCAGTGGCAGGAGTTGTTCTTCGACAACCGCTACAGCGCTGTGGACCTTTCCGACAATCCCGACTTTGCAGCCCTCGCCCGAGTTTACGGGTTGCAGGCCTTTACGCTCGATCACGTTGATGAGATGTCGTCAACTTTGGACGCTTGGTGGAACTGCGAAGGTCCCGCCTTGTTGCATGCCGTTTGTCACTTGGAAGAAAACGTGTTCCCCATGGTGCCCGCTGGTGCGGGTCTCGGGGACATGGTGGAGTCAGCCTAATGGAAATCCTTACGTTCGCACTACATCTGCACCGCATGTCGATCCTGCCCAAGATTCTGATGCTCTGTCAGCGCTTGGGTGGCGAGGTCACTTATGTGTCTGCCGCCGACGGTCGGGCCAACATCGTGGTCGCGACGCCGAAAGCTGCAGCCCATCGATATGCGCCGCAGATTCGTCGCTTGATCGACGTGCTCGAACTCACTGAGTTGCACGCGGTTGGGTTGGCCGACGCCGACGCGCAGTCAACGCCTGAGCGCTTGCGCCACACGGCCTAGACTCCTCACGGCGTCGAAGAGTAGCAATACATTATGCCGAGTGCGTAGGGTGGGCCGTGCCCACCGCAGTTCAGCGCGCTACGATTTTTGGTGGGCACGGCCCACCCTACGAATCATTTGTGAACCAAACGGGAACGTACAATGAAAGTGCTCTACAACAGTGACAGCAACCCACAGGCGCTCGATGGCAAGCGAATCGCCGTACTTGGTTTTGGCTCGCAAGGCCACGCCCACGCGATGAACCTTAAAGACAGTGGTGCCGATGTGGTCGTGGGATTGCGTGCGGGTAGCAACAGTCGCGCAAAAGCGGAAGCGGCAGGTCTTCAGGTCTTTGAGACAGCCGAGGCGGTCAAGCAGGCCGACGTGGTGATGGTTCTCATCCCCGATGAATTGCAGCCAGCCACCTTCGAGCAAGACATCGCGCCGAACCTTCGTGATGGTGCATACCTTGCATTCGCCCACGGGTTCTGCATCCACTTCAAGAAAATCGTACCGTCGGACTCGGTCAACGTGTTCATGGTTGCGCCGAAGGGCCCGGGGCACTTGGTTCGCAGCGAGTTTGAAGCGTCCAACGGTGTGCCGTGTTTGTTGGCTGTGCATCAAGATCCATCTGGTAACGCCCGCGAAATCGGTTTGGCCTACGCATGTGGTGTCGGTGGCGGTCGTGCGGGCGTCTTAGAAACGAGCTTCCGCGAAGAAACCGAAACGGATCTGTTCGGAGAGCAGGCTGTTCTCTGTGGTGGGCTTAGCGAACTGATCCGCGCCGGCTACGAAACGTTGATCGATGCCGGTTACGCGCCGGAGATGGCCTACTTCGAATGCCTGCACGAAGTGAAGCTGATCACGGATTTGATTCACAAACACGGCATCACCGGCATGCGAAAGTCGATCAGCAATACGGCGGAGTATGGCGACCTGTCTCGCGGCAAGCGCGTTGTCACCGAAGATACCCGCAAAGCCATGAAGCAGATTCTCACCGAAATCCAATCGGGAAGTTTCGCGGATGAGTGGATGGCTGAGTGCGCCAACGGCAAGCCCAACATGACCGCCCAGGCTGAAAAGGAGTCAACGCATCCGATTGAGAAGATCGGCCGCAAGCTTCGCGCCATGATGCCGTGGTTGAAGTCAAAGACGACCGATGCGGAATTGGCCGACGCCAAACCGCAGACGAGTGAAGCGAAGTGCGCCGTCGGCGCAAAGGGCTAGACGAATCACAATGTTTCAATCAAAGAATTGAAGGTCATTGCTAATGGGCGACCACGTAAGAATTTTTGATACAACACTGCGCGACGGTGAGCAGTCTCCCGGGGCGACACTGGATGCTGGTGCCAAAGTAGAAATCGCTGAGCAACTCGCTCGGTTGGGCGTGGATATTATCGAAGCCGGTTTTCCGGCGGCTTCTCCAGGCGATCTTGAATCGGTTTCTCGCATCGCAGCCGCGGTGGGAACGGCAGACGGACCAACGATCGCGGGTCTCGCTCGAGCCGTCGAAGGCGACATTGACGCCTGTTGGGAGGCGGTGAAACACGCGGCGAAACCGCGCATCCATACTTTCCTTGCAACCTCAGACGTTCACCTCGAACACAAACTGCAAATGACGCAGGAACAAGTCATTGCGGCAGTGGCGAAGGCGGTTGCATTTGCGCGAACGCTTTGTGAAGACGTCGAATTCAGCGCCGAAGACGCCAGTCGTACCGATCGCGGGTTCTTGGCTGAAGTTTTTTCGACAGCAATCAAAGCCGGTGCGACGACTTTGAACATTCCCGACACGGTTGGCTATTCGCAACCGGCAGAATTCGCGGAGCTCGTTCAGTACGTCATCGACAACGCCAAAGGCATCAAAGATTGCTGCGTGTCGGTGCATTGCCACGATGACTTGGGCATGGCCGTCGCCAACTCGCTGGCCGGTATGCAAGCCGGGGCACGGCAAATCGAATGCACGATTAACGGGATCGGTGAGCGCGCGGGCAATGCATCGCTCGAAGAGATTGTGATGGCCCTGCACACCCGCGAAGCATTCTACAAATGCAGTACGAAAATCGAAACGACGCAGCTTACACGGGCCAGCCATTTGGTCTCGGCACGCACGGGCATCATTGTTCCTGCGAACAAAGCCATCGTCGGTGGTAACGCGTTTTCGCATGAAGCCGGTATCCACCAGGACGGCATGATCAAACATGCCGAAACCTATGAAATCATGAAACCGGAGACGGTTGGACTTACGCAGAGTCGCCTCGTGTTGGGCAAACATTCAGGACGTCACGCGCTGCGTGTGCATCTGACGGAGATGGGCTTCGAGCATTTGGACGACGAAGAATTGGATCGCATCTTCAAGCGGTTCAAGCGTCTGGCGGACAAGAAAAAAGACGTCACCGAAGCCGAATTGGAAGCGCTCGTGTCGGACGTTCATTATCAACCCGAAGATCGCTACACGCTCAATGGCGTGCATGTGTCGTGCGGTGCGCCATCGATCCCGACAGCCAGCGTTTCGATGAACCTGCCCGGTAAGGAACCGCAAACGCGGGCGGCAACGGGAACCGGTCCGGTCGATGCCATCTTCACCGCGATCAATCGGTTGATTCCGTTCGAGGTGACGCTGCTTGAATACGTGGTCCACGCCGTGAGCGGTGGAATTGATACGCTCGGTGAAGTGACGGTCCGTATTCGTTGCGGCAATGGGGAAAATGAACGGACGTTTCGCGGGCACGGGGCAGACACCGACATTTTGGTAGCCAGCGCCAAGGCGTACGTTTCAGCCATCAACAAGCAGGCCAGATTCGAGTTGGGAATGACCGGCGTAGAAGCCGAAAGCCTTGCGGCGAAGGAGTCATCATCGTGATGGAGCTTTACGATACCACACTGCGCGACGGAACCCAGGGCGAGGGCGTATGCCTGACGCTCAAGGACAAGTTGCGCATTACGTCGCTGCTGGACTCATTCGGAATGCACCTGATCGAAGGTGGTTGGCCCGGGTCGAACCCCAAAGATGCGGAGTATTTTGCGGCGGTGAAGGATTTGAAACTGACGCACGCGCGCATTGCGGCATTCGGCAGTACCTGTCGACCGACGCTGGCGGTGGAAGACGACGCCAACCTGACAGCGCTGATCGAAAGCAATGCGCCGGTTATGACGATTTTCGGAAAGACCTGGACGCGCCACGTGACGGAGGTCCTGCGCACCGATCTTGAAAACAACCTGCGAATCATTCGTGAGAGCGTTGCGTATCTCCTGGCCGCCAACCGTGAAGTCATCTACGACGCCGAACATTTCTTCGACGGATACAAGGAAGATTCCGCTTATGCGTTGGAGACGCTCCGGGCTGCGATTGCCGGTGGGGCGTCACGGGTGGTGTTGTGTGATACCAACGGCGGGACCATGCCACAAGATGTCGCTGAAATCGTCGGCACCGTTGCCAAAGCGATCGACGCGCCGCTTGGCATCCACGCTCACAACGACAGCGGATGTGCGGTGGCGAATTCGATGATGGCGATCCATGCCGGCGCGACGCACGTGCAGGGAACCGTCAACGGCATCGGCGAACGATGCGGTAACGCAGATCTCTGTACGATCATCGCGAACCTGGAATTGAAAGACGGCTGTAAGGTGCTGCCTGAAGGCAACCTTTCGCGGTTGATGGAATTGTCGGGCGTGGTGAGCGAACTCTGCAATATGTCCGTGCAGAACGGCACGCCGTACGTAGGTCGCAGCGCGTTTGCCCACAAGGGCGGTGTGCATGTGGCCGCGCTTCAACGCAACGAAGGTTCATACGAGCATGTGACGCCGGAATCGGTTGGCAACAGCACGCGGATTCTCGTTTCTGAACTCTCCGGACGTGGCAACATTTGCTACAAAGCCAGTGAATTCGGGCTCGCCGATTCGAACGAATCGAACGTGGCGGTGCTGGAGCAGATCAAAGCCCTTGAAGCGCAAGGGGCATCGTTCGAAGCGGCCGAAGCGTCGGTGGAACTTCTACTACGCCGCCAGAGCGACGATTACCTTCCGTTCTTTGAATTGCTCGACTTCATGGTCGTGGTAGAGCATCGCGAAGGGCGCGGGCACCTAGCCGAAGCCAACGTGAAGATCCGCATCGATAACGAAGTGCATCATACGGTGGCGGAAGGTTCCGGACCGGTGGAGGCACTGGATATCGCCTTGCGAAAAGCGCTCACCCCGTCGTATCCAGCGATCGCGAACTTTCATCTGACGGATTACAAAGTGCGCATCCTCGACGGATCGCAAGCGACGCAGGCATTGACCCGTGTGTTGATAGATACGACGAACAGCGGGCGCACATGGACCACCGTGGGGGCGTCGCGAAATATCATCGAGGCGAGTTGGCAAGCACTGTACGACAGCTTTGAATTTGGTTTGGTGCAGGCCTACGGCACGCGCGAAAGTGAATTGCTACTGGCCGAATCGGCGTAAGCGGGTTCGACGGGTTGAATCAGAACATATGAGTGGAACAAACATGAAAGCGAAGATTACGGTATTGGCCGGTGACGGTGTCGGTCCGGAAGTGACCGATGAAGCCTGCAAAGTTTTGGAAGCGGTGGCTGGCCAATTCGGTCGCAATATTGAATTTACCGACGCGAGCATCGGCGGTTGTGCGATCGACGAGTTTGGAACCGCACTGCCTGAGGACACAGTAGATGTTTGTCTTGAATCGGATGCGGTGTTGCTAGGTGCCGTGGGCGGTCCCAAGTGGGATGATCCAACCGCAAGCGTCCGGCCGGAACAGGGATTGCTTGGGTTGCGCAAGGCGCTAGGCGTGTTCGCAAACTTGCGGCCGGTGCGGGTGTATAAGGAATTGGCCAAGTCCGGTCCGCTCAAGGAAGAACTGGTCGCCGACGTGGATTTGCTCGTGATTCGCGAGTTGACGGGCGGAATCTATTTTGGCGAACGTGGGCGGCGTCCTGATCCGTCGGGCGAATTCGCGTTTGACACGATGGGGTACTCAACCGGTGAGGTCGAGCGGATTGTTCGGCTTGCGGCTGGGAAGGCGAAAGGTCGCCGCAATAAACTGACGTCGGTGGACAAAGCCAACGTGCTGGAAGTCTCGCGATTGTGGAGGTCGGCAGCGCAGCAGGTCATGCAAGATGAGTTCGCAGATGTCGAATTCGAGCATGGCTTGGTCGATGCCGCTGCGATGCACCTGATTCAGCGACCGGCTGACTTTGACGTGATTGTGACGGGTAACCTCTTCGGCGACATTTTAACGGATGAGGCGTCGGTCTTGGCCGGTTCGATGGGATTGTTACCGTCGGCTTCCTTGGGAATGTCGGGTCCGGGTTTGTATGAACCGATTCATGGATCAGCCCCCGATATTGCCGGCAAGAACATCGCCAATCCGATTGGAATGATCCTCAGTTCTGCGATGCTCTGCCGTGAGTCGCTCGGTTGGACGAAGGAAGCAGAATGCATCGAAGCCGCTGTTGAGAAGGTGATTCAAGATGGTGTCCGCACGCCCGATCTGGTGCGCGGCAATGAATCGACCGTCAGCACCAAAAAAATGGGTAAAGCGATCGTATCAACGATTCGCGAATTGAGCGCGTCGGCGAAGGTCGCGTAGAAATAGACAGTCGCGTTGGAAGGTATTGGCAGGAGCCATGCACAAATAACAATGTCCCGCTTCTTCCCTCCGCTTGCACTGATCCTCCGGTGCGGGCGGGGGGAATTTTAATTGTTGTTCGGGTGATGGCGTTGGCATCGGGACTACGTGGTTTGCTTGACGATGTCGTCTCGTAGATCTTTAATCGAGAAGCCCAAGTCTTTGAGCGTTTGGTAGGCCACGCTATCGGGTTCACTCATCAGCGCCAGCAGCAGATGCTCGGAGCAGACTTCTTTTGATTTCATTTCCTTGGCGTGATCAACGGCTTTGGCGATCACATTGCGAAAGTGAGGCGAGCCCGGTAGTCGGCCAAAGACCCAGGTGTCGTCCAGACTCTTGCGCACCAATCCATCGACCACTTCCTTGACCCGCTCGTACGAAACGCCGCGGGCTTCAAGCACTCGACTTCCCGCGCCGGTTCCCTCTTTGCGGATGGCCATCAGAATGTGTTCGGTGCCCACGTAATCGATCTCGTATTCACGAGCGATCTCTTCGGCCAGCTTGATTATTTTTTCGACCCGTTCGGTCAGGTGTGGGTTCATGCGACTGGATGCTCTTCGTTTTCTGTCAATTCACCAAGCACTCGTTTCGAGATCGCTACCGATGCATTCGATTCGAGTAATGTCTACTGGACGACGAAATCCATCATATCCACAGAACGGGTTGGCTACAAGATATTCGCAGCCGTCAACACAACGCTGGTGTTGCAGGCAATTGAGGGGAAATCTTCTTTGAATGCCCCTACTTGCTGAAACGAAGGCGACGCATCGCAAACATCATCAGCATGCCGATCATCGCCATCATCCCCGTCGTTCCGCACAAGGTTGTGCCTGTCCCGTTCGACGGTGTAGACGATGGCGTTGGCGTGGCTGTTGTGTCACTGTCCGGATCAGGGGTCACGGTGATAAATGCCGTGTCTTGCGTGCTGCCACCGGTCGTCGTATCGGAGACCGTCACCGTAATCGGGAACGATCCAGGGATCTGATAGGTGTGGAAGACTGTTTGGCTGGTGCCAATGTTACCGTCGCCCAGGTCCCAGAAAACTTGAAGGTTTTCAAGCGAAGCGGAGCCAAACCCCGACACTTCTGCGTTGAGGATGACAGTCAACGGGGCAACGCCTGCTGAAATACTTGATGAATCGGGTGACTCTGGATCGGCGATGCGGATACGCACCGAGCCCGACGTTGTCGCGCTGTCACCATCACCGGTGCTTGGCGCGCTTACGTCGATGGCGACCGAGCGCTCGCCAACATTGCCCATCACATCAGTGACGATCAATCGCGGGAAGAAACGTTGCGTTCCATTGGAAACGATGTACGTCCGTTCGGCATTTCGCGAATTGA
Organism: Phycisphaerae bacterium; assembly: GCA_021604825.1. The sequence goes on along the minus strand of BQJS01000064.1, from coordinate 7,838 downwards.
CGGTGGTTCCGTCGTCAAAATCCCAGACAAACGAAGCAATTTCAAAGGTTGACTGGGCGTTACCGCGGAATTGCACACGAAGTGGCGAGGTGCCCGATAGGGGGCTGACATCGATCGAGACGTTGGGTTTGTCGGAACCCACGTTTTCATCACCATCATCCGGATCTTCGGCGCCCTGCGTGAAGAGTACGCCCGAATCGACAGCCGTCGCGGAACCCGCAGAATTAATGGAAACGCCATAGCCATAAGTTGCTCCTCGGCGGGGCGAGAAGGTGACGGGATATATACCAAAGTATTTCGTGCCGCCCGAGTCGTCAAAATTGAACAGTTCGGCACTGAAGTTCGCAACGACCGTCGCGCCAGTCGGTTGATTTGTGTTCGGATCAAGTAAGGCCTGACCGATGTTGTAATTAATACCATCGGTTGGTGCCCAAGAGAATGGCGCGTCGGCTTGAACCACAAGGACGGCTGCCGTCTGCACGCCAAACGTCGCGCCCGCACGGGTGCGCAGGTCGTCGTTGATCTTCCAGGTGATGGAACTGCCGTCAACTTCAACATCTGCTAGGCGTTCCGGCCAATAGAACCCGTCGAACGTCATCTCGACCGCTTGTCCGGCACTCACGCGACCGTAACCATACTGGAGGCTTCGTCCGGTGATGCCGTTGTAGTTGGCCACGGTTGGATCGATTTTTTCGCAGGTGTGTTCGATAATGTTGCGCACTTGGGTGGCGGTGTAGTCTGGCTCCAATGACATGATCAACGCTGCAATACCAGCCACCAAGGGCGACGACCCCGACGTTCCGCCAAAATTGTCGGTGTAGCTCGGGTTGGCCAAGTTGGCGTTGCCGTCGTCGTCTTGACCGGCATTGTTGTATCCGGGTTCATCAAACGAGCCGTCGGTATTGTCGGTGGTGACCAGACCTGGCAGGTTCGGAAAGTCGATACTCGGAGCCAAGACATCGATCTCACGACCAAAGTTGCTATACGAAGCCTTCACGTCATTCGCATTGCTGGCACCCACTCCCAGGACTGTTGGCAGCGCCGAAAGATCGGTGGCTGGGTTCACTTCGACGCCAACCGGCGCATTCTCGTCCATGCCATCGCCGTTGCCCGAAGCGAAACAGATCAACATGCCCAAGCCGTCACGTCCTTCAATAAACGCTGTTTCAATGGCGTCGGTGACCACGTCGGGATTGGGGACTCCGCTGCCGAACCCCCAACTGTTGTTGTGGACATCGACATTCTGAGTTCTTGCAAATGCGTAGGCGCTGGCGATTTGACTGTTCGATACCACGCTTGCGATGCCCCTCGACGCGGTGAATCGAGCCGAAGGCGCGACCCCGATGACCCCAACGCCATTCGCCGCTGCGACCATGAGGCCCATCGTCGCGGTTCCGTGGCGATCATCAATCACCGCTGGATTAGCGGCCGTCGCGGTTTGGACATTGGACGCGGCATTGTGGCTGATACCGATATAATTGTTGACCAGGTCTTCATGCAGAACGTCGCAAGCGTCGTCGAGTTGACCGATTAGCGGATTCCCATCGAGGTTTCCGGTGGTTCGGTTCCAAGCGTCAGAGATGTTAATGTCGACTCCCGGTGTGCCGCCTCCTTGACCTGTGTTGGCCAAGTGCCATTGGCTGGTGAAAAACGTATCGACGCCGACCTGCCGAATGTGCGTGGCTTGATAGAAATCGGGATGGGCGTATTCGGTGCGGCTGTCGCGATAGAGTGCATTGGCTGTTCGGATGTCGGCGTCACCTTCGATACCGATGGGCTCCACCACAAACGCCCGCTCGACTCCTTCGACTGAATTGACGATCTGTACCTTATAGTCGGCGAGCATCAATTCACGTTCGGCGTCTGAAATGCCGGGCTTAAACTTAACGACGATCGTGCCGCTGCTCAGCACGGGTTCGCCTTCTTCCGAATGGCGGTACACGTTTTGGATCGACTTGATCGCACGATTGCCGCGCAAGCGCGAACGAGCGGCTGCATCGAGTCGCTCGCCCTTCAGGATGGCAAATCGATCAGGGTTCCGATCCCATGGAACGTCATCGATGGTCGTATCGGCGTTGGCACGCATTTTCTCGCCGAGGGCTTGTCGCTGTGCCGCGTCCTCGAATTCGACGACGAATTCCGATTCCGATTGAATGAGCCGATGGAATTTTCCATTCGCGTAATATCCGGCATCTTCGGCGAGGACGACACCCGGAAGCGCTATCAGAATCATGGTGGTCATCGCATACGCGATTGTATTCATCAAGGGCGACGTCGTTTGGCAACGTGAATTCATGGAAACAGAACCTTTCAAGGGTTGGGCCGCGGTTGAAACCGTCAGTCCCACCATTCGCTTACCAAGCTTGCGGCAAACGTTTGGAGTATGCTCGAAGATACCCGCCGGGGGAGCCTCATGGGGCAATGCGGAAATCCTGCACGAACGTCGTAAGTCAATGCGAAATAACAACTAGCGTGGGAGGTGCGACTCGCGCATGCTCCCCGTTGGTATTTTTGGCAACACCATGTATCTGTCAAGGGTTTCGGGGTACCCATCCGACATCACCGTGTCCGACCAAAAGCTGTCTGGGCTCCAGTTTTGCCAGTTTGGCTTCAGTGCCCACCGTCCGACGCTTGTCGAGATTCCTCAAAGTCACTGGGTAGATGGGCGTGAATCGCTCGGGTCGGTGCTCAGGTTGACCAATTCGCGGTTCTCGCGCCACACAGATTTCCAATGCGAACTTGGGAAACTCGATCGGACACACGCCCTCAAAACCCGAGTCATCTCGACGACGCTTGCGGCTTCGATCCGGACCGCCTCACTGGCGAGTCGTCCCAAGATCCAGTTCTGGACCGGTTTTGACACGGGCCTCCCCAAGGAGCGACCCTCAATCCGCACCCAAATCGGGACATCTTCGCCGTCAAGGCATGTCGCCTCCAGGCAATTTGGTGAAATATTGGTGATGACCAAGCCCCGGTCGAAGGTTTTCCCCAGATGCCGGCCAATCCGTTCGAGCAAACGGCGGCGCGGGGCAGGCGGGAGGGTTCGCAGTAGCGTTAGGATGGGGACGCATTGGGGCGGGCGTTCGACGATGTGCTTGGAACAGCCAGTACCCCATCCACTTCGCTGCTCGGCACATCCCAGGGGGAGGGCTGTTGGGATGTCCCGGTTCATCGCCATGCAGGCCATCACATAACGTCGCTTCGCCGGTGAACCGAAAAATCGCCAACTCCATGATTCCCTTAGGTTCGAAGTAAACCATGTGGAATCGTCCGGACCATCGGTGACCGAATTGGATTCAGGTGCATTGGCGTTCAAGCCGAAAGATGAACGAAGTTGCCCGGCGAGATTGGATTCGTGCCATTGGGGCGGATGTACGCCGGTCAGTTCTGATTGGTTGCGAAAGCGCCGGGTGATCCATGCGCACCAACCGTCATCAAGGGGCACGCGGGCGAAGTGGGCGTTGTTTCGACCTATCCGTTTGTCGCGCTTTCGGTAGAGGGTTCTTCGGCGGCGCAGTGATGCGGTGTGGATTCGACTTAGGAACGAACTCAAAAATGTGCGGGATGTCGGCCAACCGCGCAGTTGGATGTATTGTTTGACCACGGCCAATCGAACGGATCGGGGTGTGCGATCCGCAAACCACTGACCGAGCGATGCCAGGCTAAACGCCGCGTCATCAAGCGACAACTCCCGCCCGCACCGTGACCCTTGCAGGTCTACATACAAGCACTTTGGTCGATCGTCGCCGATGCGCTGAACGAGAATGTTGCCGGGATGATCGTCGGCGTGAAGAAACGTTTCATCGTGGGCAGTCGCCAGCAATTGCGCGACAGATGCCGCGAGGGAACGGTAATCCACACACGCGCCAAGACCATCGATGTGTGCGAATTCTTCCGATAGCGATCGGGCGTTTTCGACGGCGTGCGATAGCAATATCACGGAATCCCGCCCGTCGAAATTCTGCTCAGCCGTTGCGAAGACGTTGACGCATGGGACACCGCGCTCTTGTGCGAATTGGCTGGCGTCGTACTCGCTTCGAGTAGGATCGCCAAAGAGAAAACTCTTGATCCGTCGGCGTAACCCAGTCGCGACATGTTGTTTGACGAATACGACACCGGCGGATGATTCCACCCGAAACACGGTCCGAAGTTTGTTCTTCTTGACGGGTTTCCAAACGAAGCGGCGGCTCGATTCGTTGTTTGTTAAGTCAGTCAGAATCTGCTCAGCGTGTTCGCGCAACGATGCATCGCAGTGCCGGATCGAGAATGTGCCGATACTCTTGGATTCGTCGATTTGCATGGGAACTAAGGAGCGAACGAGAGCTACTGGTATCCTTGCGCCAAACAGATTGTTGCGGGGCTCATAGTTTTCTATCCACCTCAACGGACCAACGCTCATCCGAAGGCGATTCAAACAATTGTCGTTCGTTATTCGGACGCTAGCAATGCAAGAATCCGGATTGACGGTTCGACAATTCCGCCCATTCGGAATGGACCATCGCCGATCCATCGTGAGGACCACGTTAATTATCGGCCCAAGCCGCCGAAATCCACATTATAGCCTTGAATGGCATCGTCTTCCGGTGTAGCATCGTTGACTGATCGTCACCCAGCGCGGGTGTATCGATCGGGAGAGAAGAGGGAAGCGAGTCTTACCCCTTCAATTCAAGTCATTTCCTGCGAAGCGGTTGGGAGGCCGTCTTTCGTGTTGATTGGGATTTGATTACTGGGAATTGAAGGCACACCTCTCGCAAACCCTCCAGACAACCAAGCTCCGATGACGCGCCAAGATTTGTGTTCTTGTGTGTTCATTGCGAATTGCGCCTTCGCGTTGCGCCCGTGTTGACATGGTCACGGGGCGTGTCGTGGTTGCATTCCCATGGACAACGCCGCAAGGGGACATATCCGGCGCTGTGTCGTGGCAGGGGGAGGATGAGATGACGTTTCGGATTGGCCTGGCTGGATGGTTGTTGTGCGCGACGACCGTCGCAAACGCTGGTATAAGCGATGTGATCCCGTCTCCGACGGCTCCGATCGTGACGCATGAGAGCATTCTGGAAACGGTATATGGCGGTGACTTCGTAGCCAGCGGTGACGACTACAACCGTGCCGGCGTCAGTGCGACACGGTTCGATGATAGTCTGACGCCGAACGGCATGATCAGCCTGCTGTCGACCGGAAAGGGAGATGCCTCGGATCGCGTCTGGAACGACGCGTATATTTCGGCGAACGCTGTTTGGCGTCGGGCCAACTTCACGCAGCAATTCGGTTTCGATCGCGGCGATGGTTTTGAGTTGCTGTTCGACGTCTTCGGTGACGGTGAAAATGTCACGGGCGACGCCTCGATAGATCTGACTGGTGAAACATGGCGCTGGGTGCGCCGCGATCAGGATGGCACACGTCCGTGGTCGTCGGACCCGGCATTGAATCCAGACTTCCTGGATCACATGGTGACTTATCAAGTCGATGGTCTTGATCGTGAAGGCGTGACCTTTCTCATTTTCATCGAGGATCTGTACGGTCCGCATACTTCGGAGGGTGGATTTAGCGATCGCGATTTTGACGATCTGGTCATCGAAATCCACGCCACTCCGGAGCCAGCCAGTGCGGTGCTGCTACTCGGCGGTGCGATGATCGCTCTGCGACGACGTCGCTAATGGATCGTGTGTGCTGAGAGTCGGCGGCATTGGATTGCCCCGGTCATTTGAAACAAACCAACGGGCGCGGGTCTCCTTCATCGGTGACCCGTGCTTTTTTCTTGCGCCGAATGAAGTCCAAAAGCGATCCCGATGGTGCGGGCGGGCCGTGGAAGTCTGCGAGCGCCTGTTGCGTTCGGGATACTTCCATCTCGTAGAAACTGTCGTCCGTCGCAAGCTCTTGCAGGTGGGCAACCAACTCGGCAACGCTGGTTAAGCGTGGCCAGTCGCCAAGCAAACGATCTCGCGGATTAGGGTGGATCACAGCGGACGGGTCGCGAAGTAGCACGACGGGTTTGTTGCTCCGCGACGCTTCCAGGATCGAAGATGAAGTGATATTCGCGAACACGATGGCGTCGGCAGCGGCGGCGCATTTCGATAGCGGTTGATCGGTGATGATGTTGATCCGTCGGTGGTGCGGTAACTTATCGTTGATGTTTTGATAAAGTCCCATGTGATCGTAACGCGGGTGCGTCTTGATCGAAAATCGCCAACCGTCGCATCGAACAGCTTGTGCGACGATTTCTTCTAGTGATTCGATTGCTGCTTTCCAATGGAGCCCCGGCAACTCGGCGTCGTGGGCGTGGTCAGCCAATCGACTGGTTACCAGAAGGATTTCAAAATCGCTCCGTCTTGCCTCGCGAGCGCTATGGTCGAGCGTCGAAACGTTTTCGTCATCGTGCGTATCGAGAACCTCGATCCGACGTTGATCGATTCCAATGGCCCTCAGATGTTGAATGTGCGCCGCTGCCGAGACGCCCAATGCAACATCAGGCATCGATCGATACCACGCTGTATCGCCAATGGACAGCCCGCCGTGTTGCAGGATCACGGATTGAATGCCTCGACGATGGGCGACCTCGATCGCCGTATCAGGATAGTGACTGACGATGGCTTCCGGTTGATGTCGATCAAAGAACGCGCGCCATCGGTCCACCTGAACTACGAGCTTGGCCGCATACGTTCCGAAAACGAAATCAAGATGTGAGCTTGGAATCCACTTCTGCAGCGCTTGCGCGGCCTCATCGTTCGGCGAAGTTAGAGCCAATTCAAAATCACGGCGTACTCTGTGACACAAACTGGCATCGAACTCATGGGATGATCCGGCATGTAGTTGCGAATCGTGCAAAACCTGATGGCCGCTGGCATTCAATTGAGTCAGCGTCGCTTCATCGGCGAATCGGTAGACTTGAACAGCTTCTAGGTCGCCGGTTGACTCGATCTCCCGCACAACCGGAAGCTGTCGCAAAAGATCTTGCCCGCTTCCGGTCAATAGGACAAAGGGGCGATCGCTCAAGTCTAAATTGTCAACCGTCGCTGCGACGATGCGGTGTGCTTGTGATGCGGCTTCGTCTTTGAATGCCTCGCCGATGCGCTGAGGATTCGACAACATCTCACATCGAATGCCACGGTCCTGCGCTTCATTTTGCACGATGCCGGAGAGCAGCGGGAGTCGGCGGCAGTGGGGTGGCTGTTCGAGTCCGTGTGCGTTCGTGTCGTCGAAGACGCAGATGCATTCCGGCTTATACAATTCGATCGCCTTCTCGACGACGTAACCGATCCAGACCATTCTCGAGAGGGCGGAAATGTGGCGATGCGCGGCGATCTTCAAAAGATTGATCCCGCGATGTTGAACGATGGCGTGTTCTTTCCAAATTTCGTGGGCAGCGTGTTCAATTCGTTCGAGTCGCGGGCGATCGGCTTGGCCGGCGATGTCCCATGGTGTCAGATGGTCGATCCCGCGCCGGGTGAGTTCGAGGTGTAACTCAAGGTCGAACGTAAGGACCGTCTGCGACAGTGCTTGTGGCCGCTGGTCTGCCAGCCACTCGAGTTCGGATCGGTCTTGGAGGATTGTGATCGCAGCGTTGGTCATGGGTACTTTAATTATCGGTCGTAACACAGATTGGAGTGACACCGTTCTTCAATCCGAATTGCCCTATTTGCCTTGCTTCCATGCCCGCCCCAGCCTCAAGCGATCGATCGTGAAGGTCCGATATCGATTGTGCGGTAATGTCGCCATTTGACGAGGAATCCAAGCCCGTGGTGGCACTTCGTTGAATCCTGCCGCCCGATGTTCAACGAGAATGAAAACGCGTTCGCCACTGCTTGCGGTTGTCGCCTTGCTCGTACTCCCCGCTGCAT
>BQJS01000063.1 GCA_021604825.1 Phycisphaerae bacterium | reverse complement strand
GGTGCTTCTTTCCCCTCCGGAAGGCACCCGGCATCCTCAAACGATGTCGGGTGCTTTCTTCTTTCTTGCATCGCTTTCAATAGAATAAAACGTGCAGAGATTTCGGTTTTCGCGGGAAGTCCGCAAGACGCGCGATTGCGTTTTAAGAAACCCTTGATTTCGGTGGGAGATTGGACCTGTCGCCATTGGTTCTGCACTGCGCCTAACACCTTTTCAAAGCCGTACTTGCAGGTAGGACTGACCTTTTGACGAGTACCCTCGCGGTGGGGCAGTCGTGCCGACAATCTCGGACACTTGCCCAACGCTCGAGAATGAAATAAAAGCACCCGTGGTGCGAATGTTCAGACGGGCCAATTCGTCAATTTAGCGAAATGAGGTATCAATGCTCGACCGAGTCAAGATGGGAAGTTTCAGTTTCGCAGTCATGCTGGCGATCGTCATGCCATCTGCGGTGCTTGGGCAGGATGGGGCGAACGAGGGCGGCGCTAAAGTCAACGCATCCGCCCCCCCAGAGGTTGTCGCGATTCTTGATCGACTGGAGCAAGCCGGCAAGGACATTCACGCGATTCGCTGCCAGGTCGAATTCAAAACGGAAGACACGCTGAACATTTCTGAGACGACCCGATTTGGCATGATTCAATTCAAGCGCGCCGAACCCCATCCGATGTTTCTGGTTTCGTTTGACAAGATGGTCGCCGACGGCATCGTGCATAAGAACAAGGTCTGGTATTTGTTTCGCGATCGCTGGCTGATCGAAGCCAACAGCAAAAGTAAGAATCGGATCGATCGCGAAATCCTCGAGCCCGGCGAGAAAGCCGACTTCTTCGACCTCGACAAAGCTCCGTTCCCGATGCCGTTTGGTCAGAAGAAAGAACAGATTCTCAAAAACTTTGCCGTCAAACTCATCCCTCCGCAGCCGGGTGATCCGGAAGATTGTGATCATCTGCTGTGCAAGCCCAGAGAGGAATCGATTCTAGCTCGCGATTATGGCCGCCTCGACTACTACGTTTCCCGCAAGCTCAATTTGCCCCTGCGAATACTGGTCGAAGATGCCCCCGGCACCAACCTGAAGGTCGCAGATTTCAAGGACCTCACTGAAAAAAGCATCAATCTGAAATTACCAGACGGCGCGTTTGTTTTACCCAAGGAAACGGACGAGTACCATAAGACCACGGAACCAAGGCGGCCACCGCCAGCAGGCGAATAAAGCGAACATCCAACCACTTGGGAGAAGGCAAAAATGCCGACCACAATGCGGGCCGTGCGTAAGACGATAAGCGATTGCGGCCTGACTGTTGAAGACGTACCCATTCCGTCAATCAAATCCGATGAAGTTCTGGTCGAAGTCGAAGCCGCCGGCATCTGCGGAACCGATCTGCACATTTGGAAATGGGATGCGTGGAGTCGACAGCGAATCAAACCACCGTTGACGCTTGGTCATGAGTTTTCGGGCACGATCGTCGAAGTCGGTTCGCAAGTTGAGCATGGCCGCGTGGGTGATTTCATCTCCGCGGAGTCCCACATTACCTGTGGCATGTGTTATCAGTGTCGAACCGGTCAAGCGCATCTCTGCCCGAGAACGCGAATCCTCGGCGTTGATATTGACGGCGCTTTCGCCGAGTACGTGGCGATTCCTGAAAAAGTGATCTGGCACAACGATCGCGAAAAGATCAGCGCGGAGATCGCCGCGATTCAAGAGCCCTTCGGCAACGCGGTGTTTGCGACGCTCGATCAAGACATCACCGGTAAGAGCGTGGCGATCTTGGGTTGCGGTCCGATCGGGTTGTTCAGCGTCGGGATCGCCAAAGCCAGCGGTGCGTCATACGTCTACGCGACCGACATCAATGACAACCGCCTACAGTTGGCCAAAACCATGGGCGCGACGGAAGTCTTCAATCCAGCCAAGGGTGGCGATGTCGTGGAACGTCTGACCGAAGCCAACCAAGGATTGGGGATTGACATCGTGTTGGAGATGAGCGGATCGCCAATCGCCATCAACACCGCGTTCCGGGCGGCGCGGCATGGCGGGAAGGTTGTGCTCTTCGGCATACCAGCCGACCCGGTTGAAATCGACATTGCCGAGAACATGATCTTCAAAAACCTGAACGTCAAAGCGTTGAATGGCCGCCAGATCTTCGAGACGTGGTTCAAGACCCGCTGGTTGCTTGCCAACAAAGTCGTGGACCTCGCACCGTTGATCACCAAAACCGTCAAATTTGACGAAATCAATGACGCGATGGAAATGTTGTCCCGGGGCGATGCGTGCAAGTTGGTGCTCATTCCGGAAATCCAGTCACCACGTGCCCCCAAAGTCGCGTCGACGTGGCGGGTGGCTGACGACGTCAGCGATCATGGTTCGGTTCAGCATCGATAGCAAGAACGTTTCATGTCTCTGTCCACATCTAACATTAAGGGAGAAGCGCCATGTACGGGGCGATGCAGGAAGCGCTACAGCAAGAATTGTCGGGCATTCGTGATGCTGGCCTGTTCAAGCAGGAACGGGTGATCAAAACACCGCAAGCCGCAAGTATCCGCGTTGCATTTCCCGAAACCAGTGATCCGCAAGAAGTTCTAAATTTCTGCGCGAACAACTATCTGGGATTGTCGAGCCATCCAAAAGTGATCGAAGCGGCGTCGGCTGCATTGCGGTCACATGGTTTCGGGTTGAGCAGCGTTCGCTTCATTTGCGGGACGCAAGACATTCATCGCGAGTTGGAGAAACAGATCGCCAAGTTTCTGGGCACCGACGACACGATTCTATATGCGGCATGTTTCGACGCGAACGGTGGTGTGTTTGAACCCTTGCTCGGTGCGAAAGATGCGATCCTGACCGATCAACTCAACCATGCCAGCATCATCGACGGCGTGCGCCTGTGCAAGGCGAAACGGTACATCTTCAAACACGCCGATATGGCCGACCTCGAACGTCAACTGACTGACGCCCAAGATGCACGGTATCGCATGATCGTTACGGATGGTGCATTCAGCATGGACGGCGACATCGCCAAACTCGACGAAATCTGCGACCTCGCGGATCGATACAACGCACTGGTAATGACTGACGAATGTCACTGCACGGGGTTCTTGGGCAAAACTGGGCGTGGTGCGATCGAGCATTGCGGTGTGCAGGGACGCGTGGATATCATCACCGGCACGTTGGGCAAGGCGCTTGGTGGGGCGTCGGGCGGGTTCACCAGTGGGCGACAAGAAATTATCGACATGTTGCGGCAGCGCTCGCGGCCTTACTTGTTCAGCAATTCGGTGGCACCGTCCATCGTTGCGGCATCGTTGAAGGTGTTTGAGATTTTGACGGAATCGACGGAGCTGCGCGACAAGCTGGAGGACAACACCAAGCGTTTTCGGGAGAAAATGACGGCTGCTGGCTTCGACATCAAACCGGGCGAGCATCCGATCGTGCCAATCATGTTGTACAACGCGCCGCTCGCTCAGAAATTTGCAAGCGATCTCTACCAGAAAGGAATCTACGTCATAGGATTCTTTTTTCCGGTGGTGCCCAAGGGAGAAGCGCGGATTCGCGTGCAGCTTTCTGCCGGACACGATTTTGACCAGATCGATCGGGCTGTCGAGGCGTTTACCGAAGTCGGCAAGCAACATGGGATTCTGCATCAGTCGCGCGAGCAGATCATCGCGAAGTTCGGCGAATAGCAGGACCTCTAACGTGAAGAAGTTCGGGCAACACGTGAGGAAGTTGAACATTAGATAGCAAAGGAAAGAAAGCAATGAACGACATCACCTTGGCGCAGGCCCAAAATGCGCTGACAGCGGCACTTGAAAAATCAGATCAGCTTGGCGTCAAAATGGATATCGCGATCGTCGATGCCGGAGCGAACTTGAAAGCGTTCGCCCGCATGGACAATGCTTGGCTGGGTTCGATCGATATCGCCATGAAGAAAGCCAGAACCGCGCGCTACTTCGACATGAATTCCGGCGACATTGGCCAACTCTCGCAACCCGGTGGGGCGCTCTACAACATCGAGCACTCCAACGGCGGTTTGATTTCGTTTCCCGGTGGCGTACCGATCAAGAATGCAAGCGGTACGATCATCGGAGCGATTGGCGTTTCGGGCGACTCGGTCGAAAATGACCATGCCGTCGCCGCAGCAGGGGCATCTGCCGTCAGCTAACATTTCGGAGAATTCGATGGGCGTCACAATTGAATGCGTCAAGACGTTGCTGGGTTACAACGATGCTGCCAATCCGCTCGTGTTGCAAGCCGCCAAGAACTTGCCCGACGAAGCGCTCGATCGGTCTTTTCCATTGGGGCGGGGTTCGCTACGCAAAACGTTGCTGCACATCTGGGCAGGTGAATCAACTTGGCTAAAACGCTGGAAGGGCGATGTTGAAGCACCTTGGCCGTCCGAAAGTGAACCGGTGGCAGTTTCGGAAATCGCGGGTTGGATGGACGAGGTGAAACGCGGCAGAGATTCGTTCGTGAACGGGCTTACTGAGTCCGCGCTCACCAAAATGCAGCAATACCGCGACTCAAAAGGCAAGTTGTTTGAGGCAACGCTCGGCGACATGCTCTTGCAAGGCTGTATCCATTCGACGCACCACCGCGCCCAAGCCGTCAACATGCTGCGAAACGTCGATGCCGGTCTGGTCGAACTCGATTACATGAACTGGGTGCGTCGTCCGGTCGCGAGTTGAGGCGCGTCGCACACGCAAAATCAAATGCGCAACAAAATACCCCGTTGGCCGTATTGATCGGCGAACGGGGTTTTGCTTAAAACTGGCCCGCTAGGGCTCGAACCTAGAACCTCCTGATCCAGAGTCAGGCGTGCTACCAATTGCACCACGGGCCAAATGTTGTCTGTCTTTCTCGGTCTTTTTTCGACGACGCGACAATCCTAGCATAGCCGCAAGTTTCTGCCAAATTGCCCTTGTTTCGCCTCGCTTCGTGTGTTCTTCGGCAAGAATTGACCGCCGCATTGAGCGAATCAGCCCGCCAAACTTTGATCCGTTTGAAGCGCGAATACGGCGGCAACTGCGATGGCGGCGGTTTCGATTCGCAAAATGTTGGCGCCCAAGGCGACCTTGATCGCCCCCTGCGCCGACAGGTGTTCCACTTCCGCATCTGTCATTCCGCCCTCCGGTCCGATCCACACCGTGCAATTTTGTCCTGCTCTTAGCGCCCGAATTTGATCGGTGACTTTTGCGTTGGCAGACGGATCGCAGATCAGTTGCATGGCGTCGGTGGCGATGGTACCAGCCGCGTCTTTGAATCGCAGCGGCTCAAGAATTTCGGGCAGGTAGGCGGTGCGACATTGCTTCGCAGCTTCGACGATGGTCCGTTGCCATTTCTTGATGCCGGACGACGACGTTTTCACGACGCTTCGATCAAACGTGACGGGCAAGATCGCGCCCACGCCCAACTCGGTGCATTTTTCAAATAGAAATGAATGGCGCGGAGATTTGGGCATCGCCATCGCCAGCGTCAGATGGTTGGTGCTGGACCGTTCCACGCGTTTAATTTCGCTCACTTCGACCGAACAGGTGCGCTTGCTCGCCCCCTGAATCGTCCCCGTTCCGACCGTGCCTTTGCCGTCAAAAAGTTCGACCGCATCGCCCGATTTCAGGCGCATCACCGCATGGGTGTGGTGGGCTTCGTTGGGGCTCAGATCGACGATTCCACGGTAAAGATCAGGGACAAATATGCGATGGGTGGCCATAACGCCCATTATTGCGGTTTTGGACGGCTGAACAATCCCAAGTTGGATCGGGCGTCATTCCGATAACTTACGTGTTGGCGGAGTGATAGGACATGACCGATGAGCAAAACCCAGCCCCATCCCCAGACCCTCTCGAGGAGGAGATCGGGGAGCTTTTAGCCGAAGCCGAAGCGCTGACCAGTGAGCTTTCGGATGAGATCGGCGAAGAGTCTGCGGGCGATTTCAGCGATCCCGATTACTTTGGCGATGAAGGGGGCGTTGAATTCACCACCGAAGTTCGGATGCAAGAAGCCGAGCACGCGCTGAGCGAAGCGACAGAGGAACTTGGCGGCGAGAAGAAGACGACTCCTGGAAAAGGGCTGAAGCTCCCTTCATCCAACTCAGTATCGCTTCCCAAGAAATCTGATTCAGCGAAGCCGAAATCTGAAAATTCTATTTCACTTCCGGCAGCCGGTTCGACGACCAAGACCGAATCGTTGGTCGCCGCCAAGACATCTGAGCCCGCTATTGAAGCACAGGAATCCGCCAAGTCGCACCGGGCTGCAGAACTCAATCGAAGAATTGCGGTGATCGGTGAACGGCTTGAACCAGTCGGTCGGATCGTGTGTACCGTATTGGAAACGATAGACCGTCCGTTTTCGAGAATTCAACTTCGCATTCGGACTGTGCTGGGGTGGTTGGCGCTCGCATTCTTTGTCGCGGCGATATCGCTTTGGCTTTTTGCCGTGTGACAGTTGGGGCGACGCTTTCGCCAGTTACTTGTCGCCGGATCCCATGCGCTTTGATGGGGGTGCTTTGGGCTTGTCGAATTCATCCCCTTGGAATGTGCTTCCCAGATAGGTTTTGCGGACAAGCGGATCGCGCACCAATTCTGCCGGTGAACCGGAACGCAGTTCTTTACCGTCATCGATAATGTAACTGCGGTCGGTGACTGCTAGAGTCTCGCGAACGTTGTGATCCGTCAGCAAAATGGCGATGCCGGCTTCTTCACGCAAGCGCAGGATTTCCGTCTGCAATTGTTCGACCGCAATCGGATCGACGCCGCTGAATGGCTCGTCGAGCATGATGAGCGTGGGGTCGGTGACCAATGCCCGAGCGATTTCGAGTTTGCGCCGTTCACCGCCGGAAAGCGTTCGCGCTTCCTGGTGGGCTTGGCGGGTCAGTCCGAATTGATCGATCAGTTGGTCAGCCCGCTCGTTGCGTTCAAATTTGGATAGATGTTTGAGCGTTTCGAGAATCGCCAGGAGATTTTGACGGACGGTCAATCGCTGAAACACGCTCGGTTCCTGGGAGAGGTATCCCATGCCCCGTTGGGCACGCTTGTACATGGGCAGATCGGTGACATCTTCACCGTCGAAAAAAACCTGTCCGCCATCCGGGTCGATCATGCCGACGGTCATGCGGAAGCTCGTGGTCTTGCCAGCCCCGTTGCGGCCTAGCAGTCCGACGATTTCGGCGGGAAACACACGAAAGCCAAGCTCGTTCACCACGGCTCGGCCGTTGTAACGCTTGACGAGGTCTTTTGATTCCAACAAGGGACGGTCAGACACCAGACGTTTCTCCTAGAGGGGCACCGAATCATAAGCGGAAGCGTGTCCAGCCGATAGCAAGCCACCCCGCACCCGTGATTGATTGTGGATAACTTGTGGAAAACGGGAGTTCGGCTGGGTCTGTACCTGGCCGAATCGCTCCAAATTGCCAACACATTGAAAGCGAGTGGCAAAACAGGAAGTTTGCTGGGTCGGTTTTCCCATGACGTCTAACTCGATTGTGAATACTGACTTACTGACAGCCGACGTTTTCATGTCCCGATCAATCATCAAATAAAGCCAGGCTCTTGAGAGATTGGGTGTTTGGTGTCGGGTGCTGACACTTTCCTAGGGAACGTTGTGGAAAACCTTCATAGAACAAGATATGGACACATTCTACGAATTCGGTTGATTCACGTGATCGCGGGAAATTCGTGAGACCATCCGTCAGCGGATCCAACGCATGTTTCCGAAATTGGGGATCCACCCTTGATCCTTCAAGAACGGAATCAGCGACGTCCTGAGCCCGCTGGGCCAGTATACGAAGAATGCCCGACCGATCAATTGATCGCGGGGAACGGTGCCTTGCTGATAGTCCTCACCTCGGCCAACCAAGTGCGGTCCCACATCATCGTAATTCCAAAGTCGCGAGTCTTTGCTCTGAGCAGTGTTGTCGCCCAGCATGAAGTACTCATCTTCCCTCAAAAGGATCGGATTGTTTTGAGTGCCCCAGTTGGTCACCAACGGGAGTCGGGCACTGTTCGATATATAATACTGGTCCACCTCGACGACCACATGCGTTAGCTCAACGTTTGTGTCTGCCGCTTCGATGAACGGCGGTCTTGTTTGCGGTGGCGGTGTCTGGCGCAGCTTCGACAAATCGGGTGAATACTGATTGTCGTTGGTCGCAAGCACCGTCTTGCCGTCCACGCTCAACTCGACGCGGTAATCGACGTTTTGAAATTGGATTTCGATTTTGCGATCGGCGTCGAAGTTGGGGATGCGGGTCGAACACAACTCGGTTGGTTCCGACGAATTGTTCGACGGTGTCTTCGATGTCCTCAGAATCTTGACCATCCCGTCGGGCGAAATCTCTCCGATGAAGAGGTCATCTCGCTTGGACAAACCGACCCGAACCGATCCCGCTTTTTCCTTAAATTCAAGAACGAATCGCGTTCGAACATCCGACACTGGATGGTGGCGACTGTGCGAGCGATTGACCCATCGACGAAGCGTGTTGTAGGCGCACATCCCGTTGAGCTGTGCCCGAAGTTCGACGCGCTGCCCGCCTTGGCCAACCCCACCAAATGAAAGCTTACGGTTGCCGATCGTCCAGAGACCGTCGTCATCCGCAGCGTACCACCGCGGTTGCTCCTCTTGGATTTCCTTGGGCGGATAGTCATGGTTGTAGGCGACTTTCCACAGCACCTCTTGGGCCAATTCAGTCTTGCGGGCGATGTGCATTTTCTTATCGAGTTCGGCGAGTGCCTTGCCAATCGCTTCGCTGACTTTCTGGTTGAGCTCGGCGATCTCGGAAGGGTCACCATTCGCTCGGCGCAGGTATTTCAAGTGTCGGGCATCGTCGAGGGTCTTCAGGCATTCGTCCGAGAGGTCGGCGGTTGGAGCGACGTAGACATCGCCATCGATGATTTGCAACACTTCATTGGGCAGGCCAGCCAACCGCTTGATGAAATTCGTCGTTCCGTCGCTGGGTGTCTTGAAGACCACCACGTCCCAGCGCTTGGGCCCGAGCAGTTCGCCCCCGATGTCGAAGGGCCACTTGAAGACCAGAATCCGGTCGCCGCTTTTCTGATTGCGTCGGGCGTCGTTTGTGTCGCGGGTGTCATTGGCGTAGCGGCAGTTCTGGCAGACGGCGAGGCTTTGCTCGTCGAACGGTGTCGCTCCCCTGGGAGAGTTGGCTGGATCATTCAGGCCGTAGGCAAATTCCCACCCGCAATTCTCGCAGATCATGTTGCCGTGGGCACCATTGAGGGTGGCGGCCATCGATCCGGTGGGAATGACGAACGCTTCGATGATAAATGCCCGAAACACAAACGCGAGAATAAACGCAATCACGATCGAATCGAACGTTTCGCGCACGGTCTCCTGCGGATGATGCTGCGGCATTTCGGATCCGGTGGAATTGGCGGATCGTTCGGTCATGTTGCCTGAATCCTGTTAGAACAAGTGTACGGGCGAGCGCAGATTATCTGCATGATGACGCCCGTTGGCAACAGTGAAGACCGACGGCGATCAGGCGTAGCTGTGCAGTCCGGTGATGACGAAGTTGATGACGATCCAGTTGAAGAGCATCACCGCACACCCGACGACTGCTAGGATTGCGGTCCAAAAACCCTTGTCGCGCACTTTCAAGCGTACGTGGACCAAGATAATGAAGATCACGAACGTGCACAGGGCGAATACTTCTTTGGGGTCCCAACCCCAGGGACGTCCCCAGGAATGATCGGCCCAAATCGCACCCATGACCAATCCCGCCCACAGCGTGACGAATGCGAATTCCAATGCCACCATGGTGGCGGCATCGAGGACTTTTCCGGTCGAACCTTTTTCATCGACGAGGAAGCGATCGCCCTTGGGCGTTGAGCCTTCAAGGATCAGGCTGCCTGCGCCACCAACTCGAGCGGCGCTTGGATCGCCACCACCCAACCGGTATCGCAGATAAAGCAGGGCGATGATCGCGGCGATGCCGATCAGGGCGTAACTCCAGATGATCATGTTGGTGTGGATGTAAAGCCAGATGTCATCGAGCACCGGCATCATGTTGTCGATGTCGCTCTTGAGCACCGTGGGCATAAACTGCTGGCACATCATCGCGACCATGGCGCAGATCGACGAGCCAAAGAAGAACAGTCCGCGCATGTTGGTTTTGCGGACCCAGACTTCAAAGAAAAACGCACCCAACACGCCAAACCAGACGGAAGCGAGGACGGCTTCAAACATGTTGGCATTGGGGATGCGGCCGGAAATGTACCAACGCATTCCGATGGCCAGCGTGTGCAAAGCAAACGCAATCACCAAGATGACCGTGCCGACGACATACGCACCCTTCATGCGATAAGCGATGAACATCACCAACGGAATCGCGGCGAGGGCATAGACAATCCAGACCCACACGAATGCCTTCATCTTAAAGTACGTGCTTTCGAGGCTCAGCTTTTCGACATCGGGGTAGAGACTCGGGTTAACCTTCACGAGGTTGTCAGCGAGTGACGCGATCGCCGCAGACGCGCCGGCAGCATCTTCTGCACGCCATGTATCCACGAGCTTGTTCCAATTGGCGACAAGTTCGGTGCTTAGAGTTTCGTCGAGACCCGGAACGCCCATATTCGCTTGACCGTGGTCATGCCCATCCTGCATGAAGCCCATGCCCCAGAGTTGTTCGCCCGTCAGCCAAGGCGTTTTGTCGTTGCCCGTCGGTGACGGAATGATCGCGAGATTTCGTGAGAGGCGATGGGCGTCGGCGGTTCCCATAGCCCAACTCAACATGTTGACGAATTTTTGTGTTCGGATGACGTCTTGTTCGAGTTTTTGCAATTCGGTTTGGACTGGCGGCAACCAATACGTGCTGGGCGCTATCAGACCGGCTTTGATGAACTTGTTTGTGACGTCTGATGACACGCCTGCGTCGCTCATCGCCCGTGACAAGTGTGGTCGAATGGCCCGCTTGACGTAGATGATCTCTTTGTTGTGGTACTTGCCCGGGTTGAGCATCAAATCGAGATACGAGAACACCGGTTCGTTGCCATCCACATTATATGGACCGCCCACCGTGCGCATGTGGCCACGGGCGAAGGAGTCAAACGATTTGATTCGTCCGACATCCTGAACGGCAAGGTTGCGAAGCGGTTCGAGTTCGACGTTGGCTGCAAACGCATTGGGCTCGACGCGAGGGGCGCGATTTTGAAACTTCCCCCAAGCGAAATAAGCCACGAGTGCGACGAGTGACAAGTCAACGATGCGTACGGCAAACTTGCGATTCATTGGATTCTCAATACCTCTTGCGCGATAGAACGAACTTAGACTGCGACCGGATCGTTGGCGACGGCCATCTTCTTATTGCTCTCGACCTGTGCCCAAACGGCTTGCTGGCGTCGGCGTTTGATGATCGGCTTGATGTAGAACACATAAATCATGCCCAAGACTGCGACGCATGTTCCGAACAGCTGAATTAGAACGCCGTCACGATTGCCCACGCCCAACCCGGTGAACGCCATCTCGCCGGGGTCCCACTCCGCTTGAAAGAAATAGATTCCAGCAAACTGAGCCGGGCTATTCAGGCTTGTCGTGATCGGCTGTTGCCATTCGCCACCGCTGTATGGGCGCAGCACGCTGATAAAGTCGCGTACGCTGAGTGTGTTACCCGAAACGAATCCACCGGTGTGAACCTTGAGTTCAAAGTCTTCAAGCGCCAAGGCCGCCGGAAGGGGAGCGCTCTTGCGTGAGAAGAGAAGTTCGACCTCGGTTCCATCGGGCAGCATGCACCGTGTTGGCCGGTAGACGAAGCGCCCCGGAACGGCATATTGGTCGTTGACGAATGGGTAGCGGTGGTATGGCAGCCACTCTGAGAATTCCCATTGGTCGGACGTCAGTTCAAGTTTGATGCGGGAGAAAATGTTGCCCGCCTTCGCGTCGCGATCTCTCTTGGCCACCAGCACGGGGCGCCTTTCGGGCTGCATGTGCGAGTAGCTCTCAAGAATCTTCATGCGGATGCCCGAACCAAGATCGAACATTTCCCCGATGGCGACGCTGCGTCGGTCGTTGGGACTGCCAACGAATACCTCGATATTTTCAGGATCGGGACCGGCGACGACGGTCACCAACGCACCGGGTTTGAACACCACGTCGACAGCCGGGTCGGGCGGGCTGAACTGCTGATCGCCGGTCAGATCCTGGGCGCGGCTCGGGTCGTCGGTCACCCATCGTGTGATGGATCGCTCACCGGATTTGAACTCGACGACGACGATGGGGACGCGTCGCCCATTGTTCATTGGAAACGACCGATGGTAAGTCTTGAGTCGATATGACCAGTCGGTGTCTTCGATGCGGACGAATTGCAAGTCCTTGTTGTGATCCAGTGTCTTCTCCGGATCGACTTGAAGCTGAACCGTCTTGTCTTGGGCGGGCACGCGAATCGACAGTTGATTCCCCGTCGATTTTCCAAAGCCCAAGCGCTGCATTTCATTCTCGGCCCAGTGGTACGCGACCATGCTTCTGTCCACATCACTTAGCCGTGGGTTCAACGCGAAAAGCGAAAATTCCGATTGGTGGCCGCTGCCATCAATGATGACTTTCATCATCGGGTTCAGCTGCTTGCCATTGGGGACCCATCGGGTTTCGTCTCCGTGCGAGTAATGCAGTCGTCCGCTGATGTGGACGTCGAGATTTCCCAATGGATCGTTGTCGGCGACTTTGGGGACCGCAATGTTTAGAGGATCGGGATCGATGCTCGTGTTGCCGCGATTCATCCAAACTTCATTGCGCTTCGTCGTGTGATCGGCATAGTGCGGCAGCCCTTCGATGGGACGTTCGATCCATTGCGATTCGCCGACTTTGCGCACATATAGCGCGGCGGTGTCTTTGATGTAGTAATGCGTTTGCGGTTCGTATGCGAATGCAAGTTCAAGGGATTCGTCGAGCAGTTTCTTGCCCGTCGATTTTACCGCCCGACCCTTACCGGGGATGATGTCCTCGGTGTACTGCGGGTAGCCAATGAGCATCTGGCGAATAAACGATTGCGTTGGCGTGGTCACCGCGACGTTGACGCTGCACGCGGTCTTGCCTTTGTCTTCGCCGCTGAGCAGTGGCCAATTCGGATTAATGCTCGAAATGGTGAACCCGTACTCACCACCTGTCCCCGGAACAAACACCCTGTTTTGCGGCCGCACGACCAGACGACTTGGTGCGGCTGCCCCGGGGACCTTGATCTCGACGCTACGGCGAAAGACCGGCGTGTCGCCCTCAACTTTATTATAGAAATAGTAAACGCTGCCGAGGGTGAGGATGACGATGCCGGTATGGATCATCCACACGCCGAGGTTCAGGACGGTCAGGCGGATTCGGCGCAGCGTCACCACGACCATGTTGAGTACGAACAAACCCATCAGAAGCGTGAAGGGCCACCACGCGAAGACCTCCATTTCGGTCTTGTTGAATCTTTTGCGTACGACGTCGACCGTCCAAGCCCCAAATGGGTCGGTCCAGTCTGTCGGATACAAGAGGCCCGCGGACGCGACGCTCATGTAAATGAACAGCAAGATCATCAGAACAATGCCGAACCAGACGTTGCTGATCAGATCGTAGATGGCGCGAAACGGATTGAACGATTGACGGGCGCGAGTGCCTTCGTTTTGCATGCTTGTGAGCTCTGTGTACAGGGGGCCTGCCACCCGGCGAATTCCTTGGAATCCGGCTCGGTTAGCCTCTCCTTAGGTTTAGGTGATCATAGTCGGATCGGGCGAAAATGCGACCGACGCCCAATACAGCGGGCGCATGGAATCGGCGATACTGAGTGAAACCCGGTATCGCCGATTCAGTCGGATCTTCTAATGGCGCTCCGCAAAGTGGAGCGGGTTTCATTGATACTGGATAGCACGTTGGGTGCCAGTCACGTCCGATCGTTCGTGATCTGAAGACTATCGGCCGGCAACTTTCGCACCCATCCCTGAGCGTCCACAAATCCGGCTTCTACTTCGTGAAGTCGTTTTGGACGGGTCGACGCGATGCCACCCCAGACTGTCCTGATCCCGATTGTTTGGCCATTTGACCCGCAATTGAGCCTTTTGGCACAACGAAAATCTCGACGCGTCGGTTCTGGCCTCTACCGGCTTCGCTGCTGTTGGAGGCGATGGGGCGGGTCTCGCCAAATCCCATAACGCCGATCCTGCCGGCTGCGATGCCGCGATCGCGCAATACGTTCGACACCGAGATGGAACGGTGCGTCGAAAGATGCCAGTTCGTGGGGTGTTTCTTCTGAGTCTCAGCCCGTTTGATCGGTCGATCATCGGTGTGCCCAATGACCATCACGTCGAAATCTTGAGCAGCCGGCGACCGGATGATTTCGGCGAAACCATCCAGCGAGTTCTTCGCCGAGTCTTTGACGATGTCACTGCCCAAGGCGAATAGCAAGTCAGAAGTCCATTTGACGACGCCGTTGCGTGGGTCGTACGACACGCTGCCGGGATGCCTGGCCGCAAAATCCTGCAGCGCCGAATCGAGTGCTTCGGGCAGTTTGGTTGATTCGATGATGATCGGATCTTGCAACACGTTTTGGCGGGCAAGTTCCTCGACGGTTCGCTGGGCTGAACCGACTGCCTGCTGCAATCGGTTGTTCTCAGCTTGCAGGTTGGACGCGAGACTTTCCTTAGAGCGAATGTGCTGTTCGGTCGACGAAAGTCGCGTTTGCAGATTGCTGTTGGAATTCCGCATGTCGTACAGTTCTTGTTCGAGCTGCGCTTTTTCGGCTTCCAACGTTCGATGGGCCATCTGCAATTGCCGATGGTCGTCGAGGGAAACACATCCGGTCGAGATCGCGGCCACGCAACCTGCAACCCATACACTTAACAATTGGATCTTTCTCATCGCATGCCTCCTATGCAAGTTGCTCTGAGTACCGCCACCAGCAACAGCCACCTGCCACGTGATTGCGATTTGTAATGTTCGGTGGGGAACAGAGGCGATGTTGCGAGGAATGTGAGGTCTTTCGCGTACGTCCCTGTACCTGTTTCTTGGGATCAGCGCCCTGTGCCGAATCGTATGGACGCGGCGTTGGCGCTGATGATGGGGCTCGCATCATTTCGAGCCCAAAGTACTTATTTACACGCTTGTGCTGCTCAAGTGCAATAGCGCTTTTTTGTCACAACCTGTCGGCCGAACTAGTCACAACCCGGTGCCTGCTCGCAAGGGTCTGGCCTTGAAGTGATTAACCGGATTTCTTGCCGATCATGATTCCGATACCCAGGGCAATGACCGCAGCCCCAAGCGACGCGGCACCGACGATCCAGTTGTTCTGCGCCAATGTATCGAGGATGTCTGGATACACGCCTTTGACCGCGGCGGCTGACGCCAATCCGGCGATGCACATGGTGAGCACAGCAATAAACATCATGCCGGTCAAACCGGTCGAAACCGCGTCTGGTGGAAATTCGGAATAGCTGACCATCGCCACCGGTTGCCCCGCGGGGGCGGTGGCGTCTTCAACCACGGTGGGCATGAAACCGGTGCCTTCATCGTCATCGTCGACAATTCCCGCCTCTAAGCCAGCCCGCGTGGCATCACCCATTTCGCCACCGGGGGCATCTTCCGGGTAAATCTCGTCGAGCAATTCTGCGCCGAGCGACGTGTCGTCGCTTTCTCGGGTCAAATCGAGCAGGCCCGAACCGCTGCCCACACCGTCAATGCCCAACGCGCCGGTCCCACCGGAGACAACCGTTTGGGCCAACGGGTCCGCGTCGACCTCCACTTCGTCGTCGTCGAATACGCTGACGCCGACGGAGGTGACAACTGTGCCTTCTTTGTCATCTTCTTTGGATGTCCCGACGGTGGTGTCGTCGAGGCTGACCGCGTCGGCGTCTGAACCATCGCCCAGACTCAAACCCGAACCTCCAGATTCTTCTATTGGCTCAAGGATCAGATCGCCGCTGCCCATCTTGTCGGGCGATGAACCGCTGAGTGAATCTTCCGCGCCAAGCGACAGGGTTCCCGATCCGGTAGCGTCAGGCTTCGATCCTGCGCTGGCGTCGGTGACGGTGTCGTCATCGTCGGCGAAACGGATTTCCATCGAGTCTCCGCCGGCAGACGAATTGGCCGCGGTGTCTTCAAGGGTCAGTTCAGCTGTGCTGAGCATGTCGAAGTCGCCCAACGAACCACTCAATGAAGAACCCGACAGGTCGAGCGATTCGGTGGCGTCGGCGATCTTGTCGACTTCGTCGGCTTTGTAGGTCACCTTGCCGCCGTCGCGGAATTCCCGCAACGAACCGTTCTGCACAAGGTCCTTAAGCTGAGCCGGGTTCATCTCCAGCTTTTCGCACGCTTCTTCCTGACTGTAAAATGACTTGGCCATTGCATGTCGCCTTTGAGATTACACTTCACTTTGAATATTTGCTGAACTTCTATTACGGATTTCCGCTGGCCTTCTGTTTGGCGCTGCGTTCTTGTTCCAACTGCATCTTGATGAATTCCGGTGGCGGCTCGGTTGAATAATTTTCCAGATAGCGATCGTAGCGCCAATCGCGACCTGCCACGAGTTTCAGCTTATCGCCACCCTGGTCGAGTCGATAGCACCACAAAGTTCCTGCATCAACGTCAACCATGAAGATGCCGTACGCGTTTTTTGAAATCTGCCCTGAAAACGCAAACGTTCCATGGGCGCCCGCCGACATCGTCGATTGGGCAAACACTGGCTTGGTGAGTCCACCCTGATCCCGAAAAACCA
The DNA here is from genome assembly GCA_021604825.1 of Phycisphaerae bacterium. The sequence continues at coordinate 5,820 of BQJS01000063.1, read as the reverse complement.
TCGACAGCGCAATCACCGCCAAGCTGACCGCAATGACCCACCAGACGGGATGTGGCTTGGCTGATCGAACTTGCACCTGACCAGTTTGGGTTGATGCGCTCCGACATTCGGGGCGGTGTTCATCGTTCAACTCAGTGGTGGGCATGGTATCAGACTCTCTTGCAGGGCTACTTGAACGAACAGGCAAGGGCAAATCACCGTCAATCGATACTAAAGATTATACCCGAGTCGCACCTGCGAACAAGAACCATGTGGGTTCGAATCATTGGTGGAAGCGTTTGAATTGCCCAACAAAAAGGCACGAAATTGTTACTTGGACAGGAATTGCTTCACGCGGTCGGCATGCTCGGGATCGCTCGCGGCGATCGATTGAATCCAACTCTCGGTTTTCGGTGTCGGTTCCAATACTTCCGCTGACGCTTGACGCAGGAGCCGCTTGGTCAGCGTCACGCCTCGGCGCGGCAGGTCGCAGATCCGCTGGGCCAACGCGCGGGCGGTGGATAGCAACTGATCGTCATCGACGCATCGATTTACCAAGCCACCAGCATAGGCTTCGGCGGCTGACAGTTCATCGATTCCGAGGGTGACCTCCATCGCGCGGGCGTATCCCACCGCGTCGATCAATGCCCGACTTCCGCCCAAACAAGGTGCCAGCCCGAGCTTAGCCAACCCCGGGACGAATCGGGCACTCTTGGCGGCGATGCGGAAATCACAGGCCATCGCCAGGTAAAAACCGCCGCCAGCGGCGACGCCTTGGACCGCCGCGATGACGGGGATCGACAGGTTGTGGATGCAATTGATGACCGGGTTGTAGTGTTCGGCGATGACATTACCGAGGACCGCCGGCGCGTGGTGCTTGTAGGTGGCGGCCAGGTTTTCGAGATTTTGCCCGGCGCAAAATCCCTTCCCGGTGGCGGTCAGAATAATCGCCCGCGCCCCCGACGACTCCGCAACCTCAAGCGCATCGCGCAAGCGCTGCATCATCGGGATGGTGATCGTGTTCAACCGGTCAGGCCGATTCAGCAGAATCGTAACAATCTGACCATCGGCATTGGAAACAACAGTGGCGTTCGACATCGTATTTGCCATGATGTATGCGCTACGGTTCGGCGAGATTCTCTTTCTGAATTTCAGGCATTACGACGGGCTTGCGTCACACTCAAACTTAAACTGGAAATGGGAAGAACGATTCTTCTACGCAATCCCCTCCACCGAGGAATCCATCGCACTCGAATCCATCGGGACAGTCATCGTTATCGAAACATTCCACCGTTGAGCAGGAGAAACCCAGCGAGCATTCGTTGCCCAATCCTTTTCTGACGCAATCCTCATTGGTTTCGCAGTTGGAGCATACCCTCAGCGGGGTTCCGTCATCACCCTCAAACTCAATGCATACTTCATCGGGCTTGCAATCGCACGGAAGACCTTCACCGTCATCGCCCTCGTCATCGGGCATGTCATCGTCGGGCACTTCCTCGCCTTCATCACTGTTATCGAAATCATCGTCGAAGGCATCGAAATTGCAGGGCCCGTTCAGGGCTGATGGGTCATTTTGAATGTCGAATATGTTCAAGCCGCTCATGTCGCAATCGGTGGGCGTTTCATCGTCTTCACCCGAGTCGATGCGCATGTTGCCCTCCATGGAGCCGTCATCGTCGACCTTGATGTCTCCGTTGAAGTTGAAGAAGTCTGTTTCGCCATCGGCGGTCTGCGAAGATTGGACATCGGCTTCGTACGAGGTTGAGCCATCTTCATTCTCTGTTTTCTCAATGCTGCCATTGACAGAGAATGGGTTGTCGTTGCTGGTGCCTTCCAATTCGAGAAACTCAATGCGTCCGCCTTCGGTGCCTTCTGCGCCCGGCGTAAAACGAACGCCACCTCTAAGGACGATCCCGGGGAGAATTCCGCAATCGCTAAAGGTTGTGACGCCGTTCTCGTCCGTTGTGCGCGATCCGCCAAATGGGCAAGATGTCGCTGCCGGTCCACGAACGCGCAACGTTGTTTCGTTGGCGGTTCGGCTATCTTCGTCGTGTGCAATGATGACGCCCAGAACAATACGTCCGGTTTCTCGCTTGCTCAGCATTTCTTGGGCGGCTGGATCGGGCATGATTCCGTCATCACCATTTCCACCGGTTGGTGGTTCATCGGTCATTGGTGCTGTGCATCCAACCAGACAGAGGGAAACTGTCATGACGCAGAATATTCTTGAGATCGATTTGAAACAACGCATGGCCACCCTTTCAAGATCGGATTGTTGTCGAGGCAGATGCGGCTACTCTAAATGAAATTGTGAATCGTGAACTGTACGATAATGCTATCGTATCTTCGCCGATTGCCTGTAACAACTTATTGTCGGAATTCAGCACCCGCCCTTGGGCAAAAACATGCGTGGGGCGCAAAAAAAGACAATCATAGTGAATTGGAATGCATTCCAATTCGTCGAATTTGCTATTGCCCCGCGGACAAAGGACTGATCATTGAATCGACGTTGAAATATCGAAGTCGATTAAGATATCTGAGTGGCTGAAGGTGTAAACGATTGTGTCGCCGCAACTGAAGTTGTCACCGTCTACGATGACGTCGGTGTCTTCCTTGGGGGATATCAATGGAGCTTGTAGTTCAGCTTCGTCGATAAAGATCGATTCCAACTCGTCGCAATCGCGCGTGAACTCGGCTTGCTCGCCGGGCGACAATGAGCGGTTGACCTCTTCGCCGAGTACCTTGATCAAATCCTTGGTTTCGAGGTTCTCGTCGCCATAGCGCACCTGCACATCGACATCGAAATCATCGGAATTATTCACCAGACGTACAGTCACACGGTTTGATCCGAGAATATTCCCAAGAAATCCAACCGCTCCGCAACCGGTGATGGTTGCGCCAATTAAGATCATTGCAATAAATGCGGCGTATGTTTTTGAGATTGATTTCATCTGACCCGTCTCCTCTCGTTTGCTGGTGCGTGCTGGTTGTCGAGGGCTTCGTCCTTGAATCCCAATGCGACTTAGGGATGGTATAGCGCGCCAACCGTCCGAACAACAAGCGCGCATTGGCGCTGTTGCAGAAGCCTAAATTCAGTCTTGATTCAAATTTGGTCTGACGATTGGCGCAAACTGAAATGTAACTTGGGATAAATGGGGGAACTTACTTTCCGCAGTAGTCGATGATGCGGCCCAGTTCTTTTCGCAAATCGGTGCGCGACACGATGCGATCGACGAATCCGTGCTCCAGCGCGAACTCTGACGACTGGAACCCTTCGGGAAGTTCTTGCTTGACGGTGTTTGCAATCACGCGTGGTCCTGCAAAACCGACCATCGCTTTGGGTTCGGCTAAAATCAAATCGCCCAAACTTGCGAAGCTCGCAGCCACACCAGCCGTTGTAGGATCGGTGCAGACGACGATGTACAAACCACCCGCATCGTCGAAGCGTGCCAATGCCGCCGAGGTTCGGGCCATTTGCATGAGAGAGACCATGCCCTCCTGCATGCGGGCACCACCGGAGGCTGCGATCATTAAGAATGGCAGCGCTTCATCTGTGGCCCGTTCGATCGCCGAGGTAATTTTTTCGCCCACAACCGATCCCATCGACGCCATGATGAATGCCGGGTTCATGACCGCAAGAATGACGGGACGACCTCGCACGTATGCCTTGCCGACAACGACGGCTTCGGTCTCGCCGGTCTTGTCCTGCTGAGCCTTGATGCGCTCGGGATAGGGCACGCGATCTTTGAATTTCAATGGATCGATGGGAACCAGGTCTTCGAGAAATTCTTCAAACGAATCCGGATCGCAGAGTTGTTCGATGCGCGTCCGGGCGTCGATGCGGCGATGGTGGTCGCACTTGGGGCACGTGAAGAGGTTTTCTTGAAACTCGCGGTGAAAGAGCATGTGGCCACACCCTTCGCACCGGTCCCACGTTCCCTTGGGTACGTCAATTCGCTCGCATCGATCAATCATGTCACTGGCCTTTCGGGCACCGTCTGTCTGACTGGGTCCTGTCTGTCCAAATCCTCAAATCTTGCGGGCATTTTAGCGAAGTTGGTCGCGGAGACAACGAAAGAATGGTTCGATTTGGTTGGGTGTGAGGCGTTTTTTGCGGGGTTATTTCGACGGATCTACCGCTTGATATGCCGCTTTCATCAAATGCTCGAACGCAGCGGCTGGGTCGGGATCACCAAAAACCGACGTGCCTGCGACGAACGTATCGACGCCAGCCGTCGCCGCCGCCGCGATGGTTTGCAGACTGATGCCACCGTCAATTTCCAATCGCTGATCGTCACGCAATCGTTCGCGCAACTGCTTCACTTTCGTGAGAACGTCCGCGATGAATGATTGCCCGCCGAACCCCGGCCAAACGCTCATGACCAAAACGAGATCGACCTTCGAGAGGATTGCTTCGATGGAATCGACTTCGGTCGTGGGGTTGATTGAGACGCCAACGCCGCAGTTGTGTTTGCGAATCTCGTCGATGACTTCGTCAGGGTTGTCGGTGACTTCGATGTGAAACGTGATCAGATCGCTGCCGGCATTGGCGAAGGCTTCGGCGTAGCGGGCTGGTTCCGTGATCATCAGGTGCGTGTCGAAGAACATGTTGCTAAAGGGTCTGAGTTGGGCAATGACCGCCGGGCCGAAGGAAATATTCGGGACGAAGTGACCGTCCATGACATCGAGATGCAAGACCTCCGCCCCCGCGTCTTCTACCAAGGCAACCTGTTCGCGGAGTTTGCAGAAGTCCGCAGCCAACAACGATGGGGCGACGCGCAGCTGCTTGGATTTCAAATCGGTGAGGCGGTTGGATTCTTCAGATGGTTTTGCCGTCATGAAATTCGCTTAAATGCCAACACACTAGGCGTCGTCGATCACCTCAAGCGCGGCGAACGGTTTGCCTTCAAGAAATTCGAGCGACGCGCCGCCACCAGTTGAAATGTGCGACATTTTCTCAGCCAAGCCAGCTTGTTCGATGGCGGCTGCACTGTCACCACCGCCGATGATGGTCGTCGCGCCGCTCGCCGTCGCGTCGGCCATCGCCTGTGCGATCGCCATGGTGCCGCGATCGAACGGAGGCGTTTCAAACACGCCCATTGGTCCGTTCCAGATAATTGTCTTGGCGCTTTTGATAAGGTTGGCAAATGCCGCAGTCGACGAAGGTCCAATGTCGAGTCCCATCAGATCGTCGGGCACGTCTCCTTCGACCATCTGGCAGGTGGCATCGCCGGAAATCTCATTGGCAACGACCGAGTCGGTCGGCAGCATCAGCTTGTCGCCGCCGAGTTCCATCAGTCGTTTGGCCTCATCGATAAAACCGGGTTCGACCAAGCTCTTGCCCGTGGCGATGCCCTGCGCTGCGAAGAACGTGTACATCATCGCGCCGCCGATCAACACATGGTCGCACTTGGGCAGCAACTCATCGATCACGCCAATCTTGTCGGAGACTTTCGCACCGCCCAACACCGCGACGAAGGGACGATTCGGGTTGGCCAGCGCGCTGCCCAGAAACTCCAATTCCTTTTTGATGAGGTAACCGATGACCCTCGGTTTTCCCTTCATCATTTGTGGAACGGTCAACATGCTGGCATTGTCGCGATGACACGTGCCGAAGGCGTCATTGACATAGACATCAGCCAGGTCGGCGAGGCTGCACGCGAATTCATCTTTGATCGCACGCTTCTCGGCATCCTGCTTGGCCTCCTTGTCTTTGATCGTTTCGGCGCTGTGGAAACGCAGGTTTTCAAGTAAGAGGCAACCGCCCGGTTCCACACTCTCTGCAAGGGCTCCGGCTGCATCGCCCACGCAATCAGGCGTCAGCGGAACATTTTGCCCCAG
>BQJS01000062.1 GCA_021604825.1 Phycisphaerae bacterium | reverse complement strand
CCGGTGATGACCCGGTCGCTGTCACCTCGAATCTCGTTGGCCAAGCCCTGTTCGGACAGATACTTAGAAAGATCTCCCAGCGTCAGCGTCTGCACAGTACAGTCCCACTCCAGTCAAAAGTTTCGGATAAAGCCTAATCATGCGGCAGACTACCAAAATGTCAATCTGAGCCGCGACGATTTGGCCAAAATGATGCGAGAATCGATGCCCCACCAAGCCCCAATCGACCGGCGCACAGGACACTGGCTTACGGGTGGTTATTTCCGCTTGAGAATACGAACTCCATATGACTCCAGCGACAAGCGGCGACGCTGAGTCTCGCCTGTCAATTGATCGACGTATGCGGCTGACACCGTCTTGCCCGCAGATGTAAGCATCTTGAGGTTTCGCGGCTCGTCGCTCAGATTTACGACCGCAATTCGCCGACCGTCGGCTGACTGCCGAACGTAAAGCCGCTTCGCTGGATTTTCGCCCGATTCTGAAAAAATGACCTCGCGCAGTTCGGGGGCTCGCTTGCTCAACAATTTGGACGCCTCTTGAGCCGCGCCGATGGGCGAAAAGTCCGCGCCAGATTTGAACCGCATCTTGTATTCGTACGTCGCATTCGCCCCACTCTTGTTGGTAGCGACGACATCAAATGGAATCTGCCAATCTACCAACGCATCGGCCAATTCGACAAAGGCAGCCGACCACGTGTTCGGATTTCGCGGGTCGATGGCGCTGGCGTCGGCAAGGACGGCCATCTTGCGTTGGTATCGAAATGGCTCCAATTGCCCCGTATGCTGTCTGATTTCCATCGCAGTATGGGCGACGGCTTCGAGCCAGTCGGGGTCAGTCAATCGCGAAGGAAATGCGGTTCCGCCACCGATCCGCGCGTCGCGCCAGCCTTCGACCAAACCCAACCGCTGACCATCAATCGCCTGCACCCACATTGCGGCTCGGGCACGCTTGGCCAACGAGTGCCGCTCACCGGTAGGCGTTGTGATACCGATCGCGTGATAAGTCGGTTGCATCGAAGCGCCGCGAACCAGCGCCCGCCGCGCGATCATCGCACCCCATGTTTCACCGTCAGCGGCATCGGTGATCGCGCCTGCCCCCGAAGAACGCGTCATCGCGTCTCGCAAACTCATCGCCCGAGTGTTCGATGCGCCGGCTGAAGCCAATTGCGCTCCGCCGCCACCGAATAGGATCAAACCGATGTCCAGCGCCGTCGCGTATTGTTGAAGCGACGCGCCGTCGGCGGCCAACCCTCCGGCTCCGGACACCACGGGATAAACGGGTTGCCCAGTCGAGATGATCAGATCGAAGCCGCCAAAGCGTGATCGGCTGCCATCGGTACGAACGCGATCGACGAAAGCAAAGATCGACGCAGGTTGGCTTGAATCATTCTTGGGGTCGGCAAGCCATTGATTCCAATTCGTCGAAATCAACGAGGGCGGGAGGGGTTTTTCCATCTGACCCACGCGCCCAATCGACGCTTCAAGCCACGCTATTGACCGGCGGCGCGATTGTTCGGTCACCTGCCCTGCATCGTGCTGACGCATTTTCAAATCGTCGGCAAGCGTTTGACTCGTTTTGAGTGCGATCGCCAGAGTTGCACGGTCGTAAGGCCGCCCCTGCATCGCGAAATACAAATCGTCGCGAACGTCACCAGGCACCATCCTCCGAAGCCGTGTTTGAATGCCCGCGAGCCCACTTGCCCCTTTTACATTCGCGCCATTGTCTGTTGCGTAGGGCTTCAACGTGCCCGGTGCCAGGCATCCGCTCTGCGAGAGCATCAGCAGCAGTGCTCCGACCAGGACAGCTACAACGTTGGTCCTTCGGTCAACAGGTTGAAAGTTCGCGGTACGTGTATCGGTCGGAGCGGATTGCGTCATGTTTTATTCCTTACCAAAACTTCCACCAAGGTCGTCGCGGTTCGACGTCCGACTGTGCCTCTTTGAAGGCGTTCTCGGCTGGTAGCTGATTGCGCAAATTGGTCAAACGCGAACGGGTGTATCGATCAGCGTGTTCGATCACCTTCTTTTGGCTCGACGCAACGAAAGTCGCATCCACTGAAGGTGATTCCGCACCGCCTTCAAAAAACTTGATCGCCTCATCGAGACACTGGCCCGCACGAATCCTGAGCCACCGCGCCTCGGCAGCAATCGGTTCGGACTTGACCTTCTCCAACAGGATTTCATACAAAGTGACCCACTGCACAAGATCGATCAGCCGCGAACGCGCCGGTCCCAAATTGATTGCGTGCGTTCCCGAGATGGGGTCGTGTCGGTCTTTCGTTGGCGGAACATGTTCGACGGAGAATTGGTACGACTCGGACCCGCCGCAATTGCGACAAACGCCAACGATTTCAACCGTGTTGGAATCCTCGCCCGCCGCCGCGTCTTGCGGATCAAGCCGATCCGATTGACAAACAGGGCATGGCGTCACCAGGAAGTATAAGGAAGCCTCAACGAGGCTCTTGGCGGGAAGACAATCGGTGGCCATTATGCTCCGTCGAGATTGCTTAGCGCCATATTGAACGCTGTCTAATTGGGCATGGCGGTGAGGTATTCAATCGCATCATCGATCAACTTATCCAGCTTGGAACTGTCCGCGGTTCCGCCACCCGTAAGATCATCCACTTCATCATCAAGTGACTCGATATGCGCGACCAATTCGCTCATTAGCGTTGACAGTTTGCTTGAATCTGCAAATACAGAACTCACAATTCGCCAACTTCCATCTTCGTGAACCATTGCCATAGCGAGCGACGTACCGTCTGACTTCGCCAACGTCACCGCCGCGCCGGTTTGACCGTTACCGTCTGCCTTGATGTCAACGCCATTGACAGTGTGCGCTGCGGTCTGCGACAACTTCTGCTCGAACTTGGCTTTGACGCCGGGTGTGCTTTTTTCGTACGCCGCGAGCAATGAAGACAAACTCGTGTTCATTTCGTCCAGCGTATCGTAGTAGCGGCCAGCTTCCGATTTCAGACTGCTTGAGAAAAACGACGACAATTTCGTGTAGTGACGTGCGGCTAACTCCGTTGAGTATTCCGCGAGTACAGTCTGCAATTCCGTTTCACCCGCACCTGCCGAATCTCCAGCCCCACCTCCGGATCCACCAGAATCTGTTGTCGCCGCGTCGCCATTGGAACTATCTGTACCTCCGACTGGAGGAATCGTCTTGCCCATCAGGTTTCCGAGGAATGCTTTACCGACGTTGCTCAACGCTTCTCCCGGCGTGTCGGCTGTCGTCAGATCTTCCGGCTCCTCTTTCGGCGAACCTTGAACCATTTCAGCCGCTTCGGGCGTGTCCATTTCGTCGCGGCGGATGATCGTCGCTCGGGCATTGTTCAAAATCGTCGCGTCGCGCGAGCCAGCCACCGTGCGGGCGATGGGCAACAACTGACGGCCACCCTCCGACGTGGACATGTTGCGGTTATACCGTGGCGTCGGTTCCTGCTCGCGACATCCGCAAGCGCCCACCAACGCACACATCACCAACAAAGTCATCATTCGTGTCAACATCGAGACGTTCTCCGAATCCCACAGCGGTACGCACACGAGAATAGGTCGATGCACCGGTGGCGTCAACAATTCACACGCCGCCAAGCGACTAATTCGCCGCATTTGTCACGTCCACCGCAAACCGTCAACAACGACTTCACACACCGGTTAAGGATTCCGATGCATCTCGCCCCGATCGAGACGATCAAAATAGCTCCGGGCGGCCCGCAAATACTTCGGCATCAGCAGCAAAACAGCCGGCAAATTCACAAACACCATCGCCCCTGCCAGCGCATCGCCCATGTTGTAAACAATCTTGAATTCCTGAACCACGCAGCCCAAGAATATCACCGTCACAAACATGAACTTGTACGGCAAGACAAACCCGCGCCCAAAGAGGAATTCCGCCCCCTTCTCACCGTAGTAGCTCCAACTGATCATCGTGCTGAAAGCGAACAGTAGCACGCCCATCGTCACCATCCATTTGCCGAAACCGAAAATCCCCGTATCGAATGCCGCCCGCGTCATGCTCGATCCGTCCAACTTCAAATGAACCGGCAGACCGGGCACAATCTCCGACACGTCCATTCCGTCCGGCAACTCCAACGTGTCTTCACTGGCCGAAAGAACAATCTCCGTCGCCCCCAACCAATTATCACTGGCCGCCTCACCAACTGCGTGAATGTCGGCACTGGCTCGCTTGGGTTCGCGACCTTGCACGTGCTCCTTGCCCATCCAGATATTGAGTTCCTTGCCCTTGCGCGTTTTTCCTTCTTCGCGAATCTCGGACCGATAGACGCGTTCGAGTTTCTCCGGGACATCAGCATTAACCGTCACGTAAATGTTGTTCCCATCGACCGCACGAACCACGCCAACTTCGGGCCGGTTGTATACGCCGCTAAACATGATCACCAACGCCGTCATCGTGCAGATGAGGATCGTGTCGATGAACGGGCCAATCCCCGCGACCACACCTTCACGAATTGGCTCGTCGGTCTTCGCGGCTGCGTGCGCGATTGCGGCGCTTCCTTGCCCCGCTTCGTTACTAAAGAGTGCCCGACGCAAACCCTGTTGAAAAGCAATCGCAACCGTCGAACCCACAAACGCCCCGCCAGCCGGTGCCAATCCAAACGCGCTCTTGACGATCAACGACAGCATCGCGGGCACATCAGCAAAGTTCGACCCGATGATATACAACGCTCCCAAGACGTAGATCACGCACATCATCGGAACGAGACGACCCGCCACCGCACCGATGCGCTTGATGCCACCAATAATGACGAGCGAAACCAAAATCGCCGTCACCGCCCCGGTCAAATAACGGGGAATCTGCCACTGCGTTTCCATCAACTCGGCGACGTTCCACGATTGGTAGCTGTTTCCACCGCCGAACGAAGCCACAAACGTGACGGCTGCGAACAAGATCGCCAACCCGCGAAACAGCACGTACAAACCATGGCTGCCGCGTTCTTTCGCCGGTTCAGCCAAGCCCTTTTGCACGTACCACATCGGACCGCCCGAAACCTCGCCGCGTGAAGCCGGTTTGGACGTGGACTTTGAATGCGGTTGGTCGGAGTAATCCAACTGATGGTCTTCGATGTCATCATCAACCAATGCCGGCGCACCTGGATCCGGCACGTCCTTCTCATCGCGGAACATCGTCGCGAGCCCGCATTCGAAGAATTTGATCGCCATTCCGAAGAAACCAACAATCCACATCCAGAAGATCGCACCCGGCCCGCCAAGCGTGACCGCCGTCGCCACACCCGCGATATTCCCCAAGCCGATCGTCGCACTCAGCGCCGCACACAATGCCTGGAAGTGGTTGATCTGCCCTGCGTCATCGGGCTTGTCATACTTGCCGCGAATAACCGCGATACCGTGTGTCAGCACACGGAACTGGACAAACTTCGTCAACACCGAAAACAAGATGCCGCAACCGAGCAAGAGCAAAAACAGCGGCATGCCCCAGATCAAATCCCCGAACTTGACTGCGGCTTCTGACAAGCCTTCGATATCGGTCAAAAAATGCATGTGCGTCTCCGTCTACCGGTCGCGTTTATTTGTGCAAAGTGGAGGAATGGGTGCCGATTGTAAGCAGGATCGCCGCTGAATCAATTATGAAATCAAATCGCCATCATCGCTGCGGACGCGACAGCCCCAGCAGTTTCATCACCATCTGCAAATCATCCCACGTCTTCTTCTTCTCGTGCGGGCTTCGCAGCAGATACGCCGGGTGATATGTCGGCATCAACGAAATGCTCGCCGTCTCGCCGGACAGATTCGTGTAATGATAATCGTGGAACCGCCCGCGCAACTTGCCGATCCCAGATTGCGTATCGAGCAACATCTTCGACGCAGGAGCACCCAGCGCCACGATCACCTCGGGCTCGATAATCTTCACTTGCTCATGCAGATACGGCGTACACGCGAACACCTCGTCAGCCGCTGGGTCGCGGTTGTTCGGCGGGCGACATTTGACGATGTTGCAAATGTAAACCTGCTCGCGCTGCAACCCCATCGCCACGATCATCTTGTTAAGCAGTTGGCCAGCCCGCCCGACAAACGGAATACCCTGCTTGTCTTCATCAAAGCCCGGCCCCTCACCGATGAACATTAACCGTGCATCGGCGTCGCCATCGCCAAACACCGTATTCGTCCGCCCCTCGCAAAGGCGACACTTCTCGCAACCCTTCACCTGTTCGCGATCAAGCACGTCAAGCTGAGTGCGTTTCGATTCAACTGAAACCACGCCAACCGACGAAACGCCAACCCCTGCCGCGCCACCGTCAACCACATCGCGCAGCGCCGAAGGTTTCGGCACGCTCGTCATGCCAAACAATCGGTCGGCTTCCAATAATCGTTTGATGCGTCGAGTCTGCATAAGTGCGGGAACGTAATCGTAGGGTGGGCCGTGCCCACCAAGTCTTTGAAATTTAAACGGCGGTGGGTACGGCCCACCCTACGGCGCGCGATTTAACACGGTCGCGGAATTGCCTTAATATACCCCGATGCCTTCGTTTGAGGAAACGCACATCCGGCTCGAAGACGGTTACGAAGCGTACGCGCGCTATTGGCCGCAACCCGGCTGCTCCGACGCGGTGCTGCATTTGCACGGAATTCAATCGCACGCCGGCTGGTACGAGATGACGGCGAAGGCGCTCAACGATGCCGGATACGCCGTTTTGCAACCCGATCGTCGCGGGTCGGGACAAAACTCACAGGCTCGTGGCCACGCCGATTCGTCACCGCAGTTGATCGAAGACGGATTGAATTACGCCCGCCATTTAGCCGAAGTTTCCGGCACCGAGCGCATTCATTTGATCGGCGTCAGTTGGGGTGGCAAGTTAGCGGCTGCGATGCACGTGACCGCCCCAAAGCGTTTCGCCAGTTTGTCGCTGATCGCCCCGGGCATCTACCCGATCATCTCAGTGTCCAACGCAGAAAAATTCCGCATCGGCTTCTCGATGATCTCCGAACCAACCCGCTCGTACGACATCCCGCTGAACGACCCGGAACTCTTCACCGATCAACCCAAGTACATCGAGTACCTGAAGAACGACCCGATCCAACTGCACCAGGCAACGGCTGGCTTCTACCTCGCGTCAAGAAGGATGGACAAAGTGGTAGCCAAAATCACCAAAGCCCCACCAGTCCCCCTCCAAATGTTCCTGGCCGGCGACGAAAGAATCATCGACAACGAACGCTCAAGAGAATTGATAAGGTCGCTCAACTGGCCAAACACCAGAATCAGCACCTACGATAAATCCCGCCACACGCTAGAGTTCGGCCCGCAGCGGGAGGAGTTTTTGAAGGATTTGGTTGCGTGGGTGGGCGACCCAAAAACAAAATCAATCTAAACGTAGGGTGCGGCTCGCCGCACCGGATTATTTGTTAGGGCATGTAACAGTTGCGGCAAACCGAACCCTACGATTCACAAGATTGAGGTTGGATCGTCGATTCGATCTAGATGCAGAAATATCGCCCATGCGCGATTCGAGCGAGCCATGCGAGAAGAACAGATCAAATACCAGTCGGAGTTGCTTGAAAAGGCGGCCTTTGATTTCCTGGATCAATTGCAAAGCAACCACAAAGTCAAAGAGGAATGGTTTGAACGCGTGCACACGCATGCTCAAGAATTGACCAAACTCCTCAAGGGACAAGAGCAAGTCTCTTCTGCGGACACTGCACAGTATCTCTAACTCCATTCGAGAATCAGCCGCGTACATTGAGGGCAAGAAAGAGCAATTGGACGAAATGGCTCTCAAAACGGAAAATTGCCTGTCTCTTATTCTATGGGACGAAACTCCGGATGAGCGTACCCCGGGAATTCCATGACTCATGTAATCCCTGTAGTAGGGTGCGGCTCGCCGCACCGGATAACCGTATGAGTCAGCCCTTAACGAGGTAGCCGTACAGACATCTTCTTCCCACCCCAAGTCTCAAACAACAATCGATCACCTTCAATACGCCAGTCTTGGATCAAGTCGCCACCCTTGTCCCAATGTGCATCCCCATCGAAAGTCAAACAAATGAAGCCAGTTTCGTGGTGGATAACCATGTAAGGCTCTTGAACGTGAATCAGTTCATAAAACCGGCAGGGCAACTTCGAATCAGTCCGAATCTCTCCGCGTTCGACCAAAAAGAATCTTTCGTTCACACCGACGCCATACAGTTGGTCGGACAACTGATAGCATTGAGGCGCAAGTCCATACTTTTCATTAGAGATCAGAATCACAGGCGATGCATCTTTCACAATCCAGTGTTCATCTGGTGACTTGCCATCACTCAGGTGAATGCGGTTCGATTCACTAGAGAAACTGCTTGGATCTTCGTCTTCAATTCTCGTTACTTTTAGCTTCTTGAACATTGGCATCATTGGCCTTGGCTAGCAGGTGCGGCAAGCCTCACCCTACGATTTGATTGTTTTTCTGCCTAGCGTTGCGACCAATATTGCCAGGATGAATATACCAAAGGCAATTCCCAGCCACGGCGACAGTTGCATTCTTGCGCAGAGGATATCACCTGTGGCCATCGACACTGCTGCCGTTACCAGGGCGTAGGGCAATTGCGTCCAGACGTGGTCTTGCAGGTTGCAGCCGCTTGCGGCTGATGACAGGACTGTGGTGTCGCTGATTGGGGAACAGTGGTCGCCGAAGATTGCGCCGGCTAGTACGCTTCCTACGCTGGCGTAGAATAGTGGCAGGGCTGTTTCGGCTGGCAGGTCTGCGCCCATGTCTGCGGCGACTCTTACTACAACTGGGCAAAGGATTCCCATCGTGCCCCATGACGTCCCAGTCGCGAACGAGACGCCGGCTGCACATGCGAACACGACCACCGGCAGATTGTGCATCGCGAAGTTCTTGCTCACCAGCCAATCGCTGACCACCTCGCCAACCTTCAAGTCCACCGACGATTGCGACAGCGCCCACGCCAGCACCAACACCACGATCGCCGGGAACATCCGCGACATGCCTTCAAGCATACCGTCCACCGCATCCTGTAACTTCGATCGACGCGACGTGACAGCCAACGCGATCGCAGCAATTAGACAGGCCATCGCCCCGAACAGGATCGCGTTGTACGAATCGGCATCGTCGAAGAGCGTCTTCCAACTCAGCGGTGTGCCATCGGCGCGGGCTTTGGTGTACGCGGGATACAGCAACAACACGCCCGTCACAGCCACAAGCAGCAGCACCGGTATCGCCGCAAGCAGCCAATCGAATCGCCCGACGGTCCGCTCGTCCGCATCGTCATGCTCTATCACATCGCCCGTCGCAGCCAACGCTTCATGCCGCCGCATCGCACCGAAGTCGCGCCCCGTCCAACCGACGATGAACACCATCACCAGCGCGAGGATGGCATAGAACCGATATGGAATGCTGTTGAGAAACGCCCCCCACGCATCGACCGACGACAGAAATGCCGGCGTGCCCGTCTTCGCGATGTCCTTGAGGGCTCCGTCGATGTAACCGATTTCCGCACCGACCCACGTGCCCACGAGTGCGATCGATGCAACGGGGGCGGCGGTCGAATCGACGATGTACGCCAGCTTCGCCCGCGAGATTTTCAAGCGATCGAACAGTGGCTGCATGGTCGGCCCGACGATCATGGTGTTGGCGTAGTCGTCGAAGAAAACGACGAGCCCAGCCAGCCATACCGTGCATTGCCCTTGCCTGCGCGTTTTCGCCCGCCGCGCGATGATTTCGACCATCGCCCGCGTCCCGCCCGATGCATTCACCACGCCAACCATCCCGCCGATCATCAGCGTGAAGAGCATGACCTTGGCGTGATCGGCGTCGGCGACGGCACCGACGACGTAGACGGCCATCGCGTCGGCTGCTCCGTCGATGACGGTCGAAAGCGCCCCACCGGAATGGTCCGGCGAGATTCGACAAAGCATCATCGCCGCAACGAACGTACCGATGAATAGCGCGGGGATGACCTGCCGTGTGACAATCGCCAGCACAATCGCAGACAGCGCCGGAAGCAACACCCACCCACCGTACTGCATGGGCGATGAAACGGTCGCCGCGGTAGTCGCATCAGCATCAACCTGCGCGAAAACCGTCGGCCCGAATAGCAATACGACCAGTGCGCCCGTCAGCAAACAGGCCCATGACAATGGACGACACCGAAGATGTAATCGAGCAAGTGCAGGCAACGTCTAAGCTCCCGAAGGTGGAAGTCAGCCGACGTTTTTAACCGCAGTTCGGAAAATCGCCAAACCATCCGGCTCGGCGGCTTCGGGAATGGAGGTCCAAAATGGATGCTGCGTGTGGCGGACGTAGCGTTCGGGGTGCGGCATCAAGCCCATGATGCGGCCCGTCGGATCGGTGATCGCAGCGATGTCGCAAACACTGCCGTTGGGATTGTTTGGCCCGATTCGAGCGATCCCGCCATCGTATCGCAAAGCAATCCGCTGATCCTCTACGTGCCCCCCTTGCGAGACAACGAAGCGTCCTTCGGCATGTGCGATGGGCAGAAAGTATTCTCGATCGGATTCAAAGAATGCGCAATGCGTTGTGTCTGATTTCAAAGTCACCCATCGACAAGTGAATCGCCCGGAGGTGTTGATCGTGAGGCTGAACGATGTCTCTGGCGTACCTACGTCAAGCAAACCGGCTTTGACCAAGACTTGAAACCCGTTGCAGATACCCAGCACCAGCCCGCCACGTTCGACAAGTCGGTGAATCGCATCCAAAAGCGTTTGACCTATGCGACTCGCAAAAATCGCTCCCGCCGAAATATCATCGCCAAAGCTGAACCCGCCGGGAAACGTAACGATATCATACTCGTCAACGCGCGTTGGGCGGGCAACAACATCGTCAAGGTGAACGAGCGAGGCAGCCGCTCCAGCGAGATCCCAGGCATGCACCGCTTCCTCATCGCAGTTAATGCCCGCCGAACGCAAGATGGCCACGCGCGATTTACCCATCGGCCCGTTCTCCTAGATCACGAGCGAGCCCGCTGCGCCATGCACGATCCAAGTCCGTGAGTTGAACGTCGAAGAGGATGCCATCTAGAACCCGGTTGTCGAGCCTGAATCGATTTTCATCGAGGCCACCCCATAGATCGAGGGACCAAGTCAAATCGAGGATGGGGTCCGATTCCGCCGATGTGCGAGTTTGCAAAACGTACCCCGTATGATGCTCCCCGAAAAGATGCGCCATCGTGTCTTTGCAAATGTCCTGCAAGAACAGATCAGCTCCCACCTTCCCACCGATGCACATCTCAGCCAGCGCACACGCGATACCTTCGTCGCCAAAATCATGACACGCAAGAACATCACCTTGACGAATCAAGTCGGCAATCGCAGCGTGAATTTTCGCAAATCGCTCGAGGTCCGGCGAATCCCAATCAAATACGACTGCGACAAAGTGACCTTCTTCTCTTTTCAAATCCGACGTGACACATCGGCGTACATCTTCAACGTGTCCGATTCCACTAATCAGCAGCGTCGGCGGAATGGCGATTGTCTTCGGCAGTTTCAGTCGGGCGGCGTCATCCGGCGACAGCGAGAACTGATTGTTGAGCGAATCCTTGCCGGAGATGAACGGTGTCTTGTACGCCAGTGCCGCGTCGTGGCACCCTTGGCATGCCCGCACTAGTGCGCCCATGGCTTCTTCATCGGCGCATCCGCCCCAGCAGAAGTTATCGAGGATTGCAATGCGCGATGGGTCGGCACCGACGCATACCAAGTTGCGGATCGCTTCGTCGATCGACCGGATGGCCATCCAGTATGGGTCGGGTTCGACGCGATCGCTGCACATGCCCATGCCGATCGCCACACCGCGATTCGAGTCAAGCCTTGGCGTGATGACCGCCGCATCAGACGGCCCCTCACCCACACCGACGAGCGGTTTGATCACGCTACCGCCCTGCACCTCAAAATCGTACTGTCGAAAGATCGGCTCGCGCGAACACGAATCGATCGACGCGAGTTTGGCCAGCATGATCTCCTCGGCGTTTTGCGGTGTAATGCTGGTTGGATTTGCCGGCGCGATGTTCTCGGGAGGGCCATTCCAAATCGCCGCCCGCGTCAATGGCGGAATCCCGTTGTGCATGAAATCCAGATCAAGTCGCCCGACCTGTTCATCGTTGAAATGCAGTTCAAGCGTGCCGCTGTCATTGAACTCGCCGATGTCAGCCACCTCGACGCCTTCGCGTTCGAACACGGCTCGCAGCGTTTCCAACTTGTCGGGCGGGACCGAAAAGACCATCCGCTCCTGCGCTTCGGACAGCCAGATTTCGTTGTAACGCAAACCGGAATACTTCAGCGGAACGTTCTCGAGTTGAACCGTCGCGCCGAGGTGTTCGGCCATCTCACCAACCGCGCTACTGAGTCCGCCCGCGCCGCAATCGGTGACGGCTGAGTACAGGCAACCGCTTTCGTGATCGCGGGCCCGCAGCAACGCATCGAGCACTTTCTTTTCTTCGATCGCATTGCCAATCTGAACCGCATGAGCGAATTCGTCGGCGTGCGTGTCGGTCAACTCGCCGGATGAAAACGTCGCCCCACCGATGCCATCGCGCCCCGTACGACCGCCAGCCACCACGATTCGGTCACCGGGTTTCGGCGCTTTGGCGATGTGCTTTCGCGGAATGATCCCGACCGACCCTACGAACACCAACGGGTTGGTTAGGTATCGTTCGTCAAACCGCAGTCCACCCGCGACCGTGGGAATACCCATACGATTGCCGTAATCCCGAACGCCGCCAATGATACCGCGCAAGATCCGCCGTGGGTGCAGCACGCCAGCCGGCAATCTTGCAGAATCCCAGCCCGGTTCGGCAACGCAGAACACATCCGTATTGGCGATCGGCTTCGCGCCCAGTCCGCACCCGAGAATATCGCGAACGCATCCACCCACACCCGTCGCAGCTCCACCGTATGGTTCAATTGCGGACGGATGATTGTGAGTCTCAACCTTGAACGCGATGCCGTTGTCATCATCGAACGCAACGACGCCGGCATTATCTTCAAACACCGACAGGCACCAATCGCAATCCAAATCGCGGGTGGCTTTGACAATCGTATCGACGAGCAGGTTGTCGTAGGATCGCTCGCACTCAATGGATTCGCGACTTTCGTTTCCGAACGGTCGGCCACGATATTGAACCGCGCTCTTGAGCGTCTTATGCACGCAGTGTTCCGACCAGGTTTGGGCGATGGTTTCCAATTCGATGTCGGTTGGGTTGCGGTCGAGCAAATGATAATGCTGCTGGATCGCCTTCATTTCCAAGGCATTGAGAAACAACCGCCCTTGTTTAGAGATACGGATGAGGGCATCTTCATCTTTGCCTGCGAGATCGACCGTCAACAAATTAAAATCGGCAACCGGCGCGATGGCGAATTCGGTCGGTAACGCATCGCAGCGGTCCAGCGCTTTGATGAAGACGCGTTCCACGCAATCGTTGGCCAGCACGCTTTCGGCCATCGCTTCAATGCGGTCAATGCAGTCTACTCCCGCGATTTCGTATTGCCATGCAGTTTGAATCGACTCGACCGGTTTGTTAACGGTCGGATCATTGGCGTAAAGCAAATCGTTGGCCGCATCGATAGCGCTGAGCGCTACAGGGTCCATCACGCCCGGTTGGCAATGCACTTCGACCTGCGCCGTGTTCGAGTCGGGCCAATCGATCACGCTCTCGATTGAACCGAATTCAATCGCCGGATCGACAAGCAACCGATCACAAAGAACTTGAATCTGTTCACGAGAAAGAGAACCGCAAAGCTCATAGATGCGGGTGGTTCGAACAGAAGTGATTTCGGTAAAGCCTGTGTGATGCAATTCCGACAGCGTGGCTCGGCCCTTCGCGTCGTATTCCTCGCCCGTTGCCCGCACGCAAATGCGCCAATTGATCTTCCTTCCGGCCATGAAAGTTCAGATCTCCGCATAAGCAACGGTCAGACAAACGAATCAGACGCAGCTTTCGCGAGTAGGCTAACAAGATTTGGATGAGGATCAAATCGGAAAGAACATTTTGACGCAGCGAACAACACACCAGCACAACGCCAACAGGAAGCGACCTGCACCGTCAGCCGCTACTCGAGTACATATGCGACCCCACCGGTCACGCGGTACGACGTGTCACCGATGCCGTCGCTGCCCGGACAGGTGTCCTGATCGAGCAGGAATGCTTGCGGTTTGAGCAAGTCGTCGGTGGTGGTGTGGGCCCGCATGATCTCCGTGGATGGCGACAGCAACAGACGTTCCACCACATCGGGATCGGGATGGAAGAACCCGAGCGTGTGTCCGGTCTCGTGGGCAATGGTGTTGGCGAAGGCGTTGATCCATTCGTCCAGACTTGCCGACGCAACGCGGCTGGCCAACGCCCCACCCCAAATCACTCCGGAATCGTCCAGGTGTTCGTTACACAGGTCGAAATGCGATTGGCCGATATGCTTGGCCTCGTTGGCTGGTTCGTCGCCGGTGATGTGGATCACCGTGGAGTCTTGGTAGTCGGCACCGTCGCCGATGATGACCGCCACATCCATCGGATCGAGAACGCAAAGGATCTCGCCAACCCGGGCGAGAACCATCGATTCAAATTCATCCTGCGAAATGCTTTTGCCGTCAGCGAGTTCCAGCGACGTGACATCAAATCCGGTCAGGACCTTGTCACGAACGAGTGGACTTTGACCGCCATCCCAATCGAGGACGACAAGCGTGAGTGCGTCTTCCGGCAGCGGGGCTTGATCGCAGCTTTGAATGCTGCCATCGGTGCGGGGGCTGGGCGACTTTTCGACTTCCGGCGCAACGTAACCACAGCCAGTGGTGGCTGCGATCACACCGACCGCCAGCAGTCCGAATAAACAACGCGTGTGCACACTCTTTATGCGCATCAACATGCTCCTTGTCCCTCCTCGCGACGACGCTCCAGCGTCATCTGGGAACATCTCCCTCTTCTGCTCCTTTATTCCAACGAGGAACGACGCAGTCAATTCCCAATAGAAAATCCGGGAACTGGCGTCCGATACATCAGTTTAGTGGAGTGCGGTGATCGAAACAAATGAAATGACGGAGGCGGCAAGGCACTGCGAACCAAGAAGTTACGGCATCCGCCCAAAATGCCCAGTTTAAGGGCTCGCCGATGTTCGATTTGAATGCAGGTTGATTGGTGCGTGAGTTATCGGAAGGTGGAATGAATGATGCGATCAGTCGTCAGCGCTTCTTCGGTTGATGAAAACTGCATCACCCGGTTCGGGCCAACTCCCCCATCGCACTTCGGCGACGGCGGTATTCTGTTTGACCGAAACGACTTCAATCGAGGATCGGAAAGCGATCTTTCCCTTGGGATGGGCGGCAAGGCGCATTCCGACAAACACGCCTTCGCGTGACCCTTTGTCCAGCCGCAACACATGCTCCTTTTGGCTCAAAACCTTCGCTTCACACGGCGCGTCGATGAGATGGTCTGTGTATTCATTTGGCAAGCCGGGTTTTTCATTGACGGGTATTTCCCAATCGTCTGTCCGCAGTAAGAATCGACCGTGAATTCTGTTACGCGGTTCCCATCCCTCGTTGACTTGATTACAGAATTCAACGTGGCCGCCCTCTTCAATCAAATACATACGGTCGCCCCACGCGAGCGGCACCAATCGTCGAGTTCGCCACTTGACTGGTTTGAGCCTGCTGTTCTTGAACTTTGCAAAGAGTGATGGGTAACTTCCATCCGCCGTTAGGACGACTACGCCAGACTCAAGTTTGTATTGACCGGAGCATTTCTGGGAGAATGTGCAAGAATAGTGGGTGAAGTCAAAACTACCATCGCCCTTAAGATCGAAGACTTCACCTTCATAGCCACTTCCGCAACTGAATCTTGCGATTAATTCTGAAGGCACCACTGCCGGCCAGTTGATCTTGGCCGGCAGTGGTTTCTTTGTTGATTTGTTTTCTTGCGCGCAACCGATGGCAGCAAGAATGATTGACATTGTTGCAACGCTGGCGACCGTACGAGCTACTCGCAGATTGTTTGCGATTCGCTTCATACCATCACGTTACCTTCGCCAATCGGCTAAGTCACGTCGCAAATCTCGAATCACCTATTCGCACGGCGATACGATCTCATCTGTAAACAGCGACTGGAACTGCCTGAAATCGTCCAAGTCTACGTCGCCGTCGGTATCTACGTCTGCCGCACTGAAGTCGCCCGGATCGCATCCGCCCGGAGGCGTTAATTCACCCGGTCCACCGAGACAGTCATGCACGACTGCAAAATCGGCGAGATCGACATCGCCGTCGTTATCGAAATCGAACGGGCCGTTGCAGGCGGCTGGGTCCTGACCGGGGTTCGGGACCGTCGGGCAGTTGTCGTCGAAATCGCAAACACCATCGCCATCGCAATCGACAAGCGTCCCGGTGCAAACACCGTTCGAGCAGGTGTCGTCGATCGTACAGGCATCGCCATCGTCACATGGCAGATCGAGCCGACCATCGACCACCTTCAGGTCATCCCAATACTTACTGCCATCGAGCATGCTCCACGTTCCCACGGTTCCGACCGTGCGATTCAATCCACCAGTATCCGTCGCATCGATCTGGAAGCCAGCCGGTTCAGCTTGGCCATCCTCCCAAACGTTGGCGCGAATACGAACCTGTGGCTGCTCTGCGTCCACCACGATGCGGAAGCGATACCACGTATCCACAACCGGATCGACGCCAGAATCGAGATCGCCCGTGAGGCCATTGGCGTTGGGCGGCTCCAATTGGAACGTGCGTGCCGACGGTGCGAAATTCGCCCGACGCAAACGATGGTAGTCGTATGCAGGCGTCGGTGAATCGGCGAAACCGGAAAGGAACGTCACGCCAATGCCGCCGTTGTCGTCGGTCAGACGCATGCGGCCGGTGTAGGTCATGCTCGTGTAGCTGTCAGCCCCCGCACCAACATAGTGCGAGTGGATGTTGATGTCGGATGAATCAGTACCAAGTACCAAATCTCCGCCCACTTGCTTAACGTCAAAGAGCGAAGTGCTCTCCGTCGTCGCACTGTCGGCGGCGGTGTCGTACCAATCGGTAGGGTCTTGTCCGACGCTGTAGCTGTTAAAGTCTTCGTCGAGCAAGTCGAGATCGCACAGGACGGCACAGGTGTCCGTATCCTCGTTGCAGACCGCCGCACCTTCTCCGCACGGAGGCGTGCCGGCTGAACAGATTCCGGCGATGCAGTCTTCGACCCCGTTGCAGTACAATCCGTCATCGCACTCAGCCGCAACGCCACATGTATTGGCGAATTCTTCCAGCTTGAGCGCGGTCATTGCGTAGCCTTTGGTGTTGCTACCGCCACTGCCCAGACCGTCATCCCATTCCGACTTGATCGAGAAGCTTCCGTCGGATGCGACGACGTTCGTCCAGCGGGCGACGTAACCATTGACCGTGTTATGGCCAATGCTAAACGAAACCGAGTCAGCCGAATTCACGACCACACCCGCAGAACTATCGTTCGCAAACGTGTCAGCCCCCTCGATGGTAACTCTCGCAAAACGTGCATCGTCATAAGTCGGGTTATCACGGTTGGCGGAAAGCGTGATTGTGTAACGCTTCGTTGAATCCAAGTTGTCGAGTGTGATGATGTTGTCCCAGCTGGGATCATCGAGTTCGATGGTATTGAGCATGTCGACAATAACCGCACCTGAGGGACCAAACGTGTCACCTGCATCGGTTCCGCCATTGGCCTGTCCGCCATTCGACGGGAAATTGTCGTCGAGTCCGCCGACAAACGAGCCCGTGATCGTCACTGACGTCGGCGTTCCAGTGTCGTAGTCAACGAGCACACCATCAACCGTACTGTAATCATGCTCGGTCACGTTGGTGTCGTTGCTATCACCCGCCGACGGATTCATGTCGTTGTACGCCGTAAACAATGGACCGGCTTCGCAGAATCCAGTGCCAAGGTTGCAGACTTGACCCGCCGTGCAGTTGTCTACGTTCATGCAACCGTCAATTGGATCGCACGAATCCGTGGTACACGCAACAAGGTCGTCACAATCAAGCGGCGTCCCTGCTTGGCAGGTGTTGGCGTCGCAAGTTTCGTCGCCGTCGCACGTGTCGTTGTTGTCGCAGTCAGTGTTTGAAAGACAATCGACACACCCACCATCCACAGGATTGCAAACTTGACCGCCACAATCCACCGGCGAACCAGCGCAGGCACCGGCTGAACACGTGTCGGATTCCGTGCAGAAATCACCGTCGTCGCACGGATCGGTGTTATTGCTGTATTCGCAGAATCCAGATGAGTTGCACAGATCGTCGGTGCAATCATTGCCGTCGTCGCAGTCGGCTGACACGTCGCAACCGGCGACATAGACGACCGCGAGTTTTGGTCGTTCCGATGGCGTCGCGACATATTCGCTTGAGCGAACCTGTACCCCACCGCCAGTTCCAGCACCAGTCTGCGAAATGAAGAACCAACCGAAGTTATTTGCCGGGTTGTCACTCCAGGCTTGCAGGCTTGCAGTGACATCTGCGTTCTGCGCACCAACAGGACCAACTGCCGACGCGACTTCTGTGGCACCGTATTCAGCCCCCTCGTCACAGGAACCGCCGCACATGCTCGTTAAGCTGTCGCCTTCATCCCAATCGACAAGCACTTCACGAACCGATGCCGTAAATCCCTGGTCAAACACGGTGTACGTCAGCGTGGCTGAGACAATCTGCGAACCAGTGGGAATCAATCCCGGGCCTGCACCAAAAATATTGTCGAAACGTAGCAAACCAAAGTTAGGCTCCACCACGCCACCACTCGGATCGTCGTCGTCCCATTCCAATACTTCGAGGGCACCATTGACATTGCCCGGTACCGCCACTTGCACGAATGTATCATCGGTACCGGCGTATGAATCGGCACCATCCTGGAACATGATCGCTGACGTCAACACACAATCACCCGTGGACTCGTTGCAAACTTCACCTTCGCCACAAACAACTGGCTCGTTCTCACAAGCGCCTGCAAGGCAGGTATCCGTTGTACAAGGATCTCCGTCGTCACACTCCGAATCGTCACCACATACGATTTGATAGACAACTCGAAGTTCAGGAGGAACTGCCCCCTCCGAAGAATCCATTTGCCAAGAGTTATCTTGCGCCGGCGGAAGCCATGCCCATCCGTGGTTGCTCGATGGGTCAGCCAACCATGCCTCGACACTGGTGGTTACGTCAAGCTCGTATGGCCCCACGTCGCTACTACCTGAAGCATCTGCGGCAACCGCGGCTTCGGCACCGTC
This sequence comes from Phycisphaerae bacterium, assembly GCA_021604825.1. The sequence continues at coordinate 3,492 of BQJS01000062.1, read as the reverse complement.
ATTCTGAATGCCACCGATCCAGGTATTCCACGTATCGGTATCATTCCAAGTTTGGAGCATTCGATAGAGGGAAGCCCCAACACCCGGACTCGAATTCGTGATCTCAACGGTCAGTGTCGCAGACAAGATATCTGCGGTCGGCGGAATCTGGCCCCCGTTGGTGCCGAACATGTCATCGAAGCGCATCAGAATGTGGCGCTCTGGACTGAGGTCGACAACCAACGTGGTATCGCCCGAATTTTCCACATCGGGATTACCGCCCTCAAGGTACGTGTCCACGTTTGAGCTGTAGCCGTTCTGACCTTGCTGGAACGTAGCCACAATCGGCACAATATTCGACTCAAACAACTCGAAACAAGCATTGTCAGCATTGGCACCACCAGCGGTGTGATTCTTGAATGCTGGCCAAATTGGATTCGTAAAGTAAGCAAGGTCAGGCGCATCTGCACCCAACAGGCTGGTGTCCGCAATTGTACCGGCCAATACTGGTGGGCCCGCAACAGGGATGCCCAATGCATCAAGTTCGGTCAATGACGCATCCACGCGCGCCGAGGTCGCGCTGAGTCTGGTAAATTCTGCACGCAATCGATAAAACGTGTCCGGCACGAGGTTGCCTGCGACGCTATCAATGAACGGACGTTTGTCTTCGTCCACATTAATTGTCGCATCCCAATACCCTTCCAACCGCGTACTGCCAGCCGGATCGCCATCGTCGCCACCGCCCGACGGATCAACTTGCACGCCAAAGATGAAATCGGAATTCACACTGATGTCGGAGATCATCCATCCAACTCGGTCATCGTCGAGCAAACCAGTCGCATCGGTTTGCAGGTCAAGCTGAACGACGACGCCTGCCAAACTCTTTGACGTCCAGTCGAACGGGTTGGCCGTCCAAGTGAAAATGTTTCCCGACGGTGCCAATCCCACCGAACCGCCCGTTCCTGCGCCGGCAGTCACTACCGGACCGCCACCATCGTCAAACCATTCGGCGTGATCACCGACGGGCTGACCAATCGTAAACCCAGTTTCAAAATCCTCACAGGTTCCCTTAACGATCGAAAACGTATCCGTAATCGTCTGGTCGTCTCGAATATTGCTCATCGTCAGCGTGTTGCCTTGCACGGTGAGCAGGCAGGATCCGAAATCGACATCGGCCGACGCCATGACCGGATGGTTGGCGGAACCGCCCACCGACCGACCCCCGTGACCCGCAACGACATACACAGCGCCTTCATTGGCACCGAGCCCAGAATTCTTAACGTATGCACCATCGCCAGCAGGATCGCCGTCGCCCGAATCGATGATGTTTCCATTGGCATCGAGCGTCGCAAAGTTTGGCGTCGCGAAGTTAGGACTGCTGCCATAGCCATATGCACCGTCGATGAGATAGGAACGTTCGTAAATGTGCGAATGCCCACCCATCACCAGATCAACACCACCCGCCTCGAGAATGGGCAGAAAGTTTTCGCGCATGTCGACCAAACGGCCACCTGAGTCGCCTGAGTTGTCCGAGTCGTGCGTACCTTTGGTGTAAGGTGGGTGATGCCAATAGGCGATGACCCAATCCTGCGTCGTGCCAGCCAAGTCGGCGGTCAGCCACTCTGCCATCGGACCGGATGCCGATCGGCTCACTTGATCAGAATTCAATACAACGAAATGGACATTTGCGTAGTCAAACGAATAGTAAGATTCCGTACCTGATGGCTCACCACCCGCTTCACCTGCGGTCGGAAGCACGTGTGCTTCATAGTACGGCCCAGTCGTCGCCCCAGGAGCACATGGCAGGGGCCAACATGCACCGGACGTCGTATTGTCGGAATCGTGATTACCCAGTGTTGGATAGCATGCGGTGTTACGCAGAATGTCTGCATAGGGTCCAAAATGGTTGTTGGTGTATTCGGAGTCTGTCCCGTTGTTGTAAGCAATGTCGCCCATGTGCAGGAAAATGTCTGGGGGAGTCGCGCCAGTCACAGCCAACATCGCGTCGCGCACGGCAGCTTGGTTTGCGCCGTTGTCGCCACTATCGCCGACGATCCATGCCGTAAAGTTCGATCCGAGTCCGGTGTTCGGCGCGCTGACGAAATAGTGATTCGCGGTACCGCCAGCTTCGACGCCACCACTGGTTGTCCCGACGTTGTAGAAGTATTTCGTCGCGGCACTTAGGCCGGAAATCGTGACGATGTGATCGCGCACGTTTGCATTTGATGCTGGAATGACTGATGTGGATGTCGCTTCCAAATCCGGCGCACCTTCAACCAGGCCATACTGAACCCGGCTGTCCGTTGGCGACGCCAAATCGGTACGCCAAACCACGGTCACGCTGTCCGGCGTGACCACCTGAAGATAGGGTTCACGAACGATAGCCGCATCAACTTTAACCGCGGACAACAGCATCGTAAGTGCCGCAGCCACGAGCAATCCATTTCCTGCGAATCGTCGTTGCCTATTTTTCGTCGAGCATTGCATTGCTTTTCACCTCTTTGGTTGGCCGTTCATGTCTATTTTGGTTTCGCTTGGATTCAAGCGCATTCAATAACTCAATTGCGGCTTCGTACCGCGGCGTTTTCTTCAACGTCAATTCCAAATCGCGACGGGCGTCTTCCGTTCGTTCGAGCGCCATATAAACCCGCGCCCGAATCACAAGTTGAATAGCCGTCGGACGCTTGGCCAAGACGCGGTTGGTTTCTTCAAGGGCAGCCAATCTCTCTGTAAGCGCCGCCTCGGGCTTCCCAGCAGACTCTAACACGTCAGCCCGCTGCAACTGCCACGGCGTCTTGACTTTCGTATGCTCCATCACCCCATCGATCAACGTCAATGCTTCGTCGTGGTTGCCCCGAGCGACTTCCGCGCGAATCAGCCCATGATTCAACGTCGCAACTTGTCCAACCTTGGCGATGCCCTCGCGATATCCCGATGCAACGTCGTCCCAACGTTTCAGTTTTTCTTGCAACCGACCACGCTGAACAAAGTACGCAACATCCGGTTTTAGTTTGATCGCAGCCGCAAGATCGGTAACCGCTTCGTCAAGCCGACCCGCCCGTTGGCGAATCTGAGCGCGCTCCGAAAAAGTCCCTGCCGTTCCCGAAGTCTCCTCAAGAAAGCGATTCAACTCAGATTCTGCTTCCGCATCCCGACCCATGGCCGAAAGTGTCATCCCACGATGCGCGCAGAGTTCCGATGTCCCCGGTGCCAAACGCTCCGCCTCAGCCAAATCTGCCAACGCTTCGTCGTATTGCTCCGCCAGCCGCCGGTGATAGGCCCGCTCGATCCACAATTCAGCTCGATGAGGTTCGGCTTCAACAAGCTTGCTGACCCGGGCGATATCGTGGTGCGGTCCGGGATGTGCGCAAAGCGCTAGCGGACAACCGAACACGATAAACCATACGACCGTGCGCAATCCCAACTTCCAATTCAATTCACCACTCCAAATGTCAGTCGCATGGCGATATCACCGTACCGGTGAATCCCAGCTGGAAGTCTTCAAAGTCATCT
>BQJS01000061.1 GCA_021604825.1 Phycisphaerae bacterium | reverse complement strand
CACGAACGATAACGATTCGCGACTGAAGACGTAAATGCCAAGCGGCTCCTCGTCTTCGAGGCGACGATTGCAGGATGGTTCGCTTCCATGAACCACCATTGTCATGGCCGCATTGGTCGAATGATGGTGTTCAAGCAATGTCTGCAACTCAACCTGCGGCACAACGCCTCCCTCGACCACCACGAAAAGATCCTCACCGCCATCCCGTGCTGCGTCGTGAGCGCAACCGGCCGGTCCGCGCGGCATGAGGTCTTCGGTGTAGTCGATGGCAACTTTAAGCCCTTCGCCGTTTCGCAGATGTTGCGAGAACAGCGAAGTGTTTCCATTGGCGCAGACCGTGGCACGACCGACGCCGTCGTGTCCGAACCAACTTAAGATGTGACAAATGAGCGGGCGCGTCGCGACGGGCAACATCGGGCGCGGCATGATCTGTTCGAGTTCGCAGTCACCATATGACGGACCGCCGGCTAAGACGATTCCGCGAATGGACGCACCGCAAGTCGGACAGCCTTCGCGCTCGCTGCGCACCGCCTCCCCTTCCGTCTCGCCGAGTCCCCGAATGGTTGAGTTATACTCCACGGTGGCTGACCTCCCTGAAACCAAGACCGCCCTGTGGAGGAAGTGACTGCGATCGCCCGGCACTCTGATTCCCGGCTTCATGGACGGGGCTTCGGTGCAGGCAAATACGCGTCACCAGGGATGTGTTGCCCGTCCATCGCAATTTTCCCACGATGGTTGGACAGGGGACTTTTTTGTGATATCCACGGCTGACCCAGCCGAAGATGGGAGCTTCCTGACCGCAATAGGCCCGAACTTCAAGCCGTGAATCCAAGGTCATCTGAACAGAACCAAACGGCGCCAATATAGTAGCCGCGTTATCGCAGATTTCTTCTACGCTGCAAAATTCCGAAAAATGGAAGCAGATTTCGCCGCAATGATCTACTTTACCGGTCAATTCATCGGTAATCACCAGTTCACCGCGTGAGCCGTCGAGTTCAACCGTCCGACGATGACCGACCGGATCGCGAAGTCGCCGATACCCGGTGTGTTCGCCCGAGACCGAACCGCCCGTCGCCGACGGTGACCAATCAACACACTTTGCCTCAGCCCGCTCGCCCCAGAGAAACAGCCCGAGCAATTCGGACTGATCCTGCCCATCCACCGCGATGGTGTTGTGGGCGCGGGTGCTCTTGAAATAATCACGCCACTGTCGATGCGTGAAGTAATCGTACGTGCCGGGATCAACCAGAACGTCGTAACCAAATGCCCGAAGCGTCACCGACAATGCGTCGGCGTGACCGTGGGCGGCGAGACTGCCCATGCCCAGTTCGGCGCAATCGAAGACCACACTCATGCGGTCGTCTACTTCAGATGCTGGCGACTTCGCGCCATTTTGAAGCAGGTAGTAACCTGTATCCGCGAACGCCTTCGATTCCAACCGGACCGCAGACGGCGATTCGGCGACTGGCGAGGGAGTAACGTCTTGATTCAATTGCCAAGCGGCGCGTTCGTTGCATTCACCGGCCAGCGCCGTGAATTCGGGGCGCTCAAAGATCGCACCGGCGACGGCCAACATGGCTTGCGGTTGCTGCAACCGATCGCCCAAGTCCAACACATACCCGTCATCGTAGTCACCATAAAGCGGCAGGTTTCCGCCACCTTCGACAAACGATGCGACGTAATCAAACATGCGCTCGATGTGACCCCAGTACACTTTGCTAAACTCATCGCCAACGTTGCGCCCCACCAGACCAGCCAGCAGGAAGAACTCAAGCACGAAGACATGGTAACCGAGGGCTTGCTCTTTATTGCCGCCATCGGGATGCGTTTGATTGGCAATTTCTTCTTCGAGGATCTGCTTGGCCCGCTCTGCCCAACGGTTTGATTCTGCAAACCCGTTGAAGTAACGCGCGGCGATGTAGGCGCCGGCAGCTTCGCCAATGACATGATTGTTCGCCGACGAGTAGCGCGAGTAGCTTCGATCCAGACACCAGAGATGACGGTGAACCGTCGGCACGAATGTCCGCCAGCGCTCTTGCGTCAACAAGCCGGACGGCTTGATCAGCTCGAACGCCCAAACCCAGTTGATGATGCGGACCCCGAATTCGAGCGGGCTACGCCAATTCATACCGGTCGGGAACGGACACTGGTCCATCCAACTGTCGATCTGATCGAGGACGGCGCGGGCATATTCGATCTTGCCCGACACCGCGTGCGCCCTGGCGAGGACAACAAGGTGTTGGTGGCGATTGGGTTCCCATACCAACTTGCAGTCACCGGCGACGTCGAAATCACGGTAATCGATGCGCGACGACTTGGTCTTGGGCGAGTGTTTCTTCGCTGAATAGTCGAAATTCCAATCGATCTGCTTGTCGACGGTGAGATCTTCAAGATCGAAGAATGAAAATCGCCCCGCGAGCAAACGATCGGCTTGCTCCAAGAGCCTTGCTTTCTGGTCTTCACGAAGCGAGGGGATCGATTGGCCGGCAAAGAATGGGCTGGCCGTCTCAAACGAACCGTTGCCCACCAGATGATCGAACGTTCGACGTGACTCTCGAATTGGCGCACTGACACCATCCGCGCAGCGTCGGGCGACACCACACGATCGCCACCAGATTTCGGCTGGTGACATCGATCTTAGACGGCGCCAATACCAGTTTGGAGTCTGCAAGTTTTCCCCTGTCTTAGAACTGGTCCCAATCAATTCCAACTTCAAGCCAATTTCAACATCACGCCAATTTCAACATCACGCGGTCTGCATCGGAGACCCCAAACAGCATTGGCCTTGGACGACTCACTGACCATCGCAACGCAGTGTTTTTACGATATCGCGTTGCCCGTTCGGTCCCAAGGTCAATTCAGATCGACCACGTTCCGTACGAGTGGACAAACGCACCACCAAGCCCGCGTCCTTGCGGCTGCCGATCAAGGCCATCAGCGAAACGGGTTCGCGGGCAGATTCAATCGAGTGTATCCATGTCTGAAAGGTGACGGGCAAACTCAAGTTCAAACAGAAGCGAAGGGCTTCGTCTAACGATCGACGACTCCACGCCTCATGTTTCTGCGACATCGCTGCATCGCCCACCATCCGCAAACGTCCATACCAAATGCGTCGGCACTGTTCCGTCAGCGAGAGACGTCCCGTCAGCGCGAGATCGTTTTGAGCTTGAATCTGATTCTTGGCGGTCCATCAACGTCCTTCATTCACTTGACCTGATGTTGAACCCCGATCAACACCGAAATCTGACCGACCCGTGCCGTCCAATAGATATGATTCCGGCAATCAGATTTGAATGACGTCATGGAACTCTCGACGACTAAACGCCGAATGCGACAGGCCCCCGTTGATCCATCAACCGTCCGTTAACAACACCCATCATCTTGAAGTTATCAGGACGTTGAACCCAGAGATGACGCGCTTGCTCACGACACGCGCCGTCACCCGTTTTGCTTCGAATCCCCTCACATCTGAAACACTGACAACACCATCACTTAACGATACTGCAATTTTGACCGCAATCAAGTGTCCGTTCGGGAATCTCTGCGCTCAAAACCGGCTATTTCCCTTTTAGCATTTCGGGCGTTCGCAAAGCAAGTGTCGAATGCGTTGAAACAGGTGGAGTGGGTCAAGGTGGAGATCAAGGTGGTCTCGATGAGACAGGCACAAATCGTAGAACGAAACCAAAACAAAATTGGAAGTTATCCGGACCAAATATGTTGCGAAACGCAGCGATGTAGATCGCCAAAACCACCGGATTGGGCGATCGAATTCTACCGACGAACCGACCCGCATTTGCGCGATCGTCCCAATAAAGTGCCACGGTACCGCGCCGCTGAACTACGTGGCGCGATACCGCGGCGTTACTCTGGATTAAATGTGCCGAATGTGCGGCATCAGTAGCTGGCCACTGATGCTCGGACCGGCGTCTTGTTCTCTTTTTGAACCACATGGTCACCCCTCGGCGTGCTTCGCGACGTCGGTGATTCGAGACGGACCGTCAACAGCGAGTCGTTCTCAAGCAGCCGAAGCACTTCATGCGGTAGTGCCGGATCGATGTTGGCTGAGGCCAGCAAACTTTCCGTCGCCACGCGCTTCGCCGGCGTATTCGTCTGCACTCCGTTGAGAGCCACCCGAACATTTTCAACCGTCGCCAGTTGGCTACGAAGGTTTTCCAATTCAGCTTGGTGGCGTTCAACTTCAGCATGCAGATTGACGCGGCTTGGATTCGTTTCGACCGATTGCGCAAAAAGTACTTCAGCCCGCTGCAGCGCCGTTTCAGTCACGCGAATTTCAGCATCGATCGCCCGCGCTTGCTCCCGCGCCGTGCCGTCACCGCCGCCCGGTACGAAAAGTTCTTCGCGCACCGCAAGTGCCAACGTGTGAAGACGCAGTTCGCGTAGCTGCCGCGAGACCCGATCGAATTCGCTCTTGGCTTTGCGAAGGCTCTTTTCATTCTGAACAAAACCCTCGTGACTCTTAAAGACAATGGCGCGAAGTTTCTTTCGTCCTTCCAACCGGCTGATTTCATCGCGGATGCTGGCTCGCAGTTGCAAGGTGTCACCGATTAGCTGGCTAAGCGATTGCTTCTTCCAAGTGATTTCGTCGCGGTTTGCCACCAGGAGCAAGCGACAAACGGGATCGGCGCTGCGGACTCGATTGACGTCGGCGGCTAAGAATGCGGCCATCGAGGCGGAATGACCCGTTGCCGGTTCGGGTTCAAAGATGGCGATGGCGTCTTGGCCGCTTTGATTGAGCGAATTGTCGCTCCGATTGGCGTCGCTACCGACCATCTTCCCCAACCGGTGATCAAATTGATCAAGGGCGGCTAGTTGCGATTGCAATGAACTTAGCAATGCCGAGTCAAACCGACTGCCCTTTTGCTGCAATTCGAATTCGTAGGCCAAGCGCCGCCGCTGATCGGGTACTTGCGATTGCCATTTCTGAAGCGTTTGCCAGAGTTGATCGTCCGGATGGTGTACCCGCAGGGTGCCTTGCAAGTTGTCTTCCGCTTTGGCGAATCGGCACAGAAAGGCGTAGTCGCCGGGCGCAAGGTTAAGGTCCAAGTCGCGCACTTCGGTTCTGGGGAATGCGTCGCCCCACAAGATGATGCTGGTCGAATCCGTGGACAAGGGCGTCAGATCTTCCACGAATCCCTGATCTGGTCCATGGACGTCCGCGTGCTGACCATCAATTGCCTGACCGTCAAATGAAGGTCGATCAGCCGCCAACCGCTCATTTGTCTGATCCTGCGCCGCCGCCAACAGTTCCGATTGCGAACCTGGTGGGCTGAAACAAACCCTCACGGCTGTGTTCTTCTGGTGACAGCCGAACAATCCAAAACCCGACAGGCCAATGGCAATGGCACAGGGAATCTGCGTCTTCATTTTGAGTTTCTCCTTCACGTCGCACGTTAGGTCGAAGGCATGGGAGAGTGACCCACCCGGCATCTGGACACATTTGCCGTCGCGGGATCAGGGCATTCTCCGTTCGATGTGACTGAACTGTCGAATACGTCGAGTCGATAAGCCAACACAAAAAATAGGTAGTTTGTTTCGGATATATAGAATGATTTGATTATGACGCCATACGGCCCCACCCTGTTTATGCGGTCGAGGGTTTTCATCAGTGCATATTGGCGGGTGTAATTGGGCTCAATTCGGACGTCCAAATAAAGCCGCAATTCAACAAAATGCGTCTGCCAAATTCACCATACGCGACAACTTTTGAATTGGGACTAGGCGCAGTCCTATAAGGTTCGCTACAATCTATATGCGGAAAGGTAGGGAATCTGACGTATTCGGGATACATTTTGTCTCGATTTGGATGTCGGGGTTTGTTTGCATTCCGCACAGGGGAGAAACGAGAGACACAGCCGGGGTCGGATGTGTTTCCGTGATGCGTTGCGAATCATATCCAAGTCCCGACTACAGCAAGCGACAATAAGACACGCAAGGTCCCGGCCAGCAATCAACGAATATGGCTGGACAACCGAATGGCTGGACAACCGAATGGCTGGGCAACGCGTGCGTTGCACATGCCTGCGTTGCAATTGTGTGGTGACTCTTCGCACAGTATTTGTTGCAGCGCAGCGAGAACGAATCGCAGAAACTGCTGAGGGGCAAAAAAAGAAGGAATGCTCAAGCCGACACGAACTCGACCTAAACCAAGACCGGGCGTACCCATGATCAGTTGGGACCGATTCCGCGTATGCATAGGCGAACGGCCGACGCTTGGACTAGACAGTCGTAACATCAGACAGACGTTACGTCAGACAGACGTAACGTCAGACAGCGCACTCAAGATCGATCGCGCTTCAATTGAAGCGATGGTCAACGAATCGGGCATGGGTTGAATTGAAGTTCGCGAGCTAGATTGATCGAGTGGTGAATTTGAATTGTTGCATCAGCAGAACCAGTGCAATGGCGCAACAGGCGAATGACATTAAGAATAATCAATTTGAACACTTATGAAATGAGGACATGGGAAGAAGTCAGCAAAGAAACTGAATTCATGAATTGAAACGTTAGGTGGATATCGAGTCGCAATGCTGTCGACTCGCGTCCTTCACAAGACGTAATCGAAAGGGGATGGCTATGACAAATAAGAATCGTTCAATGCTTACTGTCTGTTGTTTGACAGTAGGCATGTGTATTCCAAGCATGGTGTTTGGGCAAGTTCGAGCGGACCTGATGACGCCAGTTGCTGGCGAGGGACGTTCGACTCAAACCCAAGGCACCGTGTTTGAATTCGTCCTGATGGACGGATCGACGAGAGTAATGGGTTCGAAAGTGCTCTGTATTGAAGATGGTAATTCAGAGATACTGGCGAGCAACGCACAAGGCGTATTCAAGATGGTGAACCCGCCAAGCGAATTCCAACTCGTCGTCGAGCGAGCGGGCGCAGCCCCGATCGACGTTAAGATCGTCATGCCGGTATCGGACGCAATTCCGCTTATCGGTTACACATCGGTGAACGGGAACTCAACTGCCCGGCCCGGTCAACAAAATTCGTACGGCGATCAGAAGCAGTTGACGCCGTCAAATGAAGTAGTCCGAGGAGTTGTGGACGTTTCCGGTACGAGCGGGACAATTTCCATCCTCGAATCAGGCGTCGATTTTGCGAAGGCGGCTTCATCGCTTCTCACAAAGACTGGCCAGATCAGTCGACCTGCCGAAGTGGGCACGGGGCGTGCAGGTGATGGATGTGTCGATGCGACTCCAATCGCTTGCGGTGACACCGAGACATTCACACTCCAAGCGGTCAACGCAGAACCCGTTCCGCTGACCAGCAGTTGCGAAATTGCCGTGGGCGGGCCGTTTCCGCATGACAAATCCGTGTGGTTTGAGTTTACGGCCAACGCGACCACCGCGCAAATTGACTTCTGCACAAGCGACTCGGAGCAAGACTCCGTAATGACGCTTTTCACAGCCGACAGTACCTGTGGCGCTTTGACGGAACTTGCTTGCAATGATGACGGTTGCCCAGACATCGTAAACCCGAACGGCTTTGGCGCTCCCCTGTTGATTACAGGCGGACTCACCCCGGGCGACACCTATTTTATCCTCGTGGACTTTTATTCCGGCGGGCATGATCTTCCGGATGATGCCACTTTCGATGTCGACAATACGATTACGGTCACATGCGGCGTGGCCTTGCCCACGGGTGCCTGCTGCGCCAATGACGGAACGTGCACGGAAGTCGAAGAAGCCGATTGCGTCAGCGGCGGCGGAACCTATCAAGGCAACAACTCCTTGTGCTCCGGCGTCACATGTCCGGTTCTGGCAGTGAACGAGACTTGCGAATCGGCCATCGTGGTTGATGCAATTCCGTTCGCGTCGGCAGTGGACAACGATTTATCGATTCCGAATGGCCCCGTCGGCAGTTGCGACGGTTTCAGCGCCACCGACGAAATGCAGAATGACATTTGGTATGAGTGGACCGCTGACCAAGATTGCCTCTTGGATATGACCGTTACCTCCGGCTACGACACGATCCTGGTTGTTCGCGACAATTGCACCGATCTGAACGAAATCGTTTGTATCGATGAAAATGGCGCCGAGGGTAGTGAAGCGGGTCAAATCTCCGTCACGAACGGAACCACCTATTACTTCCAGATTGGCGACAACGGAAGTTTTGAGGGCGGCGGTCTGACTGAGTTTGAATTGGCATGCTTTGAAAATACCGGAGCTTGCTGTGCGGGTAAGAGCTGCTCCGTCGAAACCGAAGCTGATTGCCTGGGTATGGCTGGTACTTACCTCGGTAACGACACATCATGCGATGCCCCACCAGCCGGCAACCCGATGTCTTACGCCGGTGGCACGAACATTGCCATTCCGGACAACGACCCGGCTGGCATAGAAGACACGATCAATGTCGCCGATTCATTCGCAGTTGGCGACGTCAACATCAGCATCGAAGCCGAGCACACGTTCCTTGGCGATCTTGACATCACGCTCACCCACAACGGAACGACTTCAGCGATCATCATGCAGGATGCATGCGGCACCAATGCCGACATGAACATCACCATTGACGACGCGGCTGGCGACGTTGTGTGTGCCGAACCTTTGACCGGAACCTTCAACTCAGCGAGCTTGAATGGCGAGGGCATGTCGGCATTTAACGGCGAGAATAGCGCCGGAACATGGACGCTTAACGTTGTCGATGACGCAGGCCAAGATACCGGTTCGTTGTTGAGTTGGACGCTTGAGTTGGACGGCGCAGGCGCTGGTCCTTGTGATGGTGATCCAGAACCTACTTGCAGCGCAGACGCCTGTCCGGATGGAACCACGCCGATCATCGGTGTTGAGAATGGAAACTTCGCTGGTTGGTGCGTCTCGGGTGCCCCGACGGCCGACGTCGACTTCTTCTTCTTCCGCGTCGACAAGGCTGGTGATTTCGCAGTGATTGAAATCACCAAGGAGTTCACCCAAGGCCCAGAATTCCCGACTGGCCTGATTCCGCCGATCCTCGTGAACTTCTTCCAGGTCTGTGACGACGATGACACGGTAAGCTCAATCGTCATTGGTGAAGAAAGTGTTCGAAATTCGACGGGAGTCGATTGGACCGACTACCACTGGAGTCTGTTCGACGCCAACGAAGTCTGGTTCGACGCTCCGGCGTCGTCGCAATGGAGTACCTTGCCATTTGCTGACAAGGCGTTCGGAAACTTCCTGGACGGCCCAGCGAACACCAAAGCCAAATCACTGGATGCGGACAATGGTGTCGTACCTGATAACAGCCAGTACTTCCCAGGCAGTGGTGCGGGCGTCCTCAAGATGGACGTGGATCTCTCCGGTCCTCCCGTCAACTTCACCTTCAAGCAGCGACCGACAATCGACGGCGCGCCTGACCCAGAAGGTGCATGCTGCATTGCAGACAACTGCCAGATCCTGTCTGCGGCAGATTGCGACAGCCAATCTGGAACCTATCAGGGTGACGATACGAGTTGCACGCCAGATCCCTGTGCAGCGCCAACGGGTGCTTGCTGTGAAGATGACGACTCATGCACCGGTGATGTTACGCAAGCGGCCTGCGAAGGTGGTGGCGGAACGTATCAAGGTGATGCCAGCGACTGCGGAAGCGTCACCTGCCAAATGGCAGGCGGTGGGGACGTTTGCGCCGAAGCTGACGAGATCTTCGACGGGTTGAACATGGGTGCCATCACCGATGGTGGCGTCGATGATCCCGATCCTTCATGCACCACGTTAGGCTCAGCGGATACATGGTTCATGTACACCGCGACGACAGCTGGCTCATTGCTGATCGAAACGTGCGGTACTTATGTCGACGATTCAATCGGTGGCAGTGAAGTCGACACGATCGTGGCTGTTTACGACGCGTGCGGCGGAACAGAGATCGATTGCGACGACGACTGCACATCGGGCGGAACAGACCCCGATGCACCGTGCAAGGACGAAGACCAAAACGGCACTGGTGGAACCCGCGATTCTTGCGTTTGCGTTGACTCAGTCAACGTTGGCGATGAATTCTGGATTCAGGTCCAAGAGTTCTTGGGCGACGACTTTGATGACATTTCCATCACGGTCACGCCAAATGGTTGCGATGGTCCCCCGCCAGCCGATGGTGGTTGCTGCAACGGTGACGGGTCGTGCGACGATGTCGCAGGACAAGCTGCTTGTGACGGTCAGGGCGGAACCTATCAGGGTGACGGTAACCTTTGTGCATCGGTCACCTGTCCAATGCCCGGCACCGGTAACGACGAGTGTGAAGATCGTGCAACACTGGCCTGCGATCAGACGACGTTCGCAGACCTGAGCGATGCCACCAATAACGTGGACGATCTGGACCACAGTTGCTCGACGTCGGTGAATCCGTGTACGGAATATTATGAATTTATTCCGTCAGGCACGTCTGCCCGTATTCAGACGGACTTGAACTCGACGGCGGACGATTCGGTCTACACGCTTTATGCGGTCAATCAGACGACTCCTTGCGTGAAGTCCCTTTGGACAGAAGTCGGCTGCAGCGAGGACGAAGGAATTTCGTTCCTGGGCGACATCTGTGTCGACGGGTTAACCCCTGGCGATACCTATGTGCTTGTGATCACGGGTTTTGCAGCGTTCCGATGCGACGATGGCCCCTACGGTATCGACGTGGACTGCTCGGCAACGTGCGGACCATAGACCGTTAAAGTCCGAATATATTGATCGGCCGCACCGGTCGAATTCTCACTCGATCGGTGCGGTCATCATCGGACTTTTTGGTCATATTTTGGTAAATCGGGCTGGTATTGAGAATCTGCAATTGATACCATGGCAATCAAGTGACTCTCTCTCGGAGGATACTCGGCCTCGTTCCATGTTGAGCAATTCAACTGGATCCAAGTCGAGCAGCAATTGGAAGGAGCAGGAAAATGCTGAAAGGCAAAAACGCGGGAATCCGCGGCGTCTTCTCTCTCGCCGTAACGGTTCTTATCGCTTCGCCAGCATTCGCAGTCCCAATTGATATTGGTGGCGGCTGGCAAGCAGAAGTAATGTCAGGGAACGTGACCAGTTTCGTCGTTGACGATACTGATTCGGAACGAACTGTCATTCAAATCGCCAAGCAATTTGACGACGGTCCAGAGTTTGGGCAATTCCCCCCAATCGAAATTGCATTCACGCAAACCGGAACTGACGCCACAACGGTTCCGAGTATCGTGGTCAATGACGAAAACATCCTAAACAACACAGGTTTTGAATGGACCGACTATCACTGGGCGCTGATTGACGGTGGCCAGGCTTGGTTCAACGTTTCACAAATGGCAGGGTTTGATACATCACCATTCAATACGCAGTCGTTCGACGACAACTTCGGTTTTGGCGATGCCAACAAGATGACTGATTTTAACGTTGAAGGCGGCATCGTCCCCAACGGTGGAACGTTCACCCCGGGCCTCTTGGGTGGTGCGATTTGGATCGACACGGATCTCTCCGGCGAAGACCCCGTCACATTCAACTACAAACAGTTCCCGACCAACCCGGCAATCCCGGAGCCTGCATCACTAATGCTCATGCTTGGTGGTTGTGCAGTCCTTGCTGGTCGGCGTCGCAAGTAATTCGTCCATTGGGCGATTTGCCCGAAGACAGCAATACGATGATTCCAATTCAGGCAGCCAGACGATCCATTCGTCTGGCTGCCTTTTTCATTGTATGCAACTCGCGACCCCCATCGTCCCATCAGTTCCGCCAGAACGCTCGCAGTGCAAACCTGTGAGTCCAATTCGACGCCTTTCCGAAGGACGCTCCAGCCGGCTGGCTGCCTGAAATGACATGGCGTGGTCGCCCTGTCATTCGCTTCCTTACAACAACATCGTTGACATCCCGTCCAACACGATGGATGATCCTGTCATGGAACAGCCAGCCAACGCCATCGTTCAACCACACGACGAAGCCCTCATCATTGAGGTCCAAAGCAAGTCTCTGGACGAGTCATCGACCCGAGAACTGGTCGACTTTGTACTAGGAGAAGCCGCCACACGTACGAACGTCCCCATTGTGCTGGACCTGGCCAAAGTGCGTTTTGCCCCCAGCGTCGCCTTGGGTGCCCTCGTGCAGATGAGCAAGAGCTTCTCATTTGAGAAACGGCGGATCGCGTTGATTAACGTTCACAAACGGATCACCGACACCATCCGCGTAACTCAGTTGCATCGTATCCTCGAACTTCATTTCAGCTTGGAAGACGTCCTCAAGTCCAAGCCCACCATCTGAGTTTCAAAGTTTCCGACCTTGGTTGATTCCTGCCGGGCTCACTCACGGTCGAATGTTCGCCGTCTATCTGGATTTTCTGGTTAACTTACCCTCGGCGGGAGGCAGTCGGCATGCTTTCGAGACCTGATGCCGATGGTCTCTGAACCATCGATATCCGAAATCAAACAAGAGCGAAAACACCGGCAGGATCGAAATGACATACAGTGGATAAGCCCAGTAGATTCGCCGCATCACGTAGCGATAGGCGTTGGCTCCTTCGACGAGTTGGCCGTCCGCAACCAAAAGTCGAAACTCGCTGAGCATAGCGTCGTCCGGAAGTGAAACGTGCGTTTTCGCGAATTCACTCTGAAGCGGCTGGACTTTGAACCCGCGCTTGGCAAGCACGGGTTTCCAAAAATGAACCCATCGATCGCAGAAACCGCATGACTCATCGTACAATAACCATCCACGGATCTGCTCGTCCCAATCGCCGTCTGCTGAATCTGAGTCGATGAAACTATCCGCACAAATTTCTGGGTTCGGCGGGCCAAGCGTCGGGCGATTTTCGTTTTGATTTTTCATCAGAGGGCTCGCCCGCGATGCACGCTAACCTTGGACCCTTCCGTGAAGATAACCGATTGTGGGGGTTGGGCGATCACTTCAGCGAAGACCTCACCATACATCGACGCAACGTTGCCGTGCAACTCAAAACAAACGGGCGCTTGCAATTGCCAAGGCGGATGCGTCACGTGATACTCAATCGTCGTTGCTTCATCACGTCGTGAATAACCCCAGTAATGATCTGCGAAGAACCGCGCCCGCTGGTCTTCGCTTGCGTCGGTCGCCCCTCGAAGGTCAACGTTCATTCGGCACGCCCCATCGTCCGTTCCCCATAGGTAGGTAGCTACAAGGCAGCGTCCGTCGGCATCGAGTTTCAATTGATGATCCATCGGAACGGTTGCGTAGTTTTCACGATAGACCCGCCGGGCCACGAGTGTGACAGCCGCCTTCGGAACGAACTCTTTAATGAACACAACGCCGCGACGCCATTCGCTTTGAACCTTGCGGCGGACGTAGAATCTTAGATTCACCTCTTCAAAGAGACCATGAAACGGGATCGGAACACCAAATATCGCCGACTTCTCAAACAGAAATCCGACCAAGCTGACGTATGCGTCACCCTGCCAAGTGTCGAGTTCGGTGCCATGCGGAATAAAGTCTTGAAGAATCGACGGATCGACCACGTAGTTGGCCATGGTGATGTCTCGCCAGTGGGCCGTCAGAAAGACCGAAGTCATTGAAGTTACTTTCGAGCCAATTCAGCGCTACGCGACACAACGACGCCGCCGCAATGCCAACCCAATCAGAACGCACAATGATCCTAACGAAGTCGGTTCCGGTACAATTGTGATAGATGATGAAACGTAATCAACCGCCGCAAATCCGTCCGGGGCCAGCGCAAACCCTTCGGTCAGATCGATCAGATGGTCGTCGCCAATGAGCAAATCCGAAGTACCCTCAGCCGTCGCCTCCAGCGTAACCGTCGCGAGGACGACCCCAGCGCCGCTAATCGGCCCGGGAAACGCCACGCCACCCAATCCATCACCGTCGGAAGTTGCGATGGGAAGCCACGAGTCCCCAATCTGAACGTTCGTCAATGTGGCGATGGCTGGTGATAAGATTCCAAAATCCAAACCCCACCCGAGGATCGGATTGGGCAAGTCCGCAACGACTTGAACGTCAAACGTTTCTCCGACAACGGGAGCAACGGACGGAAGTTCCAGCGACACGGTCACAGTCGCCCGCGCCGTAGACGCAATAAAAAGTGTCGCCAGCAAGCACAGCCCAACCGCACACCTTCTTGATTCAATCATCATTGGCCTGCTCTCTCCATTCCCCTTGCGGCATCGCCATTGATCGCCCAACTCCCAATTGGACAGTCAACGCATAAGTATATCGATCCTAGCATCCTCAATTGGCAGTCTCTGCAGTTTGAATCTCGGCGAAATCGCTCATATCCAGATCGCCATCATTATCGGCGTCAAACGCGGCGATACACGATTCAACCGTCCGCGGCTCGCTTGGTTTTGGAAATTCGGCTGGACCATCGTAGCAATCCAACCACGCGGCGTAATCGAGTTGGTCGACGTCACCGTCGCCGTCGAAATCTCCAAGTCGCGATTGTGCACCTCCATCGACAAACGCTTGATAACATCCAAACCACAATTGATAGTCGATCAGCGTAATAGCACCGTCGCGATCAAAGTCGGCGAGATCGAGGTATGCGCTATCGCCAACAGTCTGTGCGAACGATTCCAAAAACGCCGCAAGGTCTATATCGTCAACGTCTTCATCACCATCCATGTCGCCGCACACGTCACAGGCGTCGAGCGATCCGTTCGCGTTTTCGTCGAACCCAAGATCGATCTCATACACCACGCCGGCATCCTCACCCGTCGAATCATCCCGCCACGCCCCTATGAGCAGTCGATCGCGATACCCCAGCATGCTCGAGGTGAAGTTGTCGTTGGCTTGGGGC
Source organism: Phycisphaerae bacterium (assembly GCA_021604825.1). The sequence goes on along the minus strand of BQJS01000061.1, from coordinate 8,622 downwards.
GACGGATTGTCCATGCGCCCGACTGGCAGACCCGAAAGTGCGTCGAAAACGATCAACGATCCGGCGTTCTCCGCGCCAACATCCGCAAGCAAGACACCAACGATCGCCCGTGCGCCAACGGTCGCTGCATCGTGTCCGAACTGATCGGCTTCCACTGGGTTCGGATTGTGCAGCGTCTGAAGAATCGATCCGGTGGCAGCGTCCGCCAGATAAGCAATGCCGACATTGTCTCCGTCGGTATCATCAAGCGGTGCACCGATGACGATGTTACCGCCCATGCCTGCAACGGCTGAACCGAATCCGTCGCTGCTATGCGGGCTGGGATTTTGAATGGTTTGAACGACCGAGCCAGTGTCTACATCGATCACCTGGACGATGCCCGAATTCACGATTTGGCTGTCATCGCGAGGAACACCGACAATCAGATAGCCAGCAGCTTCTGCAAGCGTGCTCCCAAAAAGATCGGTACTCTGACCGGTTGGATTCGGGATCGCCCGCTCAAAACTGCCGGACGATGTGTTGAACACATACACTGCGCCCGAATTATTTGAAGCCGTATCGTCGAGCCTCGCCCCGACAATAACTGCGTCGCCTATGCTGATCGCGGCGCCGCCAAATTGGTCGTTTTCTGCCGGGCTCGGATTGGCGATGGCGAATTCGAATCCATACGTCGCGGCATCAAAGACGTAGACCGCGCCTTCGTTCTCGAAGTTGCCTGCCGCGCCGGGTGCGCCGATCCAGATGTGCTCGCTCGTGAAGAAAACCGATGCGCCAAACGCCTCGCCTTCGGTTGGGGTTGGGCTTTCAAAGACGTGTTCAAGTTCCCCAGTCTCGGCCTCGTACAGGAATGCTCGACCCGCTCCGTCAGCCAGCGCGACATCGCCCGCCGACCCGATCAAGTATTGCTCATCGCTCATCGCCAGCGCCGAGGGAAAACTGAATTGTGTCTCGACGCTGGGATTTGAGAATACTCTTGAAAACGCCCCACCGGAAAGTTCGCAAACATCGGGCGTCCCATTACTGTTGCAGTCATCGAACCCACCCGAGGCAATGTCGCACTCATCCGGAACGCCATTCGCGTCGCAGTCCAAGCTGAAGAAACCGCTCAGGTCACAAATGTCTGCCACGTCGTTTTGATTGCAATCGGGCTGACATTCGTCGGGAACTCCGTTCAAGTCACAGTCCGAGCTGCTGCCGCTGGCGACATCGAATAAGTCCGCAATGCCATTTTGGTTGCAGTCGATTCCACATTCGTCAGGTTCGCCATCGCCATCCGCATCGAAGCTCTCGCCGTTGGCAATGTCGCATTGATCGGGGATGCCGTTGGAGTTGCAATCCTCATCCAGGCCGGACTGAATATCGCATCGGTCGGCGATGGCGTTGCTGTTGCAATCCGGCTGACATTCGTCTGGCTGACCATTGGCGTCGCAGTCCAGGCTCAACTCCGAATCGATATCGCATTCGTCGGGAATCGCGTTGCTGTTGCAATCGTGGCTCAACCCAAGCGGAATCAACTCGCACGCATCGGGCATCTGGTCGCCGTCGCAGTCCGGCTGACATACATCGGGCACGGCATTGGCGTCGCAATCTTCATGCACGCCGTCAACGATATCGCAAGCGTCGAACACACCGTTCAAATCACAATCAATGAATGGAACGCAGTTGTCGGGCAGCAGATCCAGATCGCAATCGCGCTGCGCACCGGTCTGAATCTCGCATGAATCGACAATCCCGTTGGTGTCGCAATCTGATTCACACTCGTCAGGGATGCCGTTGCCATCATTACCGCAGTCAACCGAAGTGCCCGAAGCAATGTCTTCAAAATCGGGCACGCCATTGGTATTGCAATCGGGCAGAGGATGGTGATACCCCATGTCGACGACGCCATCGTCACCGAGTCCGTCTGTGCGCGTCGTTCGCAAATTCAACCCTAGGTCCATCGCACCAATGCTGCCAGCGTTCACGCATGGACTATCCTGAAGTTGCCCCGCTGCCGATTGGCTCAGCAAATGGCTGAACGCGAACGTTTCGACAAACATCGGATCAGCATCGAGCATTCCGGCACCGAAGGTCAGGGTGCTTGCAAATTGAAAGATGCCATCAGGTCCCCCCTCGAGATTGCAGTGCGCGAAGTCAGCGGATGAATTGTCGATGACTGCGACCTGCGAGCCGTTGATTGCCTGATTCTCGACAAGAATGCTATTCTCTACGTGGACGACTCCGCGAAGGATGTTGATCGCCCCGCCCGTCTGTGCCCTATTGCCCACAAACGTGGAAGATTGGACGCTGATCTCAGAGGTGACGGCATAAAGCGCCCCGCCATCAAGCAGCACTTCGTTATCCATGAACAGGCAGTTTTCAACGAAAATTATGCTGTTCTGATTTGACACCGCTCCACCACGCGACGACCCGAGGGTCACATGATTGCCTTCAAACCAGCAGTGAACAAATCTGGTATTCGTTCCACGCAGATTATGAACAGCACCTCCGAGTGCCCCAGCCGTGTTGAGCCTAAAAACGCAGTCGATAACAAGTGGATTGCTATCGACATTGAGAATCGCCCCGGCCAAGTTGCTCGCGTCTGCGTGATTTGACTCAAAAACACTGTTCTGAATCGTCGCATCGCTGAACAATTCGTTGGTGATTGCGCCAGCTTGAACTGAGCGATTTTCTCTGAAAATGCACTCGTCAATGAGTGGTTGACTACCCCTGGTATTGTGAATACCGCCACCGGCGACGGCTACTCCATTCTCGAATCGACAACGATGAAACGTCGGATTGCTCTCGCCAACGTAAATACCTCCCCCAAAACGCGATTCATTGTTCAAGAAATCGCAGTTTGAGAAGGTACCGTCGCCCCCTTGGATGTTGTACACCGCGCCGCCGCCACCATCGGGGAATTCGCCGTTTGAAAAGTTGTCTTTGAAAATCACGTTGTTGATGGACGGCCGACCACGTTCGTTGAAAATCGCTGCACCGACATCGGCTTCATCTTGTGCCGACCCAGTCGCGCGTCCGCTGGTGATCGTCACACCGTCCAGGACCGCGTTGCTGTTAACGTCGCTTGCGATCACGATATGAAAACTGTTGTCAATCGGGTCATCCAAAATCCCAATGTCGCCCGAAAGGATCGTTTCATGAGTTCGCCATTGGCGTTGCAAGCGATTCGTTTCTGTCCCCGCAAATCCGCCATATACTCCAACATCGTCGATTAATCGAAAATGAGCGCTGCGATCGTCTCCAGCGGTTGGACGATAGACACCTTCGGCAATCCAAATCTCCTCTACCAATCCAGAATTCTGAGCCACCGTCAGCGCCGATTGCAGGTCGATGTATGCATTCGCCCAGTCCGTACCGAGATTGGCACCAACCGCATCGGCATCAACGTATATGATGGGCCCTTCGCATTCATCCGGAGTGCCGTTGACGTTTGTATCATTGCTGCTGCCTGCTGCGATGTCACATTCGTCTGGAATCAAACTGCCGTTGCAATCGAAACTCGAACCTGCCGCGATGTCGCAGTCGTCCGGCTGACCGTTCGAGTTGCAGTCGGTTTCGCAGGAATCAGGAATCATGTTGGCGTTGCAATCGGGCGCGCCGTCGATGACATCGCACGCGTCGAGTTGGCCGTTTCCATTGCAATCGTCTGCCGCCCCGCTGGCCAGCTCGCAAGAATCGGGAACGACATTCCCGTTGCAGTCGTCCGCATCGCCAGCCAATATGTCGCAACTATCCGCGACACCATTGACGTTGCAATCCGGTTCGCAGACATCGAGCACCCCGTTGCCCGTGCAATCGATGGATGGATCGTTGGCGATCTGAATCGCATCGGGGACAGCACTCAGGTCGCAATCCGGCTGCAACTGCGGACCGCTTGCAATCGAAAACACCTGCGGGCCGATAGGAACGTTGGTGCCGACGACTCTCACAGTCCATATGCCAGGCACCGGTGAGTCAACCGCGACCTGTTCGATGTTGTTGATCGTGTCGACCGCATTCCGCACTGCCAGCGCATCGGGCACATTTGGATTCAACGTCCATGGATAATGCCGAACGCCGTTTGGATCGATGACAACCAAGTCAAGGTCGTTAACCAACGCGCTCACGACATTCGGCGTTGCCGGCGCATCGTCCCACGCCAACGTAACCTTCAGCGTAGACTCTCCCGAAACTTCAACCACAAACCCCGAAGTGTCAGCCGACTCAACCAACAACTCAGCAAAGCTCTCGGTTCGAAGAAATTCGATCGTATCAACCGCGCGGATAGAGCCGTATCCGGTCTGGTAGTCCGGACCCGCTGGACCAACTTCAACGGCGTTATGAACCAGAAGCGATTTCACCGTTGACGGCAGCGGATCCTCTTTGGTTGGGAACTGTGCCCGAAAATCTTGCAGGATGAGTGCGATCACACCCGTTGCCGTTGGCGTCGCCATCGATGTTCCGCAAAACGTGTTGTATCCGCCGCCCACCACGGTCGAAGTCACGCCCCCGTCGCCATCGTTCTGACAACCCGGAGCGCTGATGTCGGGCTTGAGGCGTCCGTCGTCGGTCGGCCCCCAACTCGAGAAGAACGTCGCACTGTCGTCGTCGGAATTGACCGCTCCCACGGCGATCGTGTTTTTGGCACCGGCTGGCGGTGCGATCGAGCGGTAGCCTTCAGGAGTGTGTACGCCTTCGTCGATGCATCGGCAGCAGTGCCCCGTCGCACATTCGCCGATATCGTTACGCTCGTTGCCGGATGCAAATACCGTTGTTAATCGTCGTCCCAATCCACCGGTTACGATCGTGTCCAGCAGATTGGATGTCACGCCATAGTCACCCGTAATTTCGCATGGGAACAAGTTCGCACACGTGTTCGTCCCGAGCGAGTTGTTTACAACCGCCACACCAAACGACAGTCCATCTCGATAGTCGCGCTCGATGTCTCCAGGATTGGCGAAGAGCCCGATTTCATTAAGATTCGGTTCAAAGCCAAAACTCTCGATAATCACGCCCGGGGCCATCCCCCGATACAAACCACCGCTTGAAGATCCATCACCGCCTATCGTGCCGGCCACATGTGTTGAATGGTCTACGGCAATCGCCAAATCACGCGGCGTCAATCGCCCGCCAAAGTCCGCATGCGACGCGTCGGCTGTCCCACTATCGAAAACCATGACCGACACGCCGGATCCGTCAAGATCATATGGCGGTGCCTGAGCGACTTCAGCTTGGGTGCTGACGCGATTTTGATCGTTGACTGCATCGAGCGGAGGCAGAGGCGGCTCCACCCATTGCACGGCATCGCGGTCAATCAATCGATTGAGTCTCGATTCGGGAATGTCGACGACCAGCGCATTGATGGATTCAACCGTTGAGATGACCTTGCCACCAACAGCCGCCACTTCGTTGATCGCGTCTGGCTCGAGCGAAACATCGGAATGAAACATAACGTTGAGTACCAGGCGGCGACGCTCAGCCCCCGGTGCGACGTCACCTTTCGGCAGATTGACTTTGATCCAACCCGGTTTCTTTTCGTTTGCAAGAAGTGGGTGTCGTTTCCACTCACTCTTGATTTCGATGACATCAGCAAGCCGGTTCAAGACTGGCGATTGTGCGAAACTTGGCTTGCTCGATTCAATAACGGCGAAGTACGCATTTGCCCCCAAGGGTTTGAGCAACCGGATACCCGCGTCGCCAATCGAACTTCGCTCTGGCGACGACAACGGGCTGTCAAATTGGATCACGAAATGGTTGGATGAACCGCCCGTTCGCTGCGCCAAGGATTCGAGACGACGAAGAGCGCTGTCCCGACTCGACGCCTCCCGCGCCACTGTGTCTGTCCGCCATTTGATAACTGGCTGCTCGGCGCGCAGCGATCCCCCGCAACACAATGCGACAGCAATCATCGGCGTGATGACTCGACGTGTGATTCTCATCCCTCTCCGCATCGCTCAGAAAGCGCCCGCGACTCCCCAAGTCTCTCCCGACCGTTGGCTGCCTCGCGACCTGCCAACGTCGAAATTACATCTGCAGGACGCGCGCACCGACCACCATCGCGCACCTGACCTGGAAAATCGGTGTCTCCCTCGCGTTGAAACCTCGCCCGGTTCCGGTTATAGCGATTATAGACAATCGCAATACCCGGTTCCACCAATCAATAGTAACGCCCCAAACGCTATGATTGACACAGAATTGGCCAATAAGCCGTCGAGGAAACGCCCTAATAATGGATAAGAACAAGAAATCGATAGGAGAAGATGTCCACGTCCACGTCAAAGTTTTTAGCACTGGTGGAACGATTGAAAAAATCTACGACGAACACGCGGGCATCCTGCACAACTCGCCGTCCCGTTTCGATCACATCTTAACGCGAATGCGCTTGCCGTCTGTTCAGATCGATCACCACGGGTTGATGGGCAAAGATTCATTGGACATGACCGACGCGGATCGATTGCTCATCAAGGATTCCGTCGATAGCGCCATGTCATCCTTTGACGCCGTCCTGATTGTCCACGGAACAGATACGCTTGAAGAAACCGGTGAACTGCTTCAACGCGAAATCAAACAGCCTGCGGTTCCGATTATCCTGACCGGTGCGATGCGTCCGTTTGAATTTCGTGATACCGATGCGTTTCAAAATATCTACGAGTCATTGATCGCGTGCCGACTTCTGGTGCCTGGCGTGTACTGCGTCATGCATAGCAAAGTGCTGCGATTCCCCGGCGTGCGCAAAAATCATGATTTACTGACATTCGTCAAATAAGAATCGCGCAAACTCGCTACAAGTATTCGCTGAGGTATTCATGGTCCGGCGTGAGTTTCCCGCGATGCAAAATGACGGCGCTCTTAAGTGGGCCAGGCAACTCCCAATCAGAAAAATTGTCAGGTGCCGGGTTCCTTGCGAGCAACGGAATCAGATCTTCCAACGCTTCGCCAAACGCAGCCGATGACTCCCTCGGCAACTCGGTGGGCAATATGTCGACGGCCATGATCACCGGACCAGCCCCTTCAAAACCATCGATCGCATTTTGCTTCTTGGTGTCATACACGTAAACGGGATTGCCCGGATCTGTCGCGTGGGTCGTGATTTCGATGGATCCGTTCGGATCGCAGGAAATATCACCGATGACCAAGAGCTTCGGGCGCGCTGAATCCTCGTAGAGCTTGGTGGCCGCCGCTTTGGTCACCAGACGCGGATACTTCGGTTCCCAATAAATGCAGTTCACCAACATGCTCAAGTGCGGTAGGTATTGCTCAAAAATGCTTCGGTAACCTTCGGGCCGACTGTAATAATCCTGAAGGTCGAATGGCTTGCCTGTCTCGATTGGCTCCACCATGTCGCACTCTTTGAATACGACTTTGCAAAATGTGTCGCTTGTCGACAAGTCGCTCAACTGATCGGGCGCAATGCTCGTTGGATTGAGAAGGTCAAAGATTCTCTGCGCCCCCTGAGACACGCGCCCGTACCCACTAAACCCACAGACAATCGGGGCGAAATCCAACCGCGATTTTTCACCGAGGACGGTGTCCCCGACTTCGCTGATATGTCGTTCGGCGTCGGCGAGAGTTGCATACTGGTGGGCGGGCTTGATCGACGACAGTGACGTCTGAAAACCTTCAACCGCGAGCCGTTGACCATAGGCCCACAGCGTATCAATCATCCCCGCCAACCCGGCATACTCGCCGAAGAAAACAAGACGACGCCCCTGGTCGTCCACGATCCGCTCATAGTCGAGGAGGCTGCAACCCAGTTCCATCATCCGTTTGAGCATCGGCATGTTGTAAGACTGCCCCTTGATCGTGTGGGAAAAGAACATGTACGTCTTTCCCTTTTCAAACTGATCGATGGGAATTTCTTTGACGCCGATAATGACCGGACAATCGGCGAGGCTTTCGGTGAGTTCGGCTCCGCACGCTTTGATTTCATCGTTAGAAAACGCCCGCTGACTCGAGGACTGAACCGCGATTGGTACACCCTGGGTCTCGATCAATTTCTTGATCTGATCGGGAACCAGCGGGATGCGTCGCTCCCACGTTGACTTGTCCTCGTGTCGAATGCCTATTTTTTGCACGCCGACTTTTTGCACCACGCATCTCCAATGCCATCTAAAGCGTCTGGGAATCACTGCCGAATTGACGAAAAGATCGATGGTAGAATCACGCCTTCCAGTGGTCAACTCGCCCCTCTGCGGTCGCCATTCGACCCTATTGCGACTAAGCTTTGAGGCAGCTCAGCTGGAGCACGTCGTCCGGCTTGCGAACACCCAGGACCAACCGCCCAATGGCCGCTAAGAGTGCAATCCCAGTCCACCTGGACCGGAACCGAATCGTCACCGACCCCGTGCGGAGCGTGATGATTTCGTTGACCCTCCCAATCTTGGCGGAGCAAATGCTCAGCACCTTGGTGGGGCTCGTCGACACGTTCTTGGCCGGCAATCTCGCCAATCACGCAGTCGAGGCAACCAGCGCCGTCGGATTGGCGTCGTACGTCGGTTGGCTTGTGACCATGTTATTTGCGCTCGTTGGGACGGGAACCACTGCCTTGGTGGCGCGGGCGTACGGTTCGGGCGATCGTGAGTACGGCAACCAGGTCGCCAATCAGTCGCTGCTGCTTGCGGTCTTCATGGGCGCGTTTGGGGT
>BQJS01000060.1 GCA_021604825.1 Phycisphaerae bacterium | reverse complement strand
TGAAAGTGAATCAATGACAAAAGCATGGAGACAGACTCCATGAACCGTTACTTACGGATCGGGTTCGTGTTGGGGTTGGTATTCGGAGCGGTTGTCAGCCTGCCCGTGCTGAATCTGATGCCTGGCACGGTTTTCAGTTTGCCTGGGTTGGTTTTTGGATCGTTGTGCGGATACTTTGAAGCATTCTACAATGGGATGCAGATTCCTGTCGCCGCCAAGTTTCTATTCTTCTTGGGCAACCTCCTATTTTACTCAGTGGTCGGACTTGGCTTGGGCGGATTGGCTTCCCGATTCGGATCGACGTACACACGTCCCAATGCCGAGATACCCGAATGTTGCATCTGTGGATACAAGTGGGCGACACCCACCCATGTGGATTGTCCGAAATGCGGTCATTCATCGTTCGCATCGGCGATTTTGAATTCAGGCATCGTTCCACCGCTCTGCGAAAAATGCGGCTACGATCTGACAGGCAACGAATCGACTGTATGCCCGGAATGCGGGGAGGCGTTGTAGTTTCGTAGGTGGGGTCATCGGCCCGACAGACTTGCTGGCACAGTCTGGCTGACACATTCTGGCACAAAAACGGGCGAGATGGTGTTGGCCATCCCGCCCGCTTCTTTTTTGCTTTTGGTTTGGGCGGTCCGAGTAAGCTTGCTTGGTGCCGAAACCGTTTCTTGATTTTCAGTCCCCCACCCTGAAGGGCGGGGCACCCTTACTGCCGATTCTTAGTAGCGGTAGTGGTGTGGCTTGTATGGGCCGTCTACTGGGATACCTAGGTAATCGGCTTGGTCTTTGCTTAGCTTGGTTAGCTTGGCGCCTAACTTGTCGAGGTGCAGACGGGCTACCTTTTCGTCGAGGTGCTTTGGCAGCACGTAGACTTCGTTCTTGTACTCGTCGGTCTTCTGGAACAATTCGATCTGGGCGATCACCTGGTTGGCGAAGCTGTTGCTCATCACGAAGCTCGGGTGGCCGGTGGCGCAACCGAGGTTCACCAGGCGGCCTTCAGCCAGAACGATGACGCAGTGGCCGTCGGGGAAGATCCACTGATCGACCTGCGGTTTGATGTTGACCCGCTTGACGCCTGGGAATTTCGCGAGGCCGGCCATGTCGATTTCGTTATCGAAGTGGCCAATGTTGCAGACGATGGCGCAGTCCTTCATCTTGGACATGTGCTCTGCGGTGATGATGTCTTTGTTACCGGTAGTGGTCACGAAAATGTCAGCCTTGGAAACAACGTCGTCGAGCGTGACAACTTCGAGACCGGCCATGCATGCTTGCAGGGCGCAGATCGGATCGATCTCGGTGACGCTCACACGAACGCCTTGGCCAGCCAGCGACTGGGTCGAGCCTTTGCCGACATCGCCATAACCGCAGACCACAGCTTGCTTGCCCGAAAGCATCACGTCGGTCGCACGCATGATCGCGTCGACCAGCGAGTGACGGCAGCCGTAGACGTTGTCGAACTTGCTCTTGGTGACGCTGTCGTTGACGTTGATCGCCGGGAAGGGCAGTTCGCCTTTTTCCTGCATCTGGTAGAGACGGTGGACGCCCGTGGTGGTTTCTTCGGTGACGCCTTTGATGGTGGCGGCTGTCTTGGTCCAGCGATCGGGTGTTTCGCTGAAGGTCGCCCGCAGCGAGTTGAGCAGTTCGACCCAATCTTCCGGATCGTTTCCGTCGGCTTGCGGGACGGCGCCGGCTTTTTCGAACTCGGCACCCTTGAGTATCATCATGGTGGCGTCGCCGCCGTCGTCGAGAATCATGTTGGGGGTCTGACCGTCGGGCCAATTGAGTGCTTGGCTGGTACACCACCAGTATTCGGCGAGGGTTTCGCCCTTCCATGCGTAAACCGGGACGCCAGCTTTGGCGATGGCTGCGGCTGCGTGGTCTTGCGTGCTGAAAATATTGCAACTGCACCAGCGCACATCGGCGCCGAGGTCGACCAGCGTCTCGATGAGGACAGCCGTCTGGATGGTCATGTGCAACGAACCGATGATGCGAGCGCCCTTGAGTGGTTGCTTGGAGGCGTACTCGCGGCGGATCGACATCAATCCGGGCATTTCTTTTTCGGCGAGCTCGATTTCTTTGCGGCCAAAGTCGGCAAGCGACAAATCTGCGACCTTGAAGTCTTCTACGGCAACTGTCATGTTTGATCTCCGAAGTTTTGTAAAGTCCAGCGTTTCAGTTCAGTTTTCTATCAATTTAATGTTCTATATTGTTCGAGGCATCGTGCCCCGCAATTCACGGCTTACGTCCAGTCAGTGCAAACAAGCCCGGTGCATCGATCGTCGATGCCTTTGCCGGCGCGACCGAATGAAGATCGTGCGCTTCGCATTTTTCAAAACCGGCGCTTGTCAATTGGGCGCAGAGTTCGTTTCGATCAAAACCCCACCAGCGATCCTGCATCATCTCATGAAAGTCGGTGAGCGAGTGGGCATCCTGTTCGATGATGAGAACGCGACCGCCGGATTTCAGGATTCGGCAAAACTCCGTTAGGGCATCGGGCGGCGACGGTTCGTGGTGTAACACCAACGACGCGATACACAGGTCGGCTTGGTTATCGTCAATGTGCAGATCCGTCGCCGAACCTTTGCGATAGGTGACGTGCTTTGCCGACTCGTCACTTAACCGCTCACGCGAGACGTCGAGCATTTCATCAACCGGATCAACCGCGATAACTTTCGCAAATCGCTGTGCCAGCAACGGGAGCAGGTACCCGGTTCCACATCCAACATCGACGACGGTCCAGTCCGACGGCAGCAGTGCCGTTAAGGCGTCGAGATGAAACGCATTCCCAAAGCAGTCACTTCGCATGGCGTCCCAGCGGTGGGCTACCTGCGAGAAGAACGCGTCGCTGTCGGTCTGGCGACTTTGAAGCACCGCATCCAATCGCGACTTCAACGTCGTAGGCAATTCCTGTGATGCGCTCCAATCCAACACCCGATCACGCAAATCGTGGTCCGGACCGTTTTGGCTACGTAGGGTGAAATAGGTCGCCGACGTGCCGCTTTGCCGGGCATCCACCAGTCCCGCCTCGCGCAGGGTCTTGAGATGCCGCGACACCGTGGATTGCGGAGCCTCAAGCACATTCACCAATTCCGACACGCCAAGTTCATTCTGCAAAAGGACTTGCAGAATTCGCCGCCGAATCGGATCGGTCATGGACTTGAATATGACGTCGGTCACCATGGTTCGTGCAGAGTCTCCCAACCGTTCTATCGGATAATTCCTTCATCCGGATGAATGAATATACAATAAAACTGGGAGAGGTCAAGTCTAGTCGCGTTTTTGGTCGTCTCGGGCGTCGAAATCGGACTCATTTCCGGACAGACCGATTCGTTTGCGGAAGATCGCAGATAGCAACCGGGTGTGATCGGTGGCTTGGACGGGTTGGGGCCGAAGGCGGGTGGTCAAGGATGAAACCAACTGCCCATACCATGGTTGCTTGGCGGCACCGAGGCGAGTTGAGAATATGTCATGGATCTGCTGCAGGTCGTTGCCCATCTCGCCAGCCGATCGATAGGGTTGCCCCCGAGTCTTCCGCAATGCGGTGGCAAGTACGACCACCAGTGCTCGTTGAAAATCATGGTCGTCAGCCGTCGGTGCGGCATCGGATTGGCCCAGCCGAATGCTGCGCAGGTCAACCACCAGTTTGCCTGATCGGCGCCGTGGATGCCTACCGGTCAGCAGTTCGTGCGCAACGAGGCCAAGCGAGTACACGTCGGTCGTTGGGCGCAGCGTGCTGGTTGCACCGCGCAGTTGCTCGGGACTGGCGTAGGCGTACGTGCCGACGAATTGCTTGGACTCGGATTTGCCGACGTTGACGGAATCCTGCAATCGGGCGATGCCGAAGTCGAGAATTTTGGGCAGGCCGGACTCGCCGACGAGGATGTTGTCAGGTTTCAAGTCGCAGTGGATCACGCCGCGTCGATGGGCGTATTCGACCGCGTCGCAAATCGCCCGCAGCACCATGACGCGATCAAGCGAAGTCAGGCCGTGCGCGTTGGCGTGCTTGTTGAGCGGTTGACCGTCCACGTACTCCATTACAAAGTATGGGCGTTCGTGTGATTCGAGGTGCGGTTTTGAATCTTTGATGTTGACAATGCCGCTATCGATGACACTGACAATCCCTTGATGATGCAGGCGCTGGAGCAATTCCTTCTCTTGTTGAAAGCGCCTGCGATGTTGTCGCGAAAGCATTCGACTCGGCAGAATCTTGATCGCCACCCGCTTCCTGTGGATGGCCTGAATTCCCAGGTAAACCACACCCATTCCGCCGCGACCGAGAATGCCGGTGACGCTATAGGGGGCGATCGAAAACGGTGGCTGCCATTCGACATCTTCGGTGGCTGCGCCGACGATCCGCTTGAACATCGTGGTGCCGGGCAGCAGCCACTGCGTACCGCGCGGGCGGGCGGGCTCGAAGTTTTGCAGCTTGAGGTAATGGGGGAGCATGCTGCGAACGCTCTTGAGAAGGGCGGGATTGCTGCCGGCCATCTTGGTGACGAATGCCTCGCGCTCGCTCGTGCGGCGACGGGCGGCAGCGTCGAGAATGGAACTTACCTTGTCGTGAAAATCGGTGGCCACTACAAACCGCGCCTTCCAATTATTTCTGTTCTGAAATTACCCGTTGGTCTGTTCCAGGCGTTGGTTTAACCACGCCAAGGCATATCGAAAATCTTTCTCAGCCGTGCTCGTGCTGACGTCTAATTCTTCGGCTACTTCGGCGTGTGTCATTCCTCCGAACCAATGGAGCATGACCACATCGTGGAGGCGACTCGATTCTTCACGCAGGGCTGACAGCAGGTCGGCAAGATCGATCAACTCCACCGCGCGATCGCGCCATTCGATGGTAACGTGTTCCAGCGGAATGCGTTTCCACCCACGTTCCTTGGAGGCCAATTCACTACCGGGATCGCTTGAATATTTTGACGGCTGCACGACGCCCGCACCTCCGCGTTTCTTGGCTTGCCGCTTTTTAAGATGGTCGACGATGATTTGCCAGATCTTGCGAATGGCGATCGCGCGAAAATGATTGGCGCTGGTCCATTCAATGTTGCCGTGCTGCATCAGGTGCATGCACGCTTCGTGGACAATTTCGGTCGGGCGCATGGTGAAGCCAGCCGGCTGACGACGAAAGTAACGCTCAGCGACATCGCGCAATTCGTCGTAAACGACTTCCATCAAGGCTTCAGATGATTCGCGATCCGGCATTCGCTGCACCTTTCGACGGCGGGTTTCTTGAAATGGATCGCCCGCATGATGAGTTGGTACTATCCATTTTAGGACACAAAACATGTCCAGGGCAAGGTATATCGTGGTGGCGAAACCGCGAACCTACTGCCCCATGAATTGCAGGACGATTTTTCGATCGCGCGGGCGGGTGTCGAAATCAATCAGGATGATTTGCTGCCAAGTACCCAAAGTGAGTTGGCCCTCCACGAGGGGGACAGTGATACCCGGACCGAGTAGTGTCGCCCGTACGTGGGAGTGGCCGTTGTCGTCGTGCCAGGTTTCTTCGTGTACGTACCGATCGTGTTCTGGCGCGATGCGTTCAAACAGGGCGGCGAGGTCGTGATTTGCCAGACCGGGTTCAAACTCGGTGGTGGTGATGCCGGCTGTTGAGCCGATGACGAAGACGGTGAGCGTGCCATCGTTGATCGATGATTTCTGAACGCAGGCATCGATGGCGGGCGAGAGATTGATGACCTCGCTGTTGCCCTTGGTTTTGACCTCGATGGTTTGCGTGTCAATGTTCATGTCGCAGAGCGCCCCGCCCGTCATTCCCGCGAAAGCGGGAATCCAGGGGTATGCGTCACCTCTTGTATTGTGGCTTAACTTCCGTGCAAGAGAAGCATTGCGAATTCATATGACTAAACCAAGGATAACGTCCCCTCGTTCGATTCTGGATTCCCGCTTGCGCGGGAATGACTATTAGGGGGCGCCTTGAGGAAATTACAGTCGCCACCCTACTTGGTCCATTTGTCGAGCCACTCGATCACCGTGTCATGCCATAGGATGCTGTTGGCCGGCTTGAGCACCCAGTGGTTTTCGTCCGGGAAGTAGAGGAAGCGCGATGGAATGCCGCGTCGTTGCAATGCTGTGAACGTTGACATTCCCTGGGTATCGACGACGCGATAGTCAAGCGCGCCGTGGATGACCAGCATCGGTGTCTTCCAATTCTTCACGTGATCGATCGGGTTGTGCTTGCTGAAATTCTCGGGATTGTCCCACGGATTTCCGCCGTGATCCCATTCTGGAAACCAAAGTTCCTCAGTGTCGTAGTAGGCCATGCGCTCGTCGAGGTTGCCGTCATGGTTGACGAGGCACTTGAAGCGGTCGGGCCAATTGCCGGCGATCCAGTTGATCATGAAACCGCCATACGACGCGCCGAGCGCTGATACGCGATCGCCGTCCATCCATTTGTAGCGTTCGAGGGCAGCCGCCAACCCCTTCTGCAAATCTTCGAGCGGTTTCCCACCCCAGTCCTGGTTGATCGAATCGCAGAAGGCCTGGCCATAACCGGTCGAACCGTGGAAGTCGACCATGACAGCCGCATACCCAGCCCCGGCATAGGCCTGCGGATTCCAACGGTAGTGAAAGTCGTTTCCGAATGAGCCCTGCGGTCCGCCGTGGATCAAGAATGCGACGGGGTATTTCTTGCCCTCTACAAAGTTTGCCGGCTTGACGACGTAGGCGTAGACGGTGTCGTCGTTGGCACCTTTGAAGGTGAATTGCTCCGGTTCGCCCATCGCCGTCGCCGCGAGTTTTTCTCCGTTGACGTTGGTGATCTGCACCAAGCTATTGCCATCCGATGACGCCCAGTACAGTTCAACCGGTGAACGCAAGTGGTCCATACCGAAGACTATCTTGTCGCCCGCGACACCGGGGCTGCGAACGTTGCCTTCGTGCAGGATCGTGGCAACTTGTCCGGTTTTGGTGTTGATGCTGAAGAGCGATCGCTGACCGAGATTTGCGGCGGTGGTGTAGATGGTTGAACCGTCGGGCGACCAGACGATTCCGCCGGCTGACCGATCCCATTCTTCGGTGAGTACGGATGTCTTACCCGACGCCCAATCCATCAGGACGATGCGAAAGCGGTCGGATTCGTAACCGGGTTTCTCCATCGCGAGGTAAGCGAGTGTCTTGCCGTCGGGCGAGAACACGGGAAGCGTGTCCCAAGCCTGGTTTTCTTTGGTGATCGATTTCGGCTTGCTCGATCCATCGATGGGCGAGACGAACAAGTCGAAATTGGTGGACCATGCTTCTTCTCTGCCGACGTCGCGGGCTGAGAATACGATTGATTTACCGTCGGGCGTGAAGGTGATTTCCTCGTCACCGCCGAACGGTTTCGACGGGCTATCGGCGTCCATCCCTTTCATCACATCGACCGGATCACCGCCAGCCACCGGAATGGCGAAGACGTGAGAGCGACGGCCATCCTTCCAATGGTCCCAGTGGCGAATGAACAATTGATCGTAAATCATGCCGGTGGACTTGCGTTCGGCTTTTTCGTCGAGGCGTTTCTTGGTGTCAGCCGGCGATTCGCTGTCGGGGAAGACGTCCATGCTGACGGCGAGGTGCGTCGCGTCGGGCGAGAGGACGAACCCGGAAACGTCGAGCGGGACGTCGGTGACTTGCACGGCTTCTCCGCCATCGACCGCGATTCGCCAAACCTGAGAAGATTCGCTGCGAGACGAGAGAAAGAAAATCGTAGTCCCATCGGACGACCATTTGGGGCTGCTGCTGCTCGACTCGTGCGAGGTCAGCCGGCGCATGTTGCTGCCATCGACGTTGACGAGCCAGATGTCGGTGTGCGACTTGTTCGCATCGACATCGGTGACGCGCCGGGTGAAGGCGACGCGCTCACCGTCGGGCGAGACGTTGATTCCGCCGAGGCGTTCCATCGCCAGCATGTCGTGTATTGAAAACGGATGCGGTTCTCCCAGAGTCGGCGTCGCAGTCATGGTTGCCCCTACAAAAATTGCTGTCATGCACAGAATCTTGGATTGCTTTGAAGTGAAATACATCGATCGTGTTCTCCGCACGCGGTTGAAAAAATCGTCATCAAATCGGTCTGGATCGTAAGCCGGAATTGTAACCCGCAAGCCGCCGCGACTCCAATCGACGCGGTGGTTGAAATGTATGAACTCATCGTTGATTGTGGATTCCTCAGAACCGCCCAATGCATGCGTGCGAAATAGCATCGGGACGGATATAACAGCATCGCTTTCATGTAATTGAACTAAGGCGATTTCAAAAGGCGAACGCATGTCCCTGTTGGTTGAAGCCAATGACATCCGGGTGGAGTTCGGCAAACTTGTCGCGGTGGACGACGTGAGTTTCACGATGTCGTCGGGCGATTTGCTTGGGCTGCTCGGTCCCAACGGTGCGGGTAAGACGACGCTCTTGCGCGTGTTGGCTGGCTTGCAGGCACCCACTTCGGGATCGGCGAAAATCATGGGGCACGATATCCTCGACGAATCGCACCGCGTGCGCGGGGAAGTCGGGTTCTCGCCGGACTCGCCACCGGCCTATGAAGAGATGACGGTTGAAAAATTCCTGTACTTCGTCGCCGAACTCAACGGCATCCGGGGAACAGAAGCCGAGGAGCGGATCGACTATTGGCTCGATCAGGTGTGGCTTGACGACAAACGGGAAGAGAAAGTTTCCAGCCTGTCGCGCGGTATGCGACAACGAATCACTGTCGCGCAAACGCTCATTCCAAGTCCGGCGGTCGTGTTGTTGGATGAACCGTCCAGCGGACTCGATCCAGCCGGTCGAATTCAGCTGCGGCATGTCATCGCGAGCCTCGCTGCTCAAGGGAAAGCCGTCATCGTTTCGTCACACATTCTCGCCGACCTTGAAGAATACTGCACGCACATCGCCATCATCGAACGCGGCGGCATCTTGCGTTACTCGCACGTCGATGAGTTGGCACACCAGGGGACAGGTCGATGCAACTACAAGATGAACATCGTCGGCGAGGTTGATTGTACGGAAGCGCTGATGGCCATCGATGGGGTTTCGCACATCCTCAAACGTGGCAACGAATACGTGATTCAGTATGACATGGGTGACGAAGAAGCGGCGCTGTTGTTGCGGCAGATCATCGATCGTCGGTTGGGCGTGACGTCGTTTCACATGGTTCGAGAGAGTCTCGAAGAAGTGTACCTCAAGACCGGCGTTCGACAGGTGGACTAGTCAAAAATCGCAAGTTTGAAACGAAGGTTTGGGCATGGAATACGTGTCGTTGGGCAATCCAATCTGGTCGGGGCAAGCCGTGCTGCAAGGTGGTTGGCGACGGTTGTTCTGGTCGAATTCGACTTACGGGCTGATCTTGGTGGCTGGTTGCGCGATTGCGATCAAGTCTGGGGAATTCAATTCCGAAGCACAAGCCGCAAACTGGGCCCTTCGAACTCTTGGGTACCTTCAGATTGCGGTGTTGTACCTATCTGGCATGGGAGCCCGTGCGAAGGCACTGACCCGCGACCACACGAGTGTGATGCTCGAATCAATCCGAATTGCGCCGATGCGATCGATTGCCGTTGTGTCGGGGTACGTGTTTGGTCCAATCGGGGCGACGTTGGTGTCGTGGATGGTGGGCGGGGTCGTTGGGTTTGTGTTGATCCAGGCGTACGGGCTCGGTGGTGCGGGCGATTGGCTGGTGGGAAATATTGTGGTCCTTGCGTCGGCGATGTCGGCATGGTCGCTTCAGGTGTTTTTGGGGGTCGGTCTCAAGAAGCCAAACAATGCCATCATTGGGCTGTTGGTGGCCTGTTTCTTTTTGGATTTTTCGAGAAACCTGTTGGTGAGTTTCCCCGGACTGACGCTCTTTTTGGGATTGCATCCAGCGATGCTTGGCTTGGGAATCATGCGATGTGCGTATCCGGACCCCGACGTGTTGGCGGTTGGCTTGCTTGCGTGCCTGATCATGTCGGCGTTTTGGTGGTGGGCTGCGGCCAAACGGTTTAGACGACCGGACCTTCCGGCGCTGGGCCCAGGATTGGCTTTGATCTTCTGCGGTCTGTGGTCTTGCAGCGCCGCGTATGGTTATGTGAAAGCGGATGCCCTTTACTCGAACGCCTTCCTGCTCGGCAAGAACATACGCCCGACGATGCGGATGATCATGTGTTTCGCTGCGATGATCGTGGTGTGCATCCCGATATCGTCGGCGATGCAAATGGTTCGCGTTGAGATTCTACGATTGCGGAATCCCTTGGATCGCATTCGCGCCCGCGTTTGGCCGTACTTGATTGCGTCGCTGGCGCTGGCGGTCACATCGTTGTGCGCGGTCGCAGGGGGCAACGAGCAATTGAAAGAGACATTGAACGACAGCATTTTCATGCTGAGCGGAATCTGCCTGATGAGTTTCGGTTTGTTTCGTTGGTCATGTATTCGAACTGGGAATCCGACTACCGCCTGGACGCAGTTGGTGGCTTATTGGATTCTGCCGGTGATCGTTGCATCCAGTTGGTTTGGGTTTCAGGTTGCCCGCCATGCCAAAGAAGAATCGGATTCGTTGGGGATCTTGTTTACAGCCTCTCCGATCGGCGGGTTTATTGCGGCGTGGATGCCCGTGAACGCGCCTGTGCGTGGCGGAATCGTTGTGCAATTCATCCTTGCGGTCGTCGTGATTGTTGCCGGGTATTGGTTGGAGCGGTCGTTTCGAAAAGAACGCTTCAACCGTTTCTCGTCGGCAGAGGCTGGGCAATTGGCGACGGGAACAAACGACGGCGAACCCTACTCGGTGCCTTCAAACAATGGCGATGAGACGTAACGCTCTCCTGCACTGGCGAGGATAACGATGATGGTCTTGCCGCTGTTTTCCGGAGCGTTGGCCACCCGGTTGGCTGCACAGAGCGCCGCACCTGATGAGATACCGCACAGGATCCCTTCTTCACGGGCGGCGCGTCGGGCCCACGCAAACGAGTCGTCATCGGAAATGCGTTCAACACCGTCGACAATGTCGAGATTCAAATTCTCGGGGATGAATCCTGCGCCGATGCCTTGAATCTTGTGCTTGCCGGGTTGGAGCGGTTCCTTGTTCTTCGCTTGGGTGATAACCGGTGATGCTTCCGGTTCGACGGCGATGCAGCGAAATGAACTTTTTCGACTCTTGAGCGTTTCACCGGCACCGGTGATTGTTCCTCCCGTGCCCACACCGGCGACAAGAACGTCCGCTTCCCCTTCACTGTCGTTCCAGATTTCTTCCGCAGTCGTGCGGCGATGCACGTCCGGGTTGGCTGGGTTGCTGAATTGCTGGGGCAAGAATGAATTCGGTGATTCGCCAAGCAATTGCTCTGCCGCCCGAATCGCACCGGGCATTCCGTCGGCGGCTGGCGTGAGGATTAATTCCGCGCCCAACTGACGCAGCACGCGACGGCGCTCAAGCGACATGCTTTCGGGCATTGTTAATCGCAATCGGATGCCCTTCGCCGCACAAACAAATGCCAGTCCAATGCCGGTGTTTCCGCTGGTCGGCTCGACAACGACGGTGTCCTTGTTGATCTTGCCGGCTTTTTCACCGGCTTCGATCATCGACCAACCGATGCGGTCCTTGACGCTGGCCAACGGATTGCGGAACTCGAGCTTGGCATAGACCGTGGCCGGGGCGTCGATGATGCGTTGAATCCGAATCATCGGGGTGTTGCCGATGCTCTCAACCGCTGAATTGAATCTGTTGGACATGATCGTCACTCCTCGTTTTGGCTTATCTGTACGGAATTCGTAGTGTCATCCAGTCGGCTCATCAGGCCCGAAAAGCATAGCGACGAGCCGCCTTGATCTGACGCGAAAACTTCAAAAATTCATTTGGATTTTAACTCGGCAGTTCCCCAGCCCGGTCGCAGGGTGCTGCGATGCAGGGTGATCGTAGACCCCTGCGAAAATCGTGTCAACGCGGGTCCTTCGATCGCCCGACGGTCTACTACCGTGGCGTAAAGGATTTCGCGATCGTGCCAAAAAAATGTCCAACGATTTTGATTTTCTTGCGACCCGACGATGAGGTTGAGCATGTCTGGCCAAGCTTCGGCGTGGTCTTGGTCGGACGGCTCGACGGAACCCCGGGGGTGCGAATGATAGAACCCGATCAGTCGTGGTTTCATGCAATCGGCTTCTGCATGGACGTCAGAAGCGAGTTGCCTTAAGACAATGTGCGGGTCGATTTCGTAGCGGCCGTTCGGCTCGGGCGAGACGTTCCTTGCTGGTACAGACGCCCGCACCAATATGACCTGTCCGTCGCGTCGTCCCAGGAGTAAACCGCATGTTTCGCGCGGTGAATCGCGTGTGGACCGCTCGACTATTTCTTCCAGCGTGCCTTTGCCGATATGAACGGTTAGACTGAAATCTTGATTTGCTGACCCAATCATGGAGTGTAACCGTCGCGTGATGAAACGAAAAAGACTGCTTCAAACGTTTGTGTTCATACTGGGTGTCGGTCTCGCTGCCGATTGTGCGTTGGCCATTGCCGGTCCGCTGGAATTCAGTTTCGCGACCGGGTTTCTCAATAATATTTTCCTGCTGCCGTTTCGACTCGGCGGATGCGGATAGCGAACACATCCCGCTTTCAATTCTATGAACCGATGTACTTCGCGTGAACGCTGCGGGCTTCATCGGGGTTCTTCGTGCCTTTGATGATGGTTCGCCCGTCTTTGAATACGGTCAGTTCGTATCCCTCCACCATCGCCCGCACGAGATACTCACTTTGCTTGACTTTATCGCGCGATACCATCGCCAGCTTGCGGGCGAGGGCTGATAGATCGGTCTGACCTTCGCGCGACGATTGCGGTTGGATCTGAACCGCGTTTCGTCCGCAAAGTGTCGTCGTCAGGGAAACGACTTCCCCTTTCAAATATTCGAATCGCCGCTCGCCGCAGCAGATGCATGCGTTCTCGCCTTCGGGTTTGGCGACGGCCAACTGCACGACGCGCCCGGACCACACATCGATGCTCAGAAGTTTGCGGACGACATCTTCGCGCTTGCCCATCAGGAGCTTGAAGGTTTCGACCGATTGCATGGATGCGACGATGTTGACGGCTGGTCCGATGACGCCGGCTGTGTCGCACGTCGGGCTCATTTCTGGCGGTGGGGCGTTTTCAAACACGCAGCGCAGGCAGGGCGTTTCACCGGGCAAGATCGGCATGACCAAACCGGTCGCACCGATGACCGCTCCATAGACCCAGGGGACGTTGCGATCGATGCAGACGTCGTTGATGAGGTAGCGGGTTTCAAAATTGTCGGTGCCATCGAGGATGACATCGCATCCGTCCGCGAGTTGGGCGATGTTCTTGAAGTTTACGTCGGTGACGACTGGCTCGACGTTGATCGAAGAGTTGACGCGTGACAGCTTGTTGGCTGCGGCGATGGCTTTGGGGACGTTCTGCTCGATGTCGTCTTCGTCAAACAGTACTTGCCGTTGTAGGTTGTTGAGCTCGATGTAGTCGCGGTCACAGATGCGAAGGTGGCCCACACCCGCCCGCGCCAACGTGCTGGCCAGCACTGTTCCCAAAGCGCCGCATCCGACGAGCAACACGCGCCCTTTGGCCAAACGTGCCTGCCCGTCTTCGCCGATCGGTTCAAACAGCACCTGCCGGGAATAACGGTCTTGCGGCGATGGATGGGGATTCGTCATGACGAACAAATCATCGGTCGATCGTGCGATGCGTCAAGCTGAACGGGTGGATTGGAGGGCGGTGCGGTAGCTACGGCAATACGAATTCGTGTTCACCGCTGCGGACGGTTAAGACGGGGCAGGGGGCTTTGCGGACGATTTTCTCAGCCGTGCTGCCCATGAGGGCGTGCATGACGCCACCGCGACCGTGGGTGGAGATGATGAGAATGTCGGCCGTGATTTCCTTGGCGTAGTGGATAATTTCGACGAACGGTCGGCCTGTCGAGACGTGCGTGATGGCTGGGTACTCCAACCCCACGAGATGCTCGTCGAAGAAGGATTGCATCTGCTGATTGGCGGATTCGAGGATGTCGTTCATCGGTGGGCAGATTGGGGCTGCCTCCGGGCCGACGGCTGACCAATATTGCTGGCCTTCATCGACCACGTGCAAGCAATAAAGCTGTGCGGAATACTGCTCGGCAAACTCGCGGGCATAGCGCAGGGCAAGCACGGAGAGCTCTGAAAAATCAGTGGGGTAAAGAATCTTGTTGAGTTTGATGGCCATGATGCTTTTCGACGCCCTTCCCAGTGTTCGCCGCCAATTCAAGCCTAGCCCACGTTTTCTATATCGTCAAACGCATTTCGATTGTGAAGTCCTGTCAGTCTTGCAAAAAGACCCTGCAAACCTATCATCCTTCGTGGTTGCGTTCGGTGCGTTTGGCCAATTCGTTTGAATGTTAATTGTAGGGTGGGCCCTGCCCACCGCCGTTGGCATGACGCACGAATTGGTGGGCACGGCCCACCCTACGAACTTCCCGAATACGTAAACCTTTGGCACTTTCCTTTCCCGAAGTATGCGTGGATTCATGATCGAACTTCCCGTCATCACTGGTCGTCCTGAAGAACGCCGGCGGCGCTTGCCGAGTTGGTTGAAGCGACCACTGCCGGGGCGCGATGACTTCATGAGCACACGGCGGATCGTTGAAGAAAGTGGCGTCGCGACGGTGTGCCAGGAAGCCCGTTGTCCGAACCTCACCGAGTGCTGGGCCAAGCGTCACGCGACGTTCATGATTCTTGGCGATAAATGCACGCGGCGGTGCCATTACTGTGCGGTCGATACGGCCAAGCCCGATCCCGTGGAATTGGATGAGCCGAACCGGTTGGCGGACGCGGTAGCGAAGTTGAATTTGTCGCACGTGGTCATCACCGCTGTCGCTCGAGATGATTTGAAAGACGAGGGGGCGGGGCATTTTGCACGCTGCGTGGAGGCGATCCGCAAGGCGACGCCGACCACCACCATCGAAGTATTGCCAGCCGACTTTCACGCCCGTCGCGATTGCATTGAAATGCTCTGTGCGGCCAAGCCAGATCTGTACAATCATAATCTGGAAATGGTCGAACGCCTCACGCCAAAAATTCGACCTCAGGGGAAGTACCATCGATCGCTCGACGTGCTGCAAATCGTCAAGCAGCTCGACTCGGCTACCCTGACCAAGTCGGGGATCATGGTTGGTTTGGGCGAGACGACCGACGAATTGCACCAAACCTTTGCCGATCTTCGCGAAGTCGGTTGCGACGTGTTGACGATCGGGCAGTATCTTCAACCGACCAACACGGAGATGCACGTTCCCGTTGAGAAATTCTATTCGCCGGTCGAATTCGATGAACTGAAAGAGGCGGCAGAGGCGATGGGATTCTTGAGTGTGGCGTCGGGGCCCTTTGTCAGGTCGAGCTACAACGCGACCGAAGTTTTTGAACAAACACGAACGGCCCGCGCCGAGAAAGTTTGAGTATCGATTCTATGCCCCAGTCAGATGCCATCTGGTCGGACAAGGACTACGTCGAAAAACTTCGCTCCAAGTTTATTGTGTTCGATGGACCGGACGGTTCGGGCAAGAGCACGCAACGCGAACGATTTGGCGAGCGGTTGGAGTCGCTCGGCGGCGACGTGGTGCATTGCAAAGATCCCGGCGGGACCGATTTCGGCAACATGATCCGCAGCATTCTGCTTGATCACGATTTGACCAACATGGATGTACGCTGCGAGACGTTTTTATTCATGGCCTCCCGAGCGCAACTGGTTGGCGAAAAGGTCAAGCCTGCGTTGGAGGCGGGCAAAACGGTTCTGTGCGACCGTTTCATTTCTTCCACGTGCGCCTATCAGGTTGCAGCCGGTTACGACCTGAAACGCGTCCTCGAGCTTGGCCAATACGCCGTCGAAGATGTTTGGCCCGACCTGACCCTGATTCTCGACGTTCCCATCGAGTTGGGTTTCGAGCGCACCGGACGTCAGCCCAAACACGCCGGCAAGAATCGATCGCGACACGCTGGGCAGGGGATGTTGCTCGACGATGTGCAGACCGATGCGATGGAAGCTCGGCCTCTCGATTTTCACCGCAAGGTGCGCGATACGCTCAAGTCCCTTCCGGAAACCTATCCGCGCAAAGTTGTCATCGTTGATGGCAGTGCAGAATCGGATGCCGTCCACGAAGATGTGTGGCAGGCGGTGGCCCGTGCCCTCCAGTAAAACGAAATCCGCCGAATCACCGCGCCAGATCGTGCAGCTTCGCGACGTGCAGCATCAATCGCGAGCGCAACGGTTGATTCAGCAAGCCCTTTCGTCTGATCGACTTCCCCATGCGTACATATTTCACGGACCCGACGGCGTCGGCAAAGAGATGTTCGCGCATGGCTTGGCGAAGCTCATGCTCTGCGAATCATCGACGGGTGGCGAAGGTGACGCGCCATCGCGGGACTCCTGTGGAATTTGCCGCAGCTGCGTTTTGGTCGATGCGGGGAATCATCCCGATTTGCATTTGGTCTATCGCCAGTTGGCGGCGAGTCATCCCGACTCAGCCGTACGGGCTCGAAAGGCGCTCGACCTTGGCGTGGACGTCATTCGGCATTTCGTGATCGATGCGGTTGGATTGCGGCCCACGGTAGGTCCGGTCAAGGTGTTCATCATCCGTGAAGCCGACAAGATCACGCCGCAAGCGCAAAACGCATTGCTCAAGACCCTCGAAGAGCCGCCGGAGACCACGTTCTTGATCATGCTGGCGTCGGCTGCTGACCGCTTGCTGGCGACGACGCGGTCGCGTTGTCAGATGGTTGGCTTCGCGTCGTTACCGAGCGAGTTTGTAGCCCGGAGACTGGGCGAGTTAGTAGACGGGTTGGATGCAAAGACGGCTGACCTGCTGGCGGTGCTTGCGCAGGGCAGCCTTGGACGGGCGGTGTTGTATGCCCAGGACGGATTCGCGGAGTTGTTTGGCGAGGTCTCCGAGATGCTGGCAGGTCTTGATCGGATGTCGGCAGCGAAGCATTCCAAGCGCATCGTGGAGTTGGCCAAGGAATCAGCCAACCGCTACAAGCAGCGCGACAAGAATCTGTCGGATGCCGCCGCCCGGCGCGTGGCCCTTGCGGATATTCTTGGATCGATGGCGACGTGGTATGGCAGCCATCTTCACGCAGCCGCCGGTCGCCCGCACCCGTTTGAGGTCGTTCGCGACGGGATCGATCCGGAGGTGGCTGCCCAATCCATTGATTCGATTTCGGATGCAGAGTCGCGACTCATGCAAAATGCCCATGCGCCCTTGTGCATCGATGGGCTGATGTTTGAATTGGCGTCACACGCCATATGCAGTTGATTCTGCTCTGTTTGCGTTCGGTGCAACCCGACGCATAATACGCACAACTCGATCGACTTAAACGACCTCAACCGCGGAATCCGCCATGCGCCAAGACTTGGAACAAACTCTCATAGACGTGCGTGCGGCGCTGGATGAAAGCGATGGCGGTCGTCTCGCGTCTCGACTCGAAGAAGTCCACCCGGCGGATCTCGCCGATATTTACACCGTTCTAAAAGACGATCAGCGTTCGCAACTGGTGTTCTTACTGCCGCCCAGGGCGACGGCTGCCCTAATTGCGGAGTTGGACGAAGCCGAGCGCAGTGAGGCCGTTGATGATATCGACGACGCAGACCTCTCCGATGTTGTCACCGAACTCGAGCCCGATGATGCGGCTGACGTTCTTTCGGAACTGACCGACGTACAGCGCGAATACGTGCTGGAGCAGCTTCCCGACGATCAGTCCGATCAGTTGGAAGAATTGCTCGAGTTTGATGAGGAGTCAGCGGGCGGAATCATGACGCCTGAACTCGTGGCCCTTCCGATGGTTGCGACGGTGAAGGAAGCGGTTGAGGCGGTGCGACAGGCGGCGGAGGAGGCAGACGTTCACTATGTCTATACCGTAGATGATCAAAATCGCTTGGTTGGACTGGTGCAATTGCGCCAGTTGGTGACAAATCGCGAAGACACGTCGCTTGCGTCGATCAGTGTTGAAGATCCGGTGGTCGTCCACGTGGACGACGATCAGGAAGACGTCGCCAACAAGATGCGCAAGTACGACCTGACCACGGTTCCTGTCATCGATGGTGACGGACGTTTGCGCGGTCAGATTACGCACGATGACGTGTTGGATATCGCTGAAGAGGAAGCGGCGGAAGATATTTATTTGATGGCGGGTACCGCGCCGGAGGAGTTGGAGGAGCCTTCGTCTGTTCGCGCGGCGTTCATTCGGCTGCGTTGGTTGCTGGCGTGCATGATCGGGACAGGTGTCAGCGGATTGATCGTCGGCGGATTCAATCAGTCCTTTCCCGAGAAGGTTTACCTCGCTTTGGTGATGTTCGTACCGATGATGGGAGCGATGGGCGGGAATAGTGGAATTCAGATTTCGACAATTATCATTCGGGCGCTTGCGACCGGTGACTTGGCATCGACGAAAGTTCGACTGGCATTCGCACGCGAATTGCCGATCACATTGATCATGTCGCCGGTGTGCGGTGTGTCAGCCGCATTGATTACGTTTTTGGGCGTGCCGTTTTTGAAGTCTTGGGGGTTGGTGGATGACTCAGTTCCCCAAGCGTTGATGACGGTTGCGGTGGGCGTCGGAATGTCCGTGGCGATCATGACCGCATCGCTGCTGGGTATGTCGTTGCCCTATCTGTTTCGAAAGTTTGGGGTTGATCCTGCGATCGCGTCGGGACCGATTGTCACCACGACCAATGACATCGTCAGCGTGCTGGCGTATTTCCTGGTGGCGATGTCGATTCTCAGCAATGGCGCAACGCCAACCGAGTTGGCCAGTGGTATTGGATTGTAGCCAAGTACGTGCGGCGGAAATGACTGGAGTCGATCGGACTCGAACCGACAACCCCCGCGTTGCAAACGCGGTGCTCTCCCATTGAGCTACGACCCCTTTGGGACTGTTGCCTGAAGATCAGGATTGCGACCAGTGGCTTCGGATTGAGACACGCTCAATCTGATTTCTTAGGCCCTCAGCCACCGCCCTTGGTGGCGACGTAGAGTGCCAATGCCCCAAATGCGATAATCGCGATCCAATCCCACTGCATGCCGTCGATCCTTCAAGCAAAATGGGCCCACCAGGACTTGAACCTGGGACCTCGTCGTTATCAGCGACGCGCTCTGCCAACTGAGCTATGAGCCCGACTTCCGGCGATTCGACCTTGATAGTCAATGGAAAACCGGTCAAAGGCGGCTCGCGTTGGCCAACGATCGTGCATGCTCACCATCGGCTCGCGAGAAGCGATACTCTAATAACCGTCCAGACTCTGTCAATACGACGCAGGTGGTCCGGGGGTTCCTTCCAGGTCCATTCCGTCAGATTGATAAGCAATGATCTGCAGGCGACTTAGCGTCGTAAGCCTACCCCGAAAGTTCGGCTCGGTGGATCAAGGGCCGTTTGACAGCACACTTGAAACGCGTGGTCCGAGTAATCATAATAAAGGGTTCGCACCTGAGGAGGAGGCGAATTTCGACCGATTCGGGCAGAGTCAAGCAGTTTGGTCGAACTCGACGTTGATCGCCGCCCACGCGCCATCACACGCGCATGCTGTCCCTGGGCGGATGGACGGGGAAGGACGCAACATGCTCAAGCACAACCGCGCTTACGGTTTGTCAACACATTTCAGCATAAACAAGGCCGGATCAGAACGTTCAGACGCTCGGCGATCCGGTCGGATGTTTATGTCGGTGCTCGCCTTTATACTGATCGGTCTTACCGCAGTGGCCTCGGCTGATCCGGCTGCCCATTTCGAACTGCGACTGGGGGCATCGGAGTCGGATTCGGTGGTGAATGTGGGTGATGCTTTGGAACTCGAGGTTTGGGTCGAGGTGACGGACCCACCCGCCAACGCCATGATGACCAGTTTTGCGTTTTTCTTGAACGCAGACACGACTGATGTCATCACCTTCAACGAAGACTTCAACCCCGATCCGGAATTCACCGGATGGCAGGCGTTGGACTCCGGATTGGACAACTTGCCGGACACGGGTGATTTCGACCGAGCGTATTTTACCTTTCTAACGCCGACTACGGCAGGTATCGGCGCGCCAACACGATTAGGGACATATACTGTCACCGGGCTGAACGTTGGCTTGGTTGGTTTTGACTTCGCGATTCAGATTCCCCAACGATTGTGGTCGTTGGGTATCACAGGCGAAATCCTGCAAGGACCGCAAGTAACTGGGTCGATTGCGGCGGAAGTCGCGACCATCGAAGTGGTTTCCAATCCCGTCGCTCGGTCGGCTGACGCGGATGGTGACTGCGATATTGACTTGCGTGACTATTACGAAATGCAGATTTGTGTACCCGAAGACGGTGAAATGCTTTCGACCAACGGGTGCGAGCTGCTGGATCTCAACGACGACAGTGTCATCGATGGCCAGGATACGAACATGCTGGTCGAACAAATCACCGGGGCGATGCCTTGGCCAGGCGATCTGGATATCGATGGTGATGTCGATCTCGCCGACTATGGCCAATTCCAGATTTGCATGACCGAATTCGGGCAACCGGGATTCGAGGAATTCTGCAAGTTTGCCGACGTGAATCGTGATACGGATCTGACCGAAACCGATTACCTGAAATTCCACGACCGGTTGGTCGGCCCGCAGTAGCCTGGGCGGGTCTCAAGCCGGGGCGGCATTGAGGGTGAATTTTGGGCACCCAAACTTCCATTTCACAGCAAGTCGCAGGCAGCCCCTGTCATATCATCCTGAAGGAATACACCTTGAATAATCGCGGCTGACCCGATTTACCGCCCCTTCGACTCGATAACGCTCAGCCACACCCCGTTCAATTCCGCGCAATTCTTGCGCAAAGGCGTCAATTTTTGCCCTTAGCGACCGCTCTCAAAAAAATCTTGAGGAAAATCCGCGCGCTCGTGGCAGTGTTGAAATCGGGGGGATGAGCTGCTTATCAACCCTGCGCGGTCGATTCTTTGCGCAATTTAACCGATGTGAATAGATGGGATTCTTCCCATTTTAACTAGTCTAATTAGATTGCCTAAACCGACTAGAGGAAGGTCCTGCCAAGAGGCGTGGAAAGAAGTCACAAACCATTCACTTCGGCAGGGTGAAAACGGAAGCACAACCAAAAAAAGAACCCGCAAGTCTAAGAACTTCGACAAGGAGCATTGCAGATGGCGCGTAAGCAACAGACAGCCTCACCGGTCGATAAGGTTTGGAAGCGTTTTCTCAAGACCCGCAAGGTGGCTGACCGAAATCATCTGGTCGTCAACTACTCCCATCTGGTTCACGCCCATGCGGCTCGACTGTCGCGACGCCTGCCGGCACAGATTACTTACGATGAAATTTGCAGTGCCGCGTTCGACGGATTGATCGAAGCCGTCGAGGCTTACGACCCCCGCCACAAAGCCAAGTTTGAAACGTTCTGTCAGCAACGTATTTCCGGTGCGGTGATGGACTGGCTTCGAAGCCTCGACCCGCAGAGTCGTACGGTGCGTACTTTCGAGAAACGTCGTCTCAAAGCCAAGGAAATGTTGGACACCGAAAACTGCCGTCCACCAACGGCCAACGAAGTCGCCGGTCGCATGGGTGTTGATGTGCAGCGTTACGAAGATTTGTCGCGTCTTTCGCAGTTGGGCAAGGAAGTTCACTTCAGCGCCATGGAATCAGAAGACGGCGCCCGCACCCGTGGACCGTCGCGTTCATGGGATGTCCGCGATACACATAGCGTTGATCCAGCGTTGAGTACCTCCCGTCAACTTCTTACCGAACACATCAGCAAGGGACTTGCCCGCGAGGAGCGTTTGATTCTCGTGCTCTATTATTACGAAGAATTGACGATGGCTGAGATCGGTACCGTTTTGAATCTTTCCGAGTCGCGCGTCAGCCAGATTCACAAAGATATCCTCCAGCGCTTGCGTCAGCGGTTTGGTTCCTCGTTGGCTGAGGAATTGGCGGCTTAGTCGCGCAAGTGAAAAAAACGCACTGCTCACAGAGCAGTGGCACATCGCTAGAACCCAATAGCTCCTCCTGAATGGCCACGACTTGTGGCCATTTTTTTGCGCTGGCTATTGGTGGGCTTGCCGGTTCGCCTCGCCGTGGTGTTAGGCTTATGATGCTGCTTATGGAGCGGAATCTGAAATTGGTGGTGGCCTACGACGGCACGGATTTTCACGGTTGGCAGCGTCAGCCGGAGTTTCGAACCGTGCAGGGCGAGTTGGAGGCGGCGGCGAAGCGCGTGCTGCGTCACCCTCTGGCGCTGCGTGGGAGCGGTCGCACAGATTCGGGCGTGCATGCCCGCGGGCAGGTGGCCAACGTCCGCTCGAGTTGTCCGATACCAACCAAGAATTTGCGACACGCGATTGGTGGCCGGCTGCCCAAAGACATTAGTTTGCTCGATGTCAGCGAAGTGCATCCAGACTTTGACTCGATCTTATCTGCCACGTGTAAGTGCTATCGCTATCGGATTCACAATCATTCGCGGCGATCGGTCGATCGCTTGAGTCAGCGCTATACCTACCATTGCTGGAACGAACTCGACGTTGAACGGATGCACGCTGCGGCGTTTTATTTCATCGGTACGATGGACTTCAGCGCGATGGCCGGGGCAGGTTGCGAACGCGCGACCATGGTTCGCACGGTGCTGCGCTGCGACGTGCATCGACATCTTGACGAAATCCGAATCGATGTCGTCGGCAAAGGATTTCTCTATCACCAGGTGCGCAACATGGCTGGGACCCTCATCGAAATCGGGCGCGGTTTCTGGCCCATCGAAAAGCTGCCCGAAATCCTCGAAAGCAAAAACCGCGACAACGCCGGCCCAACCATGCCAGCGGAAGGTTTGAGTCTGCAATGGGTGCAATATCCGTCACACTTGTTGCAGCCAACGTCCATCACTTCGCTGAGTTAACCAACTTCGATTAGAATGCCGAGCATGAACGTTGTTGAGATTCACAATCTTGCCAAGACCTATGGCGACGTTGTCGCACTGCGAGATGTTTCGCTAACCGTGCCAGCCGGCTCGCGCTTTGGATTTCTCGGGCCGAACGGTGCGGGAAAATCGACAACGCTTCGAATCTTGATTGGATTGTTGCGGGCGAGCGGTGGGACTGCGACGGTTTTTGGATTGGACGTTTGGAAAGAGTCCACCAACATACGTCGACGCATCGCATATTTGTCAGGCGACGCCCGTCTTTACGACGGCATGACGGGACTCGCGTTCTTGAAGTTTATCGATCGAGCGCGCGGTGGCGGTGGATGGGCGGAAGCGACGCGCCTTTGTGGCCGATTCGAACTCAGCGCCGAGCGAAAGATCCGCGGGTACTCCAAGGGCATGCGGCAGAAGTTGGCGATCATTCAAGCGCTCATGCACAAACCGGAGTTGCTCATTCTGGACGAACCCACTTCTGGTCTCGATCCATTGATGCAGCAGGCCTTATACGAAGAACTCCGTGCGGTGACGGCTGACGGGCGGACCGTCTTGTTTTCGAGCCATACGTTGAGTGAAGTCGAACAATTGTGCGACCGCGTGGCGATTGTTCGCAGTGGTCGGATTGTAGAAGCTGG
>BQJS01000059.1 GCA_021604825.1 Phycisphaerae bacterium | reverse complement strand
GGTGGTTTCACGTTGGATGGTAATGTTGCGACCACAACCATTCTGTATGCGCTGGATTGTGAATACTGGGTTGTTTTTGTTCTTGGTTAGGTAATGCCACACAATATCCGCATGGGTTTCAACCTCGGTGGTGCGTTTGTGCAATACACGGTCAGCCTCAACCATGTAATACCGCATGAGATAAATAGAACTTTCAACGTCTGTCACGTCGATCTGGTGTTGTCGGTAGTCTGCCCCATGCCGCATTGCGTGCAATATCGCAGCCAGTCTTATGACATATGCCTCGACCCTGGCACACCACCCACGCCACAATTCAGTCTCGCCCGTGTGGTCCTGCTGCTTGGCTTTGGTCACAAACACCGATGACAGGTTTTGCAACGTCTCAACTGCCGCATCAGTAAACGTCAGGACCGACGGTTCTGGTACTTGGTGCTCATTCTCGTTTGGCTTAATGTCGAGTGCGGCCACGAGGTTTGACCACCATGCCAGTTTTGTGTTGTCAATGTCTTGTTCAGCAACCCCATAGACGGTCTGAGGCAGTATGTAGAGAAAGCGTTGGGCAAAACCGCCTTGTTGGAATTCCTTTTGACGCAACCGTTGGTTGAAGGCGTCCCAAGTGAAGCAGGTGCAGTTGGTCAAGCAGGCCCGTTCAACGGTGATATTGCCTGAAGTCTTGCGGTCTGTGATGACCGTTTCACCATCCCAAAGGTCACAGGCAATCATGGTGGCATCACCACCACCGTAGCGCTTACCTGTCAGCAGGTCTATGAACGGTGATTCGCCACCAATACAGCACTTCCGGTGGTACGATGACTGCATGTCACCGATCAATGCCTCAATGGTGGCATCTGAGAACAGCATGGTGTTTGGTCTGGGATTTTTGAGTTCATTTATCTGCTTCTGAATGTCTATATATTCTTGGCAGTTGATAAGCGCCGTGACGGTTGACTCGTTATTCGACTTTAGGAATTTCGTTCCTTGGTCCTCCAACACTTTGATGGCCCGTTCTGCGGCTCTGCGTTTGACCCTGACCTCGGCGGCCTTCTTGTCCTCGATCAACTTCATGGGTTGCAGTATTGGTCCGATGCCTCTGCTCTTACCGGCACCACTACGCATAATCATTAAACACCAAAACGTCGGTGGTAAGTTGCCGTACCAACCCTTGCGGTGTACCTCAACCACGTTGCACATATATGCCGAGACAACCGCAAACGCCGTGCAAGCAGGAATTGCAGGATCAACGTTCTGCTTGTCTGCAATTTCATTAACCAACACCTGCAACGGTTCGGGCAATACCTCAGTAGGAAAAGGGTTGGGTTCGTCCTCGGCATCCCACCAATTTTCAGCCGCCCAGTCAGACGCCTTGTGTACCCAATCGCCAGTCAACGCCTGCATGGTCTCACTTGGACACGTCGCCGTTCTGTTCTGTGCATACGCAGACTCAATGCAGTCATCTATTTCAGCCACCCCTAACCCACTGGCCTCAGCAATAGGCGTCAACACCTGCCTGGCATCGTCAATGCCAACACCTACCGCTTGGTGGTCACAAGCAGCGACAAACAAACAATGGTTGCGTTCACCCTCGTTGACTTCGTGACCATGTTGCCGGTACCACCTGCCTGTGCTTGTCTCGTTTATGCTGCCCACCAATGGTGCTGCGTCTGCATGGTTATATTGCGTTGTGACGTTCTGCGCCTCAATTCCCAACCACGCAGGGTCAAACACGGGTGACGCCTTCCAATTCGCATAAGTCCACTCACCCAACGCTTGGTACAGCACATCATTGCCGTCACTGTCACGGTGATGTATGGACATAGGGCCAACCACCAACCCACCCTCGCCACGGATGTCAAGGTTGTCACCATCCGGCAAGTCATACGTCTGCTTAAACACCTTGGCTTTGTTGCCAATGTTCCAACTAAGGTGCTGCGGATACCTGTAGTAATAGTGCCAACGGTCAGGTGCCCGGTGGACCACCAACTTTGGTTGTGGGCACAACTCGTCAACAATTGCTTTTGACTTAGCACCGTCAATGTCCACCACAAGCACACCACTGAGTCGGCCAGTGATGACGCAATAATTCGGGTGCATGGACTGACCAACTGAGAACCACGCCTTCATCTCGTCAAGCGTTGGGTGACGGTGTTGGAATTCCGTCCAACCGTTGTATTGTCGGTCACCCCACGTTGCGGTGTGCTGCTTGCTGCCCAATGATGACGGGTGTTTGTGTGACAGGTTGTTCTGCCGATCAAACTTGATTGGCAACAACGTGAACTGCCAATCCCACAAACGCTGCATGTAATCTGCTGCAACCTGTGTCAGTACCGGCGGTTCCAATGCCTCATAGATTTTGATAATCGGGTCAACACCTGTTTGCTTTTCCTGTTTTCGAACTTCCATTCCTTACTCCAACCAATCACCGTCCTGCCTTGTGCGACGGTGACATAAAGAAGCCCCGCTGTCAGTTTGTGGACGGACAACGGGGCACAGGAAATGCTCAATCCAAGCGATTGAAACAGTTATGTATTATTGCGGTCTGCATTTCCTGATGGGCGGTCCACACACCCATGACTTACTTTGGATGTTTCTTGTTCCTGCTTTTATTTCTGCGCTGCCTCAACCAACTTAAAAAGTGAACCCTGCGCCCACATGTGGAGGGTGACGCAGGGTTCAAGGTAGTAGTCACCGTGGCAACGCGCCACACTGAAAGAAGATGAATTCACACACAAAAGTTCAAAACGAAATAACTTTGTTCCGCAACCCTCTCCCTCCACGGTTTGGGTTGCTGACTACTTACCTACATCTTAATACAGTTTTTGAGATTGCTTTGACCTTCTTTTTTTCTCAGAACAATCCTAAGTATTCCAAAACACCCTATGTACACAGGGCTAACTGCAACAAAAACTTTTTCAGAATTCCTGCTTTATGCTCTGATAATAAGTAGGTGGTCACAGAACTTTAGTAAGGCTCGCCGCAACACCCGCACACCACAAGGTTCTGTTTTGGATTAGCCACCATGATGTGCTGTGCGTCAGCGCCGCAATGCGGGCACACCATCTGCTGCCATAGCCAAATGAACTGACAGTCAAGGCACAACGCTGTCTCGACCAACATGCTTAGGTTCTGGCTGCCGCAATCTGGGCATTGCATTGTTCTCCTCCCGTCATTGCGTTGTCACGTCGTTGCCCGCAGTTCTTCTGGCAATTCATAGTAAACATCACCCGCCGCCAACATGTTCTTGTATTCGTTGCGTTCCTCGATGGTTAGGTATCCGCAACCACCCCTCAGGCGATCCACCCACCCGGCCAACTCGGTTGTCAATACCAATGCATCTGTATCTTGCTTATCGAGCGCTGCCTTAAACAACGCACGATTGCAGTTCCCAATTTTGAGCGCGCAGTACTCCAACGCCTCACGGCTTGTGGTTGCTGGTGCCTGCGTTTTGCGGTTGAGTTGTTCCAGTTCCAACTGCTCAGTGTCGCCAAATACTTCTTGCGGTATATTCATTTCTTGTTCTCCTTTGTTAGTTACCACCGTTCCACCACCTGACCGTCACGCCACAAAAAACCACCAACCGGAATGCTGTCTTGTTCGTATTCCCAACAACCGGGGCTCCATTGCTCCATACCAAGTTCATCTGACCACCACCCACCCGGAAACCACTTAGCCTTGGTTTCAACAATATTTGCACTAAACTCCATGCCCTGTGTTTGTACTGCTTCAAATTTCTCGATGGCGTCATCTTCGTCACCTGCACAATCGAAAAAATCCCAGTCAGCATCAGGGTCATCACTAACAGGTCTGCGGTGTAGCTCTGTTGACAAGTAGTAGTAGACACGCCTGCGGTCACGGTCGTCTTCTTTTGGTGGCACCGTCCAATCAAGTTCTGTTTGTGTTGTTGCGAGCGGCATTGTCTTCTCTTTTGTTAGTAACTACCAATGGAATCTTACAGTACGTTTCGACCGTCGCCAAGGCGTTGGTCATTTTGTTTGTTATGTGGCCCGTATTAGTCAAAGTTCCAGACCAATAGTTCCTCCAATCTCTGCGCCTTGCGTTTACCTTTGTGCGTTTTGCCAATGCCGTTGTTGTAGGTTTTGCCGGTATAGATCATGGGCACCACGGCAACGTTCACACCCTTGCGCCGCATGTGGGGGCTTTGGTAGTCACGCATACCGATGACATAAGTTCTGATGGTGTACTTGCAGACGTTGTAACTTAGCATCCACCTGTGCTGTGTGGCCCGCAATGCGTCATGTAGCCTGTCATGGTCTGCGAACGCAAACGGGTGAGC
This sequence comes from Phycisphaerae bacterium, assembly GCA_021604825.1. Next base: position 19,257 of record BQJS01000059.1, on the reverse strand, counting down.
ATAGATGGGTGCGCCGTGGTGTACGGTCGCTGACGGTATGTAGTATGGTGGGTCAAGGTATAGCAGAACGTCACCGTGGTCTGCGGGTGCGTTGATGACCTGCTCGAAGTCAAGGTTGGTGATCTTAGTTCCCTGCAAATAGTCATAACACCAATCCAACCGTGGGTCTGCCAACGGTCGCATACCGTCCTTGCTGTTGCCAACATTGCCGTTGTACCGTGGGTCAATGCTTGCACCATTCTTGCGTGTGGCGCTGACCATCTGACCGTAGGCGTGACGAGTTAGCCAAACATATTGAGGAACATGTTTCGGATACTCAAACTGCTTCAACCTGTCTGCCAAGAACCTGAAATACCGTTGGGTCAGTTCAGGGTTGTCCGTGGTGCGCTCCCTAATGCGTAACAACGCATCACGGAACTGACGGTCATGGTCGTCACGATGCAACTTGTGCGCCATGTAGAAGAACGGGTTGATGTCGTTTAGCCACCTGTGCGGGTACCGACCGTGGGGGATTTTGTAGAACACCGCACCACTTGCGGTGAATGGTTCACGGTATTCGGCAATGCCATCAGATGGCGCAAGTTGTAGCAGTTTGCGCGCCGTACGTGACTTGCTACCCGGATTGCGAATTATCATTTGTCACCGTCCCAGTCCCGGTCACCCTCATGGTCCGGGTCAACGTCACCTTTCCAGTTGTCGTCATTGTCTTCAGCGTCAGGGATCGCATGGTCAACGGTGTCATGTATTGCTGCGTTGAGTTGGTTGACAAGATGCTGCGCCTCGTCCTGTTTGGTCTTCAGCGCTGCCTTAATGGGTTTGGTTGATTTTCTGATGCTGGCAAGTGTCAGCAGCATCCCACCGTAGGCGTTCTGACTGCCGGTTGCGTTGTTGTCTTGGTTGCTGACGGCATCCTGACCGTCCTTGCCGTAACGCAGACGTTCAACAATGCCTGCCTTGGCTTCGGTGCCCTTGAGCATGTCAGCACATCGTTGCAGGTCGTTGGCAATTTTTTGTGTGCTGTCGTTCGGGTTAAAACGTGGGTCAACAGGATCGGCGCTGTCCTCGTCGTCAATGTCAATGTCGTCAATGTCGTCGTCAACGTCGTCAGGGTCGTCAACCGGCTCGACCTCTTGGTCATCAACGGTCGGTGTGTCACTCGGTGATTTTGGTTTACTGGGCTTCTTGTCGGTGGTTGGCTTGGGAAGTTTGTTCGGGTCAATGCCGGTCATCTTGCTGATGACGTTGGCAAGTTCTTGGTCCGTGCAGTCATCCACCTTGACTGAATTGGTCAGGGTAGCGCGTTGGGCATCAGACAATACGGCCAACAATTGTTGACGGTATTCACTTGGTGCCTTTTTTGGTTTCTTGACGCCAAGGCGAACCAACGCCTGGGTCATGGTGATCTGCTCGTCTGCGTCGATCTGCAAGAACTTGATGAAGTTGTTGATGGTCTTGGCTGACCTGTGCCAACGGTCCACGCAATAAGTCTCCCAATCAACTTGGCCCTTGGTGTTGCGGTTGTGGCGGTTGTCTTTTGCGATCTTTGCGGCTTGACCAATCCGGCGCGCCAACTTAAACGCTTTGACATCATTGGGGCGCAGAATGTTGACCATCTGGCCGACATATTCGGCTGCTGCGTCAGGGTCATCAGGCACGGGTGCCGCAAGCGCCGCATCCAAAGGGTGTGGTGTTAATTGGGAAACTGTTTCCGAATTAGACCGGGATTTTTGGTCGTCAAGGATGCCCTCGACCTCTTTGACAAGGCGCAACTTGTCTTCGTTGGTGGGTTTGGTTTTTTTCTTTGTGGGTGTGGGCACGAGAAACCACCTTCTCCCATAAATGGGCAAAAGTGGTCCGCACCGTACTTGGGGGTTTTCGGGTCAGGACGACAACGCGCCTGATGACCGCAGGAGGATCCCGTAAGGGGTTGGACCTGATTGTTGTTGACCGTACGTATATCAGGTTTGGTGAAATTTGTCAATAGGGCTGTCAGTTTGTGCCAATTGGTGACACAGGTTTAGTTTTACTTGGGTGTCACAGTGTGGCACGTGGTGCGGGGGTCTAAAGGGGTCTAAACGGGGGTCTAAATGATTTCAAAATCTGCGTTTTTAATATCGCCCGCTTCTCACTTGCAAAATTAGGAAAGCAGTGCTCTATCCGACTGAGCTACGGGCGCTTCAGCAGCGAAAAACCATATCACGAATCGTTTCGGATTCAAAATCCAATTGGCTCGATGCACCAAACAAGCTTGGAGGACACACTACACCTTTCTTGAGGGAATCGGACAATGTTGACTTGGGGGGCGAGCGATTCGCCCGATAATGATGATTTATTGGGGCAATAGTGGGGCCCCGTCACTTCAAATAAATCCGAATGCATAAGTTGCTCATCCCAACCTCATTCAATCGAACGAATCGGTCGATCTGGAGTTGAGCGGCTGACTTCTCTTGGAAGAATCGCAAGCAAAAACCGTCAAGGAGTTGCACCATGGTAGGGATTGGAAACGGTTGTTTCTTAATGTTCCCAGGCGAGTCGTCATCGCGCATCCTTCATCCAGGGGAAGTTCGGGGTTTTTCGGACGACGTATTCACGTTGGAGATGAAGGTCAGCGATTTGTCGATCGACTCCGACCGCGACGCGCTAGTCTACTTTGAGAAAAACCGAGATTTCATGCAGCAGCCAGCTAGGATCGAGGCTGTCGAACTCTTGGAGGCTGACGAAGCATCGGATGAAAACGAAGGGCCGAAGCTTCTCGTTGAAATCAGCGTTCATGGCGAGCCAGTTTCAGCTGAGAGCCGCCAACACTACCGTGTATCAACTGTGATTGTTGGTTACGAAGCCGATGTCAATGAAGAAGTATCATGCAAAGTTTTGGATGTCAGCGGAACGGGGCTAGCCGTCATTGCATCTGAGTCGTACGAAATCGGAAATGTTCTCGACGTGTCGATCGTCGAAGACGGCAAGACTTATTCGGGTAGGGCCGGCGTTCAGAGTGTGCGCGAGTTGGCCAAAAAGCAAACGCGGTACGGACTCTATTGTGTTGACGAAACCAAAGGTCCTGACTCTTTGGTGGCCGGTCTCAAGCGCGCAAACATGCGTCTCCAACGCGAGCAATTGCGGCGTCTCGCTGGAAACGCCTAGCCGACGCCGAATCCTGCCGGTGAATTCCCACCGCATCTTCGTTCTTCAATTCGTCGTACTTCGCAGACGAAACTTCTGCTGATCACCTCAGCCAAGATCAAGCGGGTTTTGTTGCACCGCCAAGGCATTCCTGCCCAACCTCACGACTGACCTCACCTGCCGCGTATGAGTGGCTGCACGCCGGAAACTGGACGGCTCGCCACCGATCAAGCACAATTTAGCCTGCTTTCGGTTTTCAAGGGCCACGTTAGGATTCTATGTGGGGGACACGATATGGTGGGTACGCGGCGAGATTGCATTCCTGCGGTGACGAGGAGATACCTGAACTTTCTGGTTCTGCTTGCGGCGGCCTTGTGGCTGACACCCGGGTGCTCAACACCCAGCGGCGGAGACGACGTTGGCGGTTCGGATTCGAGCGTCATCATTCCCGAGACGACGAAGTTTCTGTCGGCAGAGGATCTTGCTGCGGTTGATTCAATCAGCGACGACCTTTCGCAACTGGTGTTCAATCAGGAAACGTCAACGCTATCGCAACTGAATTCCGACGACGTTGTGGTTTGCGGGACGCATGGCGAGATGTTGCCTTATGGACTCTTGCGCAAGGTGAATGGTGTCGAGCGCGAAGGCGGCATGGTGACGGTCAATACCGAACAAGCCACGCTTACCGAAGCCATCGAGAAGGGGTCGCTTAGCGAAACGATCACGCTTAGCCCCGATCAGATCATCACCCAAACGGGCCCGAAACGCGCCGGGTTCTCGGCGAAGATCATTCAGTTCGACGGCGACGCGGGCATTGTTTTCGCGTTCAACGATTACGAGCTTTACGACGCCGATGGTGACCCTGCGACACGGGGTGATCGCGTTTGGCTTGACGGAAATTTCTCGTTCGTGCCGACGATGGGGTTCGACATTGAGATCAGCGGGTTTTCGCTTCAGAAGCTCACGTTTGAAATTGGCTCGGATCAGCAGGCCAGTATTCGCGTGTCGGCTGGCAGAGAGGCAACGTTCGACAAAGCCGAGATTCTCGAAACCATCGAACTGACGCCGATCACGTTTTCGATCGGTCCGGTTCCGGTTGTGTTGGTGCCCCGAATCGTATTTCGCGTAGGCGTCAATGGGACGGTGACAGCCGACCTGACCACCGGTATACAATCGGATGCGACCGTGCGGGTTGGATTCGGATATCAAAATGGCAGCTTCAGCCCAGTGTCAGAATTCGACAGCAATGCCGACTTCGACGCACCGAATTTCCGCGATGGGGCGATGGGGTCGGCCAAGGTATGGGCGGGCCCTCGGGCTGAGTTGGCTGCTTACGGTATCGCCGGCGTGTATGGCGAACTCCGCGGATTCGTCGAGGGTGAAGTGGACGGGACTGCCGACCCGTGGTGGACGCTCAGCGCAGGTGCCGAAGCGCTTGCAGGTGTGTTTGTACGCGTTCTCGATATCACCATCGCCGACTACGAAACCGATCCAATCACCGCATCGATCGACCTGGGCAATGCCGGCGGACCGGCGCCAGAAGGTGGCTCGCAAGTCGTCGCGTGGTCTCGCACATTCCAAGGATCAGCCGACTTTGACAATACCGAAAATCCGTTGGCCGTCATGGGGACACCCGACGGTGGAAGTATCTTCGCAGGTGGAACGTCGTCCTTTTCCGGCGGATCGCGCGACGCATGGCTGATCAAGTTGGATCGCCTCGGCCAAGTCAGTTGGCAGGTTGCCTACGACGACATCAATCAGGCAATTGCAATCATCCCGCATCCCGATGGTGGCTACGTATTCCTGTGCGGAAATGTTGGATCGGGTATCGATGAGATCAGACTGGTTCATGTCGATGACAATGGCGACGTGATTTGGGCGAACGAGTATTCAGCCGAAGAATCGATCGGTGGTCACACGCTGGTTGAATTGAACGGCAACTTCATCGTCGGGGGCATGTATCGATTCGGTAGCGGTGCTGACATGATGTTGACGGCTTTCGATCTGAACGGGCAGGTCCTATGGTCCAAGTCAATCGGCGGTGACCGAGGCGACCAGATCGACGGAATGGCCGTTGACGGCGATGGTAATATCGTCGCGGCCGGACCGACGAATTCGTACGGTGTTTCCAACACCGGATTCAACGTTGCCAAGTTTGATGCACAGGGCGAACCGATCTGGCAGTATGTCTTTGACGGTTCTTCCGGCGGGAACCAATGGATGCACAGCGTCGTCGCTGACGATGATGGCAACTACAAGATCGTTGGCCGCACGGGGAACAATGCCCTGGTCGCCAAGCTCAGCGGTAGTGGTTTGCTGACCGACTCGAATGTTTACGATTCGGGGACATACTTCGAGGAAGCGTTTTTCGGTTTGGGGACGCCCGACGGCGGGCTCATTATCGCCGGAAGTGCCGGTTTGGGCAGCGATTCCGACATGTGGGTGATTCGGCTGACGCCGGAACTCGAAGTACTCTGGACCACGACATACGGCGGACCGGGGCGCGACGATGCTGGCGGAACCATTCAGTATGGCCCGGTCTCGACGCCCATCGCCGTGACCGACGATGAAGGCTACATCTTTCTCGCCAATTCGGATTCGTTCGGCGAGTCGTTCTCAGACGTGTGGATTCAAAAAGTGTCAGAGACTGGCACCATTGACTACGATTTCGACAGTCCAGTTTCAACCACGAGCGAAGCCGGTTCATTCCAAAACTATGGCCTCGACCAAACCGCGACCAACGCGACGACGACGACCGTTGAGATCACCGTGACCCCGCTCGAAGTCGAAACGCTGACGCCTGACCCAATCATTCTGACGCACGCCGAACCGTAGCCAAGCGGGTCGGAATCTGAATCGCGGATCGCTTTCTTTGTAACTTGCGTTTGTGTGGTTGTGGTCGATCGTTACATTTTTCGATCAGTTCGGAACATTTCATGGGCAGCGAAATCAAAAGCGGTATCGGAATCTTGGCCGCGATTCTGGCATTCACTTTGATTCCGTTGGGAATCGGAGGCGGTTTGCTCTACTTGCGCCACGCCGCCCTGCGCGACACCGAACTCGCCAAATCCTGGGTCGAAACTCCGTGCGAAATTGAAACATGTGAGTGGACATCATCGGGCAGCGATGATGGACCGTCGCTGGACCTGGTCTATCGCTATCAAGTTGACGGGAAGGAATACCGCAACGATCGCATCGATCTGCTCATCGGTTCGATGGGCGACGATGACATCATGGAACGGCGCATCTACAAAGACTTTCCAAAGGGCGCCACCGCCGTTTGCTATGTCGATCCGACCGATCCGCAAAATTCCGTTTTCGATCGCGAGCATGCGGCCAACGCCACGTGGCGCTTGTGGATGCTGGCGTTTCCGTTTGTATGCACGGGCATTGGGTTTGGTTTGATGATGCTGCGTGTCGGGGTTGTGGCTCTATTTGAAAATCGGACCAAAGAAACGAGCGGTATTCCCAATCACGTGACGGGGAACAAAGAACCGCCGCGATCGATTCCCTGGCACACGCAGATCGCTGTCCTTGCCGGGGCGACTGGAATGCAGGTGGCGTGGTTGTTTGTCGTGGCGTTCTTTTTTGTGTTTATCATGCTGGATGGTCCGGGATGCTGGGCGCGATTGTTCGACGTGATTCCGACAGACTTAACTGTGCAGGGCAAGATTACCGACGTGATCGATGCGGATGCAGAAGAATTCGGGATAACGGTTTATCAGAACTTGGTTGAATACGAAGTCGATGGCCAGAAATACTCAGGCGACAGTTTCACACGCGGCAGACGTCACAGTGTGGGTGATGTTGTAGAGGTCAATTGCGACTCCGACGATCCGGCCAACGGTTCGATCGGTGGTGCTCGCCCCAGCGAATTTTCATGGTGGCACAGTTCGATCCCACTTGGCGTACTCGTGCTGTTGCTCTTTGGTTTGGGCTGCATGTACAAGCAGAACATCCGCGCGCTGTGGTTGATGCGCGTCGGTAAATTGGCCACCGCCCGCCGATTGCAGGGAATGACTGCCTCCGAACAGATTGAAGAATCGCACGCGTCACAGGCGTCACAATTCTACTTCGAACACGATCAAGGTTACATTCAGGCGAAGTGGTATAGCCCGCCCAATCAGAAGAAGAAAAAATGGCAGAGAGCCAACGAATCCGTGCGCGTGCTCTATCATCCAAACCAGCCCAAGAATAACGTCATTCTCGACGACGAATTGACCGGTGTAACGGCTGGCACTCGAAATGCCGTTGACAATCTCATGCATTCCTACGCAGCGCCGATGGGGATTCTGGCGATCGCGATTCTTCTCTACAACCTCTACTAATACATGATGTCTTCATGCACATATTCACTGAAACGCCGCATATCTATTTGACGAACTAAGACCAGAGCGGACTGGGAATTCAAAGGCGAATTGCAGTGCTGACACCGTTCCATTGAACGAGTCGATTCGCTAGGATGTGACCCTCAAACGCAACGTTGCGCGACCGCATGATTGCGCCCAAGATTAAACCGCCTGCTCGGAATTCCATTTGTACCGAGCGGTTCAAATTCGTTCGATGGAGACTCGACAAATGAGAATCGTGTGCCAGGTCTTGTTGACCGTTTTGCTGACGCTTACCTTGCGGCCCGATGACTGCAGAGCAGAGGTCGCCGTCGAATTGCCGCCGGTACCTCGAGAGTTTCGCGCGGTTTGGATCGCGACCGTCGACAACATCGATTGGCCATCAAAGCCGGGGCTGACCACCAAGCAGCAGAAGGACGAGATGATCGTCATCCTTGATTGCTGCGAGGCCATGAATCTCAATGCGGTGATCTTCCAGGTGCGACCGGTGGCTGACGCGCTGTACAAGTCGAAACTGGAACCGTGGTCGGCATACCTTTCCGGTGAACAGGGTAATGCGCCAAAACCCTATTATGATCCGCTCGAATTTGTCGTCGAAGAGTCCCACAAACGCGGCATGGAAGTCCACGCGTGGTTCAATCCGTATCGAACGCAGCATCCATCGAATAAAACGGTCGACGATTTGCACGTATCGCAGAAGCACCCCGATTGGGTCAAGCAGTATGGCCCGTACGGCTGGATGGACCCGGGCAGTGACGAAGCGCTGGAGCATACGCTCGCCGTCTTTCGCGATGTGGTGAAGCGCTACGACATCGATGGCATCCACGTCGATGATTACTTCTACCCGTATCCGGTCAACGACAAGCAGGGCAAACGCGTTCCTTTTCCCGATGATGAGAGTTGGGAGAAGTACAAGTCTGGTGGGGGCGAACTGGACCGCGAGGATTGGCGACGGGACAACATCAATCGGCTGATCCAGCGGGCTTACGACGTGGTTCGCGATGAGAAGCCGCACGTCAAAGTCGGGTACAGCCCATTTGGAATCTGGCGGCCCGGTCATCCTGAGCAAATCAAGGGATTCGACGCGTACGAGAGTTTGTACGCGGATGCGAAACTTTGGCTTGTGGAGGGATGGCTCGACTATATGACGCCGCAACTCTACTGGGCGACGGATCCGCCGGCGCAGAGCTTCCCTGTGCTGTTGAAATGGTGGGTCGAGCAAAATGAGAAAGGTCGCCACATTTGGCCGGGGCATTCCGTCGGACGGTCATATACCACGGGCCGTGGCTGGTCACTGGATGAAATTGCCCGCCAAATCCACATCACCCGCGCCCAACCCGGTGCCAATGGAAACGTCTTCTTCAGCATGAAGACCTTCGTTAGAAACAAAAAAAATCTTGCCGATCGCATCGCGCAAGTGTACGCATCGCCGGCACTGGTTCCGGAAACGCCTTGGCTCGATGCCGAGGCCCCCAGCGCGCCCAAGGTGACCATGAAGGGCAAGTCAAGAGGAGCGGTCGTCACAATCAAGGTCAAACCGGGTGATGCTGTTGGAGTGTCACACTGGGTCATTCAGTCACGCTACGGTGTCAAATGGGACCTGCAGATATTGCCAGCGAGCGAACGTGTCATTCGCGCTGATCGAAAGTCGAACGGACGCGAATGCGACTTGGTGGCGGTTCGAGCCGTTGGACGGTCTGGCAAACTGAGCGAGCCAGAATTCGTCTCTATGGGCGAGAAACGAAAGTAATGCTCGAGGGCTTTGATTTGCCCAAATGGCGACGAGGAAGCCGCCAGCGTGGTTTTCCAGTTGGTGCAGCCTCTTAGCGCGAGCATCTTATCTGTTCTACGCAGATTAACATGCGGTTTCGACTTGCCGCTGTGGATTGTTCTGCTATTCTCCCCCGTCTCAAAGCTTGGGGAAGTGGGTCGTGTGGCGCGGCGATCTCCCTGGGCAGCGTACCAAAAACAAAAATGATTAGGCGGTTGAGCGATATGGCCTGCGCGCGGTGTGCGCTGGTCCTGTTGCTGCAAATGGTTTGTATCAGCCGCCGCAGGGTAAGTTTTAATTGGAGGTTACGACTTAGATGATTCAGATGAAAAATGGAACGGCATTGTTGGCTGCTCTTGCGCTCACCTTTGGGGCACAGACCGGTTGCGTACCGATGGGTGACGGTGGCGGTAATGGCGGCGGCAACGGCGGCGGAAATGGTGGCGGCAACGGTGGTGGCGACATGGGCACCAACGGCGGCGGTGATAACGGCGGCGGTGGCGACAACGGTGGTGGCGGCGACAATGGTGGTGGTGGTAACGGTGGCGGTGCATTGGCAGCGGCTGTTAAAACCAACATCGATGTTCACAACGGCGGACGTATTGCGGTTGGCGACGACTTGCTGGTTTATGGTTACGGCGGATTCGCCGGTGTTGACTACATCATTCCGTCAGCAGGCGACACCGAAGGGCGTGGTTTGGCGAATGGTGAGAACTACGTTGCGAGTTCATTTGCGGTGACCGGTAACAAGGCCGCGTTGCTGAGCAACTTCCTGGTGACGATCTTTGATTCGGAAACGGGAACGTCCACTGAGATTCCAGAAGAAACGCTTCGCCTCATCAACAATCCCGGCGGTCTCTACGCCCAGGGAATCATCCGTGCTGCTGGCGGTTATGTCGTGTGTCGCAACGATCCGAACAACAACGGTGGAAACAAGATCATCGCGATCGACGTGAACGGCGAAACGCCCAACGTCATCAGCTTCACGAATGATCCCGAAGGTAACGTGAATCACATCGAGATCGATGCCACGAACATGGAAATCGCGGCCATGGTGGGCAACATGTTCTACATCTACGACATCGAGAATCCCGAAGCCGCCCCAGTCATCTGGGACACCACCGACATTGGCGGTATCGGCGACCATCTCTACCACTTCGATGCCGGTTACATCTTCTACGAAGACAATGAAGCATTCGGCAACGCCCGTTGGTTGAATACAGCCGACGGAACCAGCTCGATGTTGACTCAGAATCCCTCAGCAGGTGAGCATTGTTACTCGGGTGGACGCTTCTCGTACTTCGTTGATCGTGACGCCAACGATTCAAACGGTGGCGATCAGCGCGGCGCAACTGGCGCATCACCCAACAACGATGCGGACCTCGCAGGCGACCAGGAAATTGACGGTTCAACGACCAATAACGGTTTCGTGGGTTGGAGTCAGACGTGTACGATTTCGCCGAATGGTGCATACACCTTCATTTCGGGAAGCACCTCAATTGGTTCGGGTGAATTCCTCCAATACTACAACGGTGGCTGGTCGCTCGTGCCTGACATCGATGGTTCAAGCCCTTACGGCTTGCCCGCAACCGACGCTCACTCAAGCAACAGCCTCGTCGGATTCAAGACGGGTGACGGAACCACCGCTGGCACGAACACCAAGGTTGGTTACATCATCTTGAACTAGAAGTGATCAAAACCTGATCTGCCCACATAGCTGCAACTGGGCAGGCAGCAAAAGAGTGGGGCGTCTTCGATCAGTTGATCGGAGGCGCCCCTTTTTTGGTGGAAACAATCGCGCTTCCGAACTCACAAGAAACAAGGGCTTTTGTAGGGTCCGCTGTGCGGACCATCGCGTCTGCGATTTGAATTCATAAAAGGAATGGTCCGCAAAGCGGACCCTACATAGACCTGTGTGCGAGTTCCAAGCCTTCGAGGTAGGTATTGAGCCTCTTGGCGTAGAGTTGGTAACCGTCGTCGTTGAGGTGCAGGCCGTCGTAGGTTAATTCGGGGCGCAGTTGGTCGTCTGATCCGACGACGTCTGGGTAGAAATTGATGAAATCGAGATTGGCTTCTTTTGCGATGCGTTTGAGTTCAACGTTAAACGGTGCGATCCAGGGCGTGATGCCCGCGAATTCGCCGGTTGTTGGCAGGACGCTGACGATCGCAAAGGGGGTGTCGGGAAGTTTGGCTTGTATGCGGGCAACGACTTGCTCGTAGCATGCAACGATCTTGGCAACGGCAGGCTCGCCCGTTCTCCAGAGCTCGCCCAAATCGTTGACGCCGTTCTGAAGGATCACGCAGGCGGGCGATAGGTCGAACACGGAGACGTCGAGGCGGTGAAGAATCCCTCGCTCGGTCACGCCGATTCGATCCGACGCGATTCCCCGGTTCACAAATCGCCATTGTGGCAGGAAGTTCGCCGTATCAAACCACTCCAAATGAGATGAGCCCAGCAGGACAATCCCACCGGGCTCATTGGATTCGGATTTGAAATGCTCAAGTCTCTCGCGGTAATGAATCGTGGCATCAATCATGATGAGAGACTGAACAAGGCATACTTGAGCGTATTAGTTGAAGTTGCTGGCGCTCCAGTCATAGTTCGAATTGTCGTAGGGGCCGCCATAAAGCGTCCACATCGGATTGACCGTCCCACCGTCACCTGGGTTTCGCCACTGTCCGGAGAAGGGGGCGGCATGCCCGTCGAAATATGACATATTGGTCTGGCCTTTAAACTTGATCTGCTCCAAGACGGGTAGACCAACCCTGCGATGGGAAGAAACCTTGGCTCTACGGATTTTATGATAGGGCCGGTCAGGAATAACGGCTAGGTAGTTCTGGATTTCCGGGGCGAATGTTCCAAGCCACTCTTTGATATTACCGCTTCGGGGTGAGTTTGCCACTTTGCGGTACCATGCATCCGCAGTGGCCCACTCCTCACCTGGACGCTTGATTCGACCGATCTGCTTCGGACGCCACGCCACGTCTGTTCGTCCGTCGCGAACAGAGGCACTGTCGCAATAAAACCAAGCGCCAAAGTAGTGCGGCGGATTGGTTTGGTTTGCTTCAATTTTACTGATGCTGGACGAATTCGATATGACACCCCACGAATTTGCGACATAGCTGTAGGGCCGTTCCTTCCAGCATCCGCTGGTAGCGACTGCGTAGAATTCTTGGTCAGTAACGATCTTTTCAGCAGTTGGGCAGGTATTGATTGCATCCGACCTTGCATCTTCGCGATCGGCATCACCATAACCCTTGCTAAAATAAGGTCGCAATAACCAAGTTAGTGACTTCTGACGATCCGCTTGTGGATTGCTCGAATCCAAGTCAAACAATCGACGTTTGATTGCTGGATGGATCGGTCCAGGCAGCGTGCCCGAGTATTCGGATGTATATCCCTGAATCGCCATGGCCTGGGCATGAAGATTGGCAAGACACTTGACCGCCCGAGCCTGCTCACGTGCCTTACTAAGAGACGGCAAGAGAATTGAGACCAACAGACCGATGATCGAAACAACCACCAGCAACTCGACCAAGGTGAACGCTCGTTTGGATTTCATTTCTTAATTCCTTCTCTTCGCCCGCATAATCTGCGCAAAGCTACCGCTTATTTGAGGATAGATACAACCCAAGTTTCAACCCACCCGCATTTGTCAAAAAAGCGAGCGAATCGCACCTTCCGTAGGCTATACCAACTGGCCCTCTATCCCCAAGTATTTTATTCAGTTTTCGCATAAATACGCAAGGCTTTTTCCGGGAAACGGCTTCCGATGGCCCAAATTGGGCTATTTGCACCAATTGGAACGGATTTCGCTCTTGGCATTGTTGAGTAAGGCTTCATCTAGCTGGCTTCAAAAACTTCCCGGTCTCTCACGCGAAACCGCACAGGCACGTCCGTTTCTCCGGGGCCCTCTATATAGGTTATCGGAACATTCTCGGTCGATTCTGATTCCGACTTGCCACCAGCCCACCTACGGGATGGTGGGGTTTTTACCGTTGCGGTAATGATGGCCCCAGTCGTGTCAGGCGGATGGCATCGGCCGAAATTGAGCCAGATGGCTGGCCCGCGTACTTCAGATTGATCGTGGGTGTGCCATCTTGGCGAATCACCAATCGCCCCAGGGGATTCCAGCGACCGCCGAATTCTCGCTGGTCCACGACAAACTCGTTCGTCGAGTCGCCCTGATGGAGGCTGAATTTCGCGGAATGGGTTCGGTCGGGGCTGGCCACCCACCACGCTTCGACCAGGTACTCGCCTGGTGCAGGAACGGTTGGCGACCAGGTCACGCTGGCCGGCTGTTCGTCCGGCGAATTGGCAACATGAATCAAGACGTTGTCACCGTAGCAACCATTTTCTGACGTCGAAGACCATTGACCAGTCTTGGACGCATCGGAGGTATCGTTGTCAACGATGATTTCGGGGAGGGTTCGGCGAACGATCCATGCGTTTGAAACCGCCCGCAGTTTTCCTTCTTTGTTCGACACCCGATTGATGACTTTTCCATTGGCGACGCAGGTTGTCGATCCGCCGCCATCGAAGTTCATCGCGTTGTCGCAGCCGAGGTCCGCGAACAGATGCGTCAGTTCGATCAGGTTCATTCCGACGCTCCATTCGGGTTGGCGTCCATCTACCGTGACCCAGAACATCCGCTTCGATTTTGAATTGAAACCCATCGCAGTGCGCGGGTGCCGTTTTTCGATGAAATTCACTTTGCCAAAACCCTCGTGGTTTTTTGTGACCGTAAATTCACCCCCTGCAATCAAACCCGGACCGCCCCCAATGGCATGGACGACCTGCCTCCATTCCATCGCGTGACTGGCGGGTACGCCTTTGGGGTCAACTATGGTCATGATCGCTTTCTGTGCATCGCCGTCGGTGAAGCCCATGGTGGTTCGGGCCGGCAGGTCCGCTCGATTGTAGACGTGGATTACATTGTCGAGTTCAAAGTGATTCACCGAGTCACCGGTCTTCATGTTGAAGAAGCTGGCATTGATCGCTGCGATCGCCCGACCGCGATTCGCAAGTTCAGGGAGCTTTTCGCGCTTCGATGGCGTGATTGCATCGATCGGCACGACCTCGATGTCGGGGCTATCCAAGTCGATCTCGATAATCTCAATCTCCCACGGAACGCTCTTGTCGCTGGCATGTTGATGCCACACGCCCGGGGCGAGCTCTTTCTTCACCCCGTACTTAATTGCGGGCAAGAGCGGCTCGCCGTCGCATAGCACGGGTTGGCTGCAAACGGTGATCGCCCAAACGAAGATCGCCGACAGGATCCAGTTGCCGCGCATTGGCAGAGTCAATTGTCGTTTTGTGTATGATTTTCCCATGATTCTCCCATCGGTGTCAGTCTGCTGATCGACTAAACTTCATTTCCATTTTCGTGATGTGAAACGCAGCCACTTTCGCAGCGTCATCGATGCTCGGCGCGGTGTACTCCGAGTTTTGCATTGCCCGGTCGAAGGTGTATAACAATTCGGCTACAAGCGATAGATATTACCAACACGCTCTGGAGTGCGTCACATGAAATTATTGGGCAAAACTTCGATCGCGGGACTGGCGATTGGGTCAACTTTGTGGGTCGCCTGCGTGACACCCACCGCGGCGCTCGCGGCTGATGAGCATCCGCTTCTACCGTTGATGCAGGATGAGTTGACGTTGTCGTTGAACAAACTCAGTTCACCGGAAGGGACGAAACCGTACTTCATTCAATACGCGGTGACCGACCAGAAGCGGTTGAGTGTTCAGGCGACGTTGGGTGCGCTCGTCAGCGACAACGAAAGTCATGACCGCTGGTTGGACGTGGACCTTCGCTGCGGCGATTACGATTTGGACAGCACCCACCAGATTCGCGGGCGCGGTGCTGGTCACGAATACGGTGGCGGACGATCGCAGTTGGCCCTTGACGGCGATCCGATCGCCACGAAGCAGCGACTATGGCTGGCGACTGACAGGCGCTTTAAGGATGCAGTCAAACGTCTGGGCCAAGTCAAAGCCAACATCAAAGTCATGGTAGAAGAGGAAGACCTCTCGGCTGACTTCTCCAAGGAAAAACCAAACGTCAAGATCGATCCGTGGCTGGAAGTGACTTACGACAAGGACGCATTGGTGAATCGCATTCGCAAATATTCGGCGATGTTTCGCGATCATCCGTCGATCTACAGCTCAGAAGTGACACTGACTGGCACCACCACCAACGAATTGATGATCAGCAGCGAAGGCAGCAAGCTTCAATTCGGTCGATCGTGGTGGCGAATTGGTGTACGGGCTTCCACTGTTGCAGACGATGGCATGGAGTTGTGGCAATACACCGCGTTTGATGCCCATTCGCCGGATGGCTTGCCCGACGACGCGGCAGTGGTGGCTGCCATAGAAGAATTGATTCAACAAGTCTTGGGGCTGCGTGAAGCGCCGATCGTCGAGCCCTTTACTGGACCTGCGATCCTTCGCAACCGGGCGAGCGGCGTGTTCTTTCACGAGATCTTCGGACATCGCATCGAAGGCCATCGCCAAAAGGATGTAGACGAAGGGCAAACGTTTGCCAAAAAAATCGACCAAGCTGTCCTCCCGGAATTTTTGAGCATCGTGGACGATCCGTCGCGCCAGAAATGGGGCGACACCGAACTCAACGGATTTTATGAATTCGATCAGGAAGCGATGGCTGGTCAGCCCGTTCGACTGGTGGATAAAGGCATCCTCAAGACGTTTCTTTTGTCGCGATCGCCAACGCGCGGATTCACCGCATCCAACGGGCACGGTCGCCGGCAACCTGGGCGACGCGTGGTTGCGCGGCAAGGAAACCTAATCGTCGAATCGACTAAGCAGGTTCCGTTTGAAGAATTGCGGGCCAAGCTCATCGAAGAGGCGAAGCGACAAGAAAAAGAATACGGTTTGCTTTTCGAGGACATTTCCGGCGGATTCACCACCACACAACGACGCGGACCGCAGGCGTTCAAAGTCTTGCCGATCATCGTCTACAAAGTCTACGTTGACGGCCGCCCGGACGAACTGGTCCGCGGCGTGGATATCGTCGGCACGCCGCTGACGTGCTTCTCTAAGATCCTTTACACGGGCGATGACCCCGGCATTTTCAACGGTGTGTGCGGCGCCGAGTCGGGCTCCGTACCGGTGTCTGCGATCTCGCCGAGCATTTTGGTCGAGCAGGTCGAAATCGAAAAGAAACAGAAATCGCAGAATCGCCCGCCGATTCTCTCAGCCCCAATCGCCAAGGAGAGCGTTCAATGAGTTACCTTTCGCTATCAAAAGGAACGCCGGGCAGTCCCATCATTCAACGATCGCACGCGATGGGCTCACGGGCGATCGGACTCTGCATCGCGTTGGCGCTTTGCGTTGGCGCGATGACGACGGAGCGGGCAATTGCCGAACGCTCGATTGCTGAAACCGTACAGAAAGAAATGGCGAAGGATGTCATCCTTCGCGCGATGGTCAACGAGATCGATCGTGGGTTGGCTGGTTTGCGACTCGAGGATTTGAAGCGTCCGTATTTCATCGAATACGGGGCGCAGGACGCAGTCGTCGCAAGCATCACAGCCTCGCTCGGTTCGGTGATTGATCGCAGCGACCAGCGTTTTCGCCAGCTTCGCGTTGAGACTCGGGTGGGGTCGTACGAATTGGACAATACCAATTTCGTCGGTGGTGGATACTCCGGATTGGCGCGGGCGTCGCTTCCGATTGAAGATGACTATGAAGCGATCCGTCAAGCGATCTGGTGGGCGACGGATCGCAGCTACAAGAGTGCGGCGGAGGCATTTCCGCGCAAGCAGGCCTTGATGGAAAGCAAAGTCATCGAGGACAAACCGGTTGATTTCTCACGCGAAAAACCCGCCGTCGATTTCGACGAGTTGAGCGACCGCAAGGTTCCGGTTGCCGAGTTGGAAAAGCTCGCGGTTGAACTTTCGGGCATCTTCCGAGACTACCCAGATGTTCAGCGATCGGTCGTACGCGTTCGCGTCGGTGCCGGCAATGACTATCTGGTCAATACCGAAGGCACACGACTCCGCGTCAAAGGTGAGATGTGCGAGATCATGTTGGTGGCAATGGTACAAGCCGACGACGGCATGACTCTAAGCGATTCGATGTCCGTGTACTTGGGCGAACCGATCAAGGTTCCGGCGGCCAATGAATTGGCTCCTAAGGTTCGCGAAATGACCGATCGGTTGCTGAAGATTCGTGCCGCCCCCAAGCTGGAATCAACCTACACCGGTCCTGTTCTGGTAGAGGCGTCGGCTGCGTCAGCGGTTTTCGGCGGAACGTTTGCGAGGCGATTTGCGGGCGGTCAGCGACCGGTGGGGAGCCAGAGTCGTTCGGACGATTTTGAAAAGAAGCTGGGTAAACGCGTTTTGCCGCGATCGGTGATGGTGGTTGATGATCCCGGTGTGAAGGAATATGGCGGTGAGTTGTTGATCGGAGATTACCGTTATGACGATCAAGGCGTGGTTGGCCAAAAGCAAACGTTGGTTGAAGCGGGGCGTCTCAAGTCGCTGGTGATGTCGCGCAATCCGTCCAAGGAGTTCAAAAATTCCAATGGGCATGGGCGCGGTTCGTCGCGACCTTCCGCGATGATTTCGAATCTGATCCTAACGTCGACCGATCCGCTGACGGCAGATGCGATGAGCGAGGAGTTTATCGAAGCGTTTCAGGATGAAGACAACGAATTCGGCATCCGCATCGCATCGCTGAGCGGTCGAGCGCCGCTGGAGGTCTACAAGGTCTACCCAGATGGGCGTGAGGAATTGGTGCGCGGCGTGAATGCTGTCCGCGCTGACCTAAGGGCGTTCAAGCGAATATTAGCCGTCGGCGACAAGCCCGGCGTGATGAATGTCCTCGGTGGTGAAGGCGGCCAATCGGTGGTCACGCCGGCACTGCTCTTTGAAGAATTGGATCTCGCACCGGTGGATAGCGATTTCGACAAGCCGCCGTTTGTACCGAGTCCGCTTGCACGTTTGAAAGCCAAACAAGAAAGTGGGGTCTGAGTTGACTCGGTTTGTGTCGAATCGGTTCGTGGATTTTCTTGCGAAATTGAAACACGGCGTTGCAGTCGCGGCTCTTGCTGCGGCGATGTGCATTGCGTCGTGCGGTGAGGTCGCCGATCCCAATGCAGAAGTGGTCACGGTGGGTGCGATCGTTCCGCTCACCGGGGGGCAATCGGCGCTTGGCGAAGCCGTTGAAGCATCGCTACGGTTGGGGGTTGATATCATCAACGCCGACCTTGCGGACGTCGAATCGCCTTGGCGCATCGCGCTGCGCATCGAAGATTCCAAAAGCAATCCCGAGTTGGCTTTCGAAATACTGCGGATCATGTCGGAAGATGGCATTCGCGTGGTGGTCGGTCCGTTCGATTCCGATTCAATCGTGTTGACTGCACCGTTGGCCGACCGACTCAGTACGATTCTGTTGGCGTGTGCCCCGGTTCTACCGGACACCGAAGAAGGCAACGATCGCCTTGGACGCATGTTCCCTGGGCTTGATCGCGAGGTGGATGCGGTGGCGACGGAGCTGGATTCCAACGGCATCGATCACGTGACCTTCGTCGGGCGGGATGGCGATTGGTCGATTGCGTACATCGACATGTTGGCCGACCGAATAATCGATCGCGGCGGAACGGTGCGCGGGTCTGTCTTGTACGAACCATTCGCCAATGACGTCAACGATTTCAATGATGAACTCACCGATCTGACGGGACTGGTCGATGCCGCCGTCGATTCATTCAACACGGAGTCGGTGGCGGTCGTCTTGCTTTCGCAGGATGAGGGCGTGCCGCTCATGGAGCAAGCCGACGTTAACTCGATCCTGGGTGACGTGCGTTGGTTTGGATCAAGCAGCATGAGTCGCATCCCTGAATTGCTGGATTCCGCCGATGCGCGGGCGTTTGCCGTGGAAACGACGTACACCGCGCCGCTTTATTACGAAGCCGACAGCAACGGGTTTCGGTCTGTCGGCCTGGGTATAGAGGACGCCATCGGTCGCGAGGCGCCTTCAACGGCAGTCGTGGC
>BQJS01000058.1 GCA_021604825.1 Phycisphaerae bacterium | reverse complement strand
GACCGAGGTCGATGATCCAGTCGGCAGTTTTGATGACGTCAACGTTGTGCTCGACCACAACAACCGTGTTGCCCGCATCGACGAACCCATGCAGCACTTCGAGGAGCCGGCGGATGTCGGCAAAGTGCAGGCCCGTAGTCGGTTCATCCAGCAGGTAAAGCGTTTGGCCCGTGGATCTCTTGACCAATTCGCGGGCAAGTTTGATGCGTTGGGCTTCACCACCCGAAAGCGTCGTGGACGATTGCCCAAGTTTGACGTAGTCGAGCCCGACATCGTGCAATGTCCGCAGCATGTTGGCGATCTTGGGGACATTTTCAAAATGGTTGAGCGCGTCCTGCACGTCCATTTCCAAAACGTCGGCGATGTTCTTGCCCTTGAAACGAATTTGCAGCGTTTCGCGGTTGAACCGATGCCCGTTGCAAATCGGACACGTCACCCAAACGTCGGCGAGAAAATCCATCTCCATCTTGTTCGCGCCGTTGCCATCGCAGCCGTCGCACCGCCCGCCGCCTTTCTCACCCGTGTGAACGTTGAAGCTGAAGCGCCCCGGTTTGTAACCGCGTACTTTGGCGTCGGGCGTCTGCGCGAAGAGCCGACGGATTTCGTCGAAGACCTTGATGTACGTCGATGGATTCGAGCGCGGGGTGCGACCGATGGGGGCTTGGTCGATGTCGATGACTTTGTCGAGATGGTCGATGCCGACAATGTCGTCGTGCGCCCCGGGCACAAGTTTTTCAGCGCCGTTCAGTTCCAGCGCCAACCGCCGATAGAGAATGTCATTGACCAGCGAGCTCTTGCCGCTTCCCGAGACGCCGGTCACGCAAACGAATCGCCCAAGCGGAAAATGAGCGTTGACGTTCTTGAGGTTATGTCGTCGCGCCCCCAGCACAGACAGCCAATGCAGCGAATCATCACCATTCGAAGCAGGTTGACCGCCTGCATTAATCGATCGCTTGGGCGTTTTCTTTTTGATTCGAGTAGCCACTGTCACAGGTTTGTTTCAAGGGACGAATCGTTCTCGATGATTCTGCGTCGTTTGCGCCGTCGGCAGGTGGGGATTTTGACTTGGGACGGCTGATTTGTCGAACCCATCGGCGATGAAGTTTCCTCACAGGCAGGATTCGATTCCGTTTCGTCGCGTCGATCCCATCGTCAAACCCTCGGGCAGTTGGCAAGACAGCTTCTTACAGGTCATACTGCGTGCAGTGTGCTATAATGCCCGCCTAGGCGTGCGCGTAGATAGATAAGAAAATGCCTCCCAAATGGGAACGTTGGTCATGGTGCAGCTTGACGTCATTCAGGAAAACGCCAACACCGAGGTTGGCAGTTATTTTGTCGCCAACTATCCGCCATTCTCTGCGTGGGGCCCGGAACACAAGCAAGCCGTCATCGATGGGCTCGGGCAAAAACCCGGTCCCGATTCGACGCCTTTGGGCCTTTACATCCACATTCCTTTCTGCCGGAAGCGTTGCCACTTCTGTTACTTCAGGGTCTATACGGATCGCAATTCCGGCGAAATCGAACAATACCTCGAAGCGCTGACCCGCGAAATCGAACTCTATTCCCGCCAGCCTTACTTGCAGGATCGTGATTTCGAGTTTGTTTATTTTGGCGGAGGGACGCCGTCTTATTTAAGTGGCGACCAGTTGCGTGGCTTGGTCGATCGGATCAACAGGCATTGGCGGTGGGAGAAAGCCAGCGAAGTCACGTTTGAATGCGAACCGGGCACGCTTAAAAAAAGCAAGCTTGAGGCGATCAAGGAAATCGGCGTCACCCGTTTGAGTTTGGGCATCGAACATTTCGATGATGACGTACTCGAGATCAACGGTCGGGCCCACCGTTCGCCGGAGGTCTTGCGGGCTTATGAATGGGCCCGCGAGGTTGGGTTCGATCAGATCAACGTCGACCTTATCGCGGGGATGGCTGGCGATACCGACGCGAAATGGGAAGACACGGTGGCCAAGACGCTGGCCCTCAAACCCGACAACCTCACCGTGTATCAAATGGAAGTCCCGCAGAATTCGACGCTCGCCCGCGAAGCCCGCGAATCAAACGGCGCGGTGCCCATCGCAGATTGGCCAACCAAGCGAAAATGGGTTCAGCAAGCGTTCGATGAATTTTGCAAATCGGGCTACGAAGTCTCCAGCGCCTACACCGTGGTCAAGAGCAACAATGAAGGCAACGGATTCTACTATCGCGACAGCCTGTGGCGCGGTGCGGACATGATCGGGACGGGCGTCGCATCCTTTTCATACGCCAACGGTATCCATTTTCAGAACGAAGGTGGGTGGGCTGACTACTTGGATGCCATCGCCAACGAGCAATTGCCTGTCGCCCGGGCGTTGCCAGCCACCGACCAGCAGCGAATGATCCGCGAATTGGTTCTGCAGCATAAGCTGGGTAAAGTGAACGCGGGCTACTTTCGTGATAAATTCAACGTCGAAATCGCAACAGTTTACGCTGACGTATATGATGCAATGAAGAAATCCAAATTCGCCGAAATCGATGGTGATCAAATTCAATTGACGCCGCAGGGACTATTGCGCATCGATGCGCTACTCCCGTACTTTTTTGAACCCGCGTACCGGAGCGAACTGCCCGATGGAAACTGAAAAACTCCGATTGGTCGAGTGCAAGACGGCTGAAGACGCGCTTGAGTCGCTGTGCCACTGGTTCTACGAAGACCGCATTTCCGTCGAGGGGTGCGAACCAGTCAAGCCCGACAAGATGCCCGGCACCTATCAACAGCTGCTCGTTCACAACGAACACATGACCGAAAAGCTCAGCGCGTATCACGGTCAGGATGTTGAATTGCACGTGTTGCACAATCGCAGTGACGGCGACTTGTATAGCCGCAACGTCCTGCTGACGCTGCCCTCAGATCCCGAGTTCGTCGTCGAGTTCGGTATCATGCGGATGAACCTGGGCATGGTGCGCGACGAGGTTCGCAAGGAAATCGAAGCCGGCGAAACACCGCTGGGCAGCATTTTGGTCGGACACGATGTGCTGCGCCGCATCGAGCCCCGCTGGTACCTCAAATTTGACGGTGATTCTCCGATGGCTTCGCACTTTGGACGCAAGCACGACAGTGACGTGTATGGCCGCGTGGGCATTATCCACTGCAATGACGAACCGGCGATCGAGTTGCTCGAAGTGGTGCGCGACAATCGAATCGATTCCTAGTTCCGTTTTCAATCACATTCGACGCTCGTCCGGCGATTTAGGCGAACGCAACAAAACATGAGTAACATGCAAGAAGCGAATTACGACTGCATAGTGATCGGTGGTGGACCGGCTGGTGCGACGTGCGCGACAATTCTCGCCCAACACAAGCGCCGCGTTCTCGTCTTGGAAAAATCTCGCTTCCCACGCCACCACATCGGTGAATCGCTGATGCCGCACACGTATGCCACGTTCGAGCGGCTGGGCATGCTGAAAAAACTCGAAGCCACCGACTTTCCGCGCAAACAGAGCGTGCAGTTTGTCAACGCGACCGGTGCCGATTCGCAACCGTTTTATTTCCCGCGATGGCGCAATCATCCCAGTTCGACGACGTGGCAGGTGCCGCGCGGCGAGTTTGATCAGATGATGCTGGACAACGCTCGCGAGCACGGGGCTGAAGCGATCGAAGGCGTGAAGGTCAATCGCGTTCTGTTTGACGGCGAGCGAGCGGTGGGGGTGTCAGTCACCATCGACGGCGAACTGAAAGAACTGTTCGCGCCGGTGATCGTGGATGCCACCGGTGAATCGGCAATCCTCTCGCGGCAACTCGGCATTCGCAGCGGCGACCCCAAGCTCAAGAACGGCGCGATCTACAGTTACTTTAAGGGGGCACAGCGAGACGAAGGTGAAAATGCCGGCGCAACCATTATCATCCACATGCCCGATCGCGAGGGTTGGTTCTGGTACATCCCGCTGCCCAACGATATGGCCAGCGTCGGTGTCGTCGCACCGCCGGCATATTTGTTCACGGGCCGGGGCGATGATCCGCAGGAAACCATGCTCGAAGAAATCGCCCGTACGCCAGGTATCGCTCGTCGCCTCGAACCAGCCACGCAAACGGGCAAGACCTACGTCACCAGTGATTTCTCACAAATGTCGTCCAGCATCGCCGGTGACGGCTGGGTTTTGATTGGCGATGCTTTCGGTTTTCTCGATCCGGTGTATTCTTCAGGCGTGATGCTGGCACTCAAGAGCGGCGAATACGCAGCCGACGCGATTCACGCAGCGCTGGCTGACGGCGACGTGTCGGGCGGGCGACTTGGTTCATTCGCCAACGAATTCGTCGCTGGCATGCAGTCGCTTAAGAATTTGGTGTATACGTTCTACGACCGCGAGTTCAGCTTTGGTGAGTTTGCCAAAGCCCACCCGCAGTACAAAGATCATTTGATTCGCTTGCTGATCGGCGATGTGTTCAATGACGAGGTCAACGAAATCTTCGACGCACTCGGCAAGTACGTCGATTTGCCCTTCAATAATATCTCCAGCGAAAAGACCGCACTGACATGAGAATATTCGTTTACTTCTTAATCCTGTTACTGGCGATTATGCATCAGGATTTCTGGTGGTGGGACACGGAAAAGCCGCTGATCGGTGGCGTGGTTCCGATCGGGTTGGCCTATCACGCCTTTGTGTCATTGGCGGCTGCTATCCTGTGGGGAATGGCCGTGAAGTATTGTTGGCCACACGATCTTGACGACGAAGATGCATCCTCTGCCAACAATGATGGAGCTGCCTCATGACGCAGTTCATCATCATATGCGTCTATCTCGCGCTGCTGCTCTGTCTCGGTGTCTTCACAAGTCGCATGTTCAAAGGAACGGCGGCGGATTACTTCCTGGCGTCGCGCGGTATTGGTCCGTTCCTCCTGCTAATGTCATTGTTTGGCACCACGATGACCGCGTTTGCGCTCGTGGGTTCTACAGGCGAGTCGTTCAGGGAAGGTATAGGCGTGTACGGGATGATGGCCTCCTGGTCCGGCATCATTCACTCCGCGTGCTTCTTTCTGGTCGGCATCAAACTTTGGTCGTTTGGCAAACGATTCGGATACACAACGCAAATTCAGTTCTTCCGCGATCGTTTTGAATCGGACAAACTCGGCGTTGTGCTGTTTCCGATTCTCGTTGGGCTGATTATTCCCTATCTGCTTATCGGGGTGATGGCCGCCGGCGTAACCATCGAACGAACGACAGGCGGAGCATTTCCAAATGTCTTTGCGGGTCATGGTGTAGGACCGGGAGCGATACCGGCCGGTGCGATTCCGTTTTGGTTGGGGTCGGCGGGGATTTGCTTGGTCGTCTTGATCTATGTGTTTTTCGGCGGTGTGCGGGGTACAGCGTGGGCCAACGCGTTTCAGACGATTGTGTTTATCATCCTGGGTATCGTGACCTTTTCGGTGATCTCCGACAAACTCGGTGGCGCGAAGGCGGCGACCGACATGGTCCTTAAGGACAACCCGCACGTCATGCGCCGCACCGTTCATGAGGACGACCCTCTCACCCGTTATCACGGTGACCAAAGAGTTTTTGAAAAACGGATGACCGCTTGGGAAGGAAAGCCCGAAGATAAACGGGGAGCGAAACCAAAACAGCCGCATAAACCCAAGGGAATCAGCCCGCTTCACTTTCTCTCATACTTGTTTATTCCGCTCAGCGTCGGGATGTTCCCTCACTTGTTCCAACATTGGCTGACGGCCAAGAGCGCCAAGTCGTTTAAGCTTTCAGTCATCGCCCATCCCTTATTAATCATGATCGTATGGGTCCCGTGTGTGTTGCTGGGTGCGTGGGCGACCTCGGCGATGATCGACGGCAAACCGGTGATACCGCATGGGTTCAGCAATCCCAATGCGGTGCTGGTCAAGATGGTGGCTACGATGACCAGCGACGGGCTCGGCGGGCTGCTGACGGCTGGCATTTTGGCGGCGATCATGTCGTCGCTCGATTCACAGTTCCTGTGCATCGGCAGCATGTTTACGAACGATATTGTCGCACACTACGCTGGTCGAGATCGGCTGACTGATCAGCAGAAAGTGCTGTGTGGTCGTGTGTTTGTGGTTTTGATCGTCGCGGTGACATACAGTTTGGCGCAGCTTCGTCCCGGTAGCGTGTTCACGCTGGGCGTGTGGTGCTTTAGCGGCTTCGCGAGTTTGTTCCCGTTGGTGTTTGCGGCTGTCTACTGGAAGCGTGCGACGCGGGCGGGAGCGTATGCGTGCGTGCTGACAGCCGCTGCCGTTTGGTGGGGCTTGTTTGCGAAATCGGGATACGGTAGTGGCGGGCAGTTCTTATTCTACGGCATGATGCCGGTGGCGACGATCGTCGGGGCTTCGACGGCGGCTTTGATTCTGGTGTCATTGGCGACGAAACCGCCCAGCGCCGAAACCGTCGAGCGGTTCTTCCCGCGTCGAAAGTAACGCACTCGTAGGAACTAGGTTCAACGCGATCCAATGGCATATACCCACAAACGCACCGTGCAGTTCGCCGAAACAGACATGGCCGGCGTGATGCACTTCTCCAATTATTTCCGCATCATGGAAGAAGCGGAGCACGCGTTCTGGCGAAGCATGGGACACGGCGTCCACGTCACGGATGGTGATAAGACAATCAGTTGGCCGAGGGTCGCGGTCAAATGTTCGTACGTAGCACCGGTGCAGTTCGAAGAGGAACTGACGATCAAGATCAGCGTCACCAAAATCGGCAAACGTTCGTTGACTATGCGATACGATTTCAAAAGCAACGATCGCAACGTAGCCCACGGCGAGATGAAAACGGTTTGTTGCGAAGTAAGCGAAGGCAAGTTCGGTTCGATCGATATCCCGCCACATGTTCGCGGGCTCTTGGAAGCGCATCCAGCCGACGCGTAGGGGTTCTTAGAAATCACGCCGGACTCAACCGGCATCACGATTATCATTTGGAGCATCGAATGAAACCTTGGATGTTTTTTGTGTTGCTAACCGTTCTGACCTGGGGGGCATACGTCCCGACCATCCATCATGGCCAAATCAGCATCGGAAAAGATGCGGCTGACAAAGGTCCATTGCGGGCGTTTCTCTTTGTGGGGATCGCATATTTCGTGGTGGCTGGCGCTGTGTTGATCGGGATGTTAGCCGCCAAGCTCGAACCGTGGTCGTTTAAGCCCGAAGGCATCAAGTTTTCATTCATCGCAGGTATTCTCGGTGCGGTCGGCGCGTTGGGCATCGTGTTCGCCTTCAAGTACGGAGGCAAGCCAGCCGTCGTTCCGCCGATGGTCTTCGCCGGCGCACCAATCATGAGCACGATCGTCGCGATGATGTGGCACAAACCCACGAAACCGGTCAGCCCGATGTTTTTCATCGGCATCGTGGTCGCGGCGATCGGTACCGCGATGGTGCTGCGCTTCAAACCGTCATAAGCAGTTGAATCGAACCCAATGAAAAGGATCGCTCGCGCTTGTACATTCGTTGTCGTCTTCGCTACCGTTGCAAGCGTGCGCGCGGGCGACGACTCGAAGCGCGATTGGCCAATGTTCCGTGGCGACTCGCTCCAAACCGGTGTTTCAAATTCAAAGTTTCCCAACAAGCCAACGGTCAAATGGAGTTACTCGGTCCAGGACGCCGCGTTCACGTCAGCGGCTGCGATCGCGGAAAAGTCCGTATTTGTTGGCGATGATATGGGAACGTTCCTCGCCCTCGATTTTGCCACAGGAAAGCTCCGCTGGAAGATCGACATCGGTGATTCAGTGCCGATCACATCATCACCCACTGTGCATGAAGGGGTGGTCTACTTCGGCGACGAAGCCGGCAACCTTCGAGCCCTCAATGTCAAAGACGGCTCGGCGCGCTGGACATTCAAGACTGACGGGTCAATTGTCTCGGGTGTTAATCTCGCAGGCGATCGATTGGTTTTCGGATCGTACGACTGCAACCTGTATTGTCTCGAAAAATCGACCGGCAAGTTGAAATGGAAATTTCAGACCGACGACAAGATTCACGGCACGCCGGCGATCGTTAAAGATCGGGTGTTGGTAGCTGGCTGCGATTCGAAAATGCACGTGGTCGATCTTGCCAAAGGGACCGAACGTTCAGCAATTTCGCTGGGTTCCGTGTCCGGGTCGTCGGCTGCTGTTCATGGGCCCCGTGCGTTTATTGGCACCTATGGCAACGAAGTCATCGGTGTCGATTGGCATAAGTCGGAAGTGATCTGGCGTTTTGAGAATCCCGATCGCCAGTTTCCATTCGTCGCGTCAGCCGCCTTGACTGAAAAATTGTTGATCATCGGTGGACGCGACAAGACCGTTCACGGACTCAACAAGGAGACCGGCAAATCGGTATGGTCGTTTGACGCCAAGGGACGCGTAGAAGGATCGGCGGTGCTGGCTGGCAACGTCGCCATCGTTGGAACGCAGCGCGGGATACTGTTTGGTATTGACGCAACGACCGGCAAAGAAGCATGGCGCTTTGAAGCCGGCGAGAGTATTACTGCGTCGCCGGCAGTCGCGCACGACCGCATCGTCATTGGCACGGACGACGGCATTCTGTACTGTCTGGAATCCCGACGGCCCGCGCCGTAGGTTGCTACAACGATCGATCTCTAGCAGATCCAATCCAAAATGGAGCCGAACATGTATCGCCTTCCAAACGTCGGAAGTATCCGAAGCAGTCAAATCCTCGCCGCATCATTTGTCTTCGCGGTTTTCGTCAGTACATCCGTCGCCAGTCAGCCCTGGGCGCAGTGGGGCGGGACGCAGCGCAATTTCATGGTCAAAGACTCGGCGAAGTTAGCCGACCAGTGGCCCAAAGACGGCCCGCCACAAAAATGGTCGCGCAAACTCGGAGACGGTTACGCCACCATCCTCGTCGAAAACGATCGCCTCTACACCATGTATCGCGTCGAAAATGACGAGTTCACCATTTGCCTCAACGCCAAAACCGGCGAGACCATCTGGGAACACAAGACGGCATCACCGTTCACCGAGTTGATGGCTCAGTTCGGACCGGGGCCAAGCTCCACACCGTTGATCGCGGGCGATCGTGTCTTCAGCGTCGGGACCAACATGGTTTTGACCTGCTTCAACAAAGCCGACGGCAAGGTTCAGTGGTCGCACAATCTTCCGGAAGAGTACAAATCCGAAGTTCCCGGGCGCGGTTATTCTTCAAGCCCGATTGCAATTGAAAACACGATCATCCTGCCGGTTGGCGGTGAAGGGCAATGTTTGGTCGCGTTCAATCAATCGGACGGAAGCGTCGCTTGGAAGAAACACGATTTCGGCATCACCCATTCCTCGCCGATCTTGATCAAGAATGCCGGCCAAACTGAGTTGGTTGCATTCATGGCCGCTGAGGTGATCGGAATGAATCCGAAAACGGGTGACCTGCTTTGGCGTCATCCACACGAAACGCAGTACGGTGCGAATTTAGCCACGCCGCTTTGGACCGGGGACGATTTGATTTACACGTCGGCTGCCTATGATTCGGGGAGTCGCGTGATTCAACTCGTCAAGGAAGGCACCGAGACCAAACCGAAGGAGCTATGGTATAGTCGCAAGGTGCGCATCCATCACGCCAACGCCGTGCGCATCGGTGACTACCTGTATGCGTCCAGCGGTGATTTTGGTCCAGCGTTCGTTGCCTGCATCAATGCAAAAACAGGTGAGTTGGCCTGGCGTGAGCGCGGTTTTTCAAAAGCAACGTTGCTTCTTGCAGACGGCAAGATCATTCTTCTGGACGAAGACGGCAAGCTTGCGTTGGTCCGCGCCGACGCCAAGGGCATGAAGGTGATATCCCAATGCCAACCGCTCGAACGCCTCGCATGGTCTGCCCCCACGCTTTCGGGGACCATGCTCTATTTGCGCGATCGGCAGACGATTACGGCGCTCGATCTGAAATAGATGCCCGCTCCTGACCTCTATTGCGAAAGCCATCTGCCCAATCGAGTTGCGCTCGCCCAGGCGCTTGCGGGATTGCTTCAAACCAAAATCGTAACGGACATTGACGACCGCGATGACGTAGTACTCGCCGTCACCGACGCACGGTTGGAACTGCGCAGCTGTGGCAAGAATGCGCCGGGACCGGTCTTCGTTGACTTCGTCGGTGGCTCGCTGGGTTTCAGTCGCACGGTTAACCGCTTCGGGCAAATGTTTAAAGCCGTCGGATTCAAATTCCAACTCGACCGGCCAACCATCCTCGACGTCACCGCGGGATTGTGCCACGACGCGTTTTTGTTGGCATACCAAGGTTGCAAAGTGACCGCCGTCGAGCGCTCGCCCGTTCTGTTTGCGTTGATCGAAGACGGTTTGCAGCGAGCCCGTGTGGAAGATCCGGCATTGGAATCAATGTTACGCGAACGCCTCAATGTGATTCACGCCGAAGCGATTGAGGTGCTCAGCAGTATCAGTGCAGCAGATCAACCTGATGTGGTCTACTTGGACCCGATGTTCCCGCACCGCACCAAATCGGCGCTCGTCAAAAAGGAAATGCGGGTCTTGAGGTCGATTGTCGGTGACGATGATGATGCGGCTGACCTGTTGTCATTGGCCCGAATGGTGGCGAAGAAACGCGTGGTGGTGAAGCGTATGAAACACGCTCCCGAACTGGCTCCAGACCCAATGATCTGCTTTCCTGGCAAGACAACCCGATTCGATGTCTACGCGCCGTTGCCAAGCGAAAGTTAGCCCGTATATTCACGTTGTCTAAAACATAAATGAGATCAAAGTCGCACCAGCCCAAGAAGGGGATTCAAAATGGCACTTAGCGCTACCATCAAAACCAACAAAGGCGACATCAACGTGGAGTTCTTTGACGACGATGCGCCGATCACGGTTTCCAATTTCGTCAACCTCGCACAACGCGGATACTACGACGGCGTCAAGTTCCATCGCGTCATCGACAACTTCATGATTCAAACCGGCGACCCCAAGGGCAACGGGACCGGTGGTCCGGGATACGAATTCGAAGATGAATTCACGCCGTCGCGCCGCCACGATTCACCCGGCGTGCTGTCGATGGCCAACCGCGGTCCAACGACAAACGGCAGCCAGTTTTTCATCACCCATCTGCCCACGCCACACCTCGACGGCAAACACACCGTCTTTGGCAAAGTCACGAAGGGACAAGACGTGGTCGATTCGATTGCCCAAGGCGACAGCATGACCACCGTCGAAGTTGAAGGTGATGCCGGCGCACTTTTGGAAGCGCAAAGCAAGAATGTTGCAGCGTGGAACAAAGTGCTGGATCGGAACTACCCGGTCGCGTAGCCCGCGCACCGAGTCAAAATAGTAATGGGCGCGACCGGTTACTCAAACCGTCGCGCCCATTTCAATTCTGATCATTGATGAAGCGAATCTACTTGCCCTTGTCGCCACCCCGACCGCCACCGCGTCCGCCGCGTCCCCAACCCATTTCGACGCCGCGTTCTTTCGCGCGGGCCATCATTTTCGGAAAGTACCGCATCATCTGAGCCATCTTCTCGGGATTCCTGCCTTCCATGCGTTCTTTGCGTTGTTGCGTGGATTGTGGCCCCCGACGACCGCGGCGTTCTTCGCGCTCCTTGTCCATCTCGGGATCGTCTTTGTGCTTTTCACGATATTCGCGCATCTTGTCACGGAAGGCGATCATCTCATCGATGTGCCGATCCATGATTTCTTCCTTCTGATCCTCTGGGGCGGAGGCGTATTCCTCGACCTTGCGCTCCATGTCCTCGCGCATCAATTGCCCCATGTTTTCGCGCAGCTTCTGACGCTGGTCATCGGTCAGATCGTCCGATCGCATGCGCTCAAACACCGATTCGATCGATGAGTTCTTGAGTGTGTCGAGCGCCTGGGCCCGCGCGTCGCGGTTGTCTGCAGACGCGAGTTGCTCCTTGTCGATTGAGGTCAGTGCGTCGAGCACTTTGTCGGTGTTCCCGCTCGCCAACTCGTCGGAAGTGCCGCCGAAGAGTCCTGTTCGTGCGGCGAAGACTCCGCCCGCAGCCAGCAGCGCCACGCAAGCCACTCCGATGATGATCCCTCGATTGTTGGGTTCGCCTTGCTTTGAACTCATGTTCAGCGTCCTCCGTTATCTTTCTAAATCCGCGACGTGACCGTCAACGTATAAGTAATTCGTCGAGCCGGGCTTTCCGGCTTTTCCGTGAAATGTCCAATAGTCCGCAAGCAACCAGATTTCCTCTTCAGCCGGTTTGCCACCGAATATCTGCTTGGCCCGCTCACTGCGCACGATGTCCTGAAGCTTGACCGGAACGTTGAGATCGAACGGCTCGCCGGGAACGTGCAGGACCAGCGGAAGAGTGACATGAAACTTATAGCTCGAGTTTTCCGTCTGAAAATAACTCTTGCCGGCATTGTCACCGGTGCGCTCGAATTTCCCGGGGATGTCGGCAGGGCACTTGAATACTTTCTCCCCATCTGCTTCCAATTCCTTCTCCAAGTCGACTTTCTTGTCGTCCTTACGAATGTACGGACGAAGCACCGTGGCGATACCGGGTTTGGGTGGATCGTCTTCGGCAAGGCTGATCGAGGGAAAGTCAGCGACGACGGGGAGGTAGTCGTTGGAGTCGTTAAGGTACATGCGCATGCCATGACCAATGCTGCGCAAATGCCCACCGCAAACCGCGCGCTTGGACACCCGCCGTGCCCCTCGAAGCGTGGGCAACAGGATCGCAATCAAAAGCGCCAGGATCGAAACCACCACCAGCAATTCAACCAGTGTGAATCCGCTCGAGCGCCTACTTTGAATTGAAAAAGGTTGCCTAGGCATCATTGTATACTGGTCGGCTTGCGCGCACCGGCGACGTGAGCCGATCATCAGTTCCCACCCGTACTCTAACGCACAACTGGCCTGAGTATTGCCACGATCCCCAAGAATCCACAGAATTCGACAATTCAGACGCCTTGCGTACAACTAAAGGCTATAGAAGTCGTGCTTGACGGGCTCGGCGTCGTGCGGATTCGATGGGACCCAAGTCAGGCAATCGAGGAATTGCAAATCATGTCTGCGGATAC
Source organism: Phycisphaerae bacterium (assembly GCA_021604825.1). The sequence goes on along the minus strand of BQJS01000058.1, from coordinate 10,687 downwards.
ACTTGAGCGTCCTTACGAACTGACCGGCGACTCGATCGAAAGCTACCGACAGTGTGGACATGTGCTGCTCCGCGAGGTGGCCGACGAATCGGTGTTGGCTGACCATCGACCCGCGATCGCCGCATTCGTACAGCGCAAAAGCGCCGATGCCGCCCCTCTCGAAGAACGCGACGCATACCACAAGTCATTCCTCCAAGTGGCGAATCTCTGGGAAGAGGACGAGACGGTTCGGCAATTCGTGATGGCCAAGCGTTTCGGCCGCATCGCCGCCGAGTTGATGGGGGTGTCATCCGTTCGTCTTTATCACGATCAGGCGCTTTTCAAGGAGCCCGGTGGAAGTGCCACAGCATGGCACCAGGATCAATACTATTGGCCCCTTGACACCGACAATTGCATCACGATGTGGATGCCCCTCGTCGACGTACCTGTGGAAATGGGCGTGCTCACGTTTGCGTCAGGTTCGCACGCCGATGGGTTGCTCCTAAACGCCGCGATCTCCGAAGAATCGGACCAGGGGTTTGATGGCATCGTCAACGAGCGAAAGTTTCCGATCGAGTTTGCCGCAATGAAAGCCGGTGACGCAACGTTTCATTCCGGGTGGACGATACACCGCGCACCGCCCAACGAAACGGCGACGGTACGCGAAGTAATGACGGTCATCTACTTTGCGGATGGCACGCGTCTCTTGGAACCCGACAATCCGCATCGACCAGCCGACCTAGCCCGCTGGTTTCCGGGGCAAGCACCGGGCGAACTTGCTGGTGGTCCGCTGACGCCAATCGTCTACACTGCGGGCCAATGATCTATGCGCCAGAACATTGACTACTCATCTGGGCATTGAAGCTTGAAGACCAAAACGGCTGCAAGCGCACCGACGATGGGTCCCACCCAATACATCCAGAGGTTTGAGAGCGAACCGTCACCAACGATTGCGCCCATCAATAGCGGGCCCGTTCCGACGGCTGGGTTGAACGCACCACCGGAGATGCCGCCAACCGTCGCCGCGCCGGCAGTGACGGTGAAACCGATCGCCAGACCGTAGTATGAATTGCCCTCGGTCTTTTTGGTCGTCGCGACATTTAGGATGACGAGCGTTAGTGCAAAGGTCAGCAGCATTTCGGCACCAAGGGCCTGCCACGTACCGACGCCTTCACCGGGGGCTGGACCAAACGGCTTACCCAACAACCAATACACGATCGCGGATGCGGCCAGTGCTCCGGCGATTTGCGCGATGATGTAAGGAACCACGTCCTTGGCCTCGGCCTTGCCTCGAAGAAAAACCCCCAACGTGACGGCAGGGTTGTAGTGCGCACCGCTGATGTGCCCGCCCATGTACACCATCACCATCAGCATCGACCCGATGATCACAGGCGTCAGCGACGAGCCGCTAAGGCTGGCCATCCCGACCGCAAACACGAGAAAAAACGTTCCGACAAATTCAGTGATGTATTTGTTCATGATTGAAAACCTCGATCAAGAGTAAGTCAGAAAAACTGGTTACTTGACAGTCCGTCAGAGGCGACGGCGTGCATCCATGAAACCTTGAAATTGACACGATTCGAGAGGATACCGACACAATCAGTTTCCGAAAAGTCGATTTCCAAAGATTCGGGTGAATCGTGTTTTCCTTGGTGGAGATTTAGCGCGAGCGGTATAATGACGGCACATTGGGTTGACTGGCCAATTCCGGTCTGCCAATTCCGGGCTCGCTGGACGGTCAGGTTTGGATTAGGCAGGAAAGTACAAGTCGCATCATTCGAATCGACAAAGCAAGTATTTACGCCGGTCAATGTCAACCCATCGGCGAACTCAACTCAATGCTGCACTGCGAGTACCAAGACTTCAGAATCGCTTCACTTTGGGAGATCGTGTGATGGCCCAACTTGAAATTTATGAACACTCCGGGCGATTGGGAACAGGGATGATCGTGGTTCCGCTGATGGGTGTGATCGTGTCGGTAGCCGCGGGGATTGGGTACTCCTATGCCAATGTTTACGTGCCGGTTGTGGGGCCGATCGTCTCCACCGTGCTTGCGTTTGCGGTGGGTGGCTTGGTGGGCGTGACCGTTTCTGCGGGGGCGCTGATTTCGAAATGTCGCAGCGCCGGATTCGTGAAGATCGCTGGGGTTGCGTGTGGATTGATCGCCCTGTACTCAGCGTGGGCGTCGTTTGCGTATATTCTGCTTCAACGCGCTGAGGAGGCAGCGGACGTCAGCTTGCTGAGAATCTTCGGTAGCCCCGATTATGTTTGGGAGTTTGCCAAAGCCGTCAACGAAGATGGATGGTTTTCGTTTCGGAGCATGACACCGAAGGGCACTATGCTTTGGGTGCTATGGGCGTGCGAAGCTATTGTCTTTCTGGTCTTAACTCCGATCGTGTCGCTTTCTCTGATTGTGGATCGTGTCTTTTGCGAGACAACGGAACAGTGGTGCGAGAGACAAGAGAAGTACGTATCCCTCACCCTCGGCGACGATGCAAAAATCGTCGACCGAATCGCAGACGGTGACATTTCAGCGCTTGAAGAACTGCCCATCTACGATGGATCCGATGCGCCGCGATTCCATGTCGATTTGCACAAATCATCCGAAGACCTCGGGACCCGCGCGATGAAAGTCGAATTCGCATTGACCAAGAAGGACGCGAGCAGCCCGACCGATGAAGTCTCGAATGACGTCACTCCCATTTTCCTGCTATCCAATGAGCAATACCAGCGCATCGAGGCGCTGGCCAATCGTGAACCACCGGTTCATCCTACGCCTGAGAATTAACCGGATCGATTGACGCGTCATCACTGACTCTAAGTACGAATAATACTTATGAAATGACTTGAACTCCGTTTCGATGCCGGTATACTTCCGCGCCAGTTGGTAGCTTCTTTTTGTACAAAGTACTTGGAAAGGGCGGCACTTGCTCCGTCAGAGCCTCAAAACATCTTTGGTCATCCCGTCACACGCAGTTCGTGGCAATTGCCGCATCGCGTACAGATCCGAGGGATTGATACCGTTTGGTATGAATGCTTCGAGCATCGGCGCCACGAGAAATGGTGCCAGTGGCGCACTGGGATTGTCCACAACCATGAGACCTCCGGATTAGGTTCATTCCATAGGCTTATCACAAGCCCGAGGATGTCCGAAACGGCGTCCTCGGGCTTTTTTTGTGGACACGTTTAACTGATACCTGCCAAGCGGCAGGATGAGCATAGTAGTGGTGCGCGCATCGTGTGAAACCCGATACGGGCGACCGCAACTGAAAGATAGAGATAATACCATGAACAACAACAAGACCATCGAGTTGTGGGTCGAACGGGATCTGACCGCCAACCTGAAGCGCAAACGACTCCAACCTGCATTTGAAGTTGACGACGATGTCAACCGGTTATCGTCGGTCATCGCGTGTGGCCGGGCACCGGTCATCACGGGACCTTCGGGAGTCGGTAAAACCGCGATCGTCTACGAACTGATTCGACGCTCGCAATCGGACCCGCGAATCAAGCGACTCTACAAACGTCGCGTGATTCAGGTTTCGATTCAACGACGCGAAATGGCGCTGAAGACGAATGAATCGGTGGGGCCACTCTTCGATGCATTTGTCGAAGCCATCAAACAGTCGTGGCGTCCACCGGTCGTCTTCATTCGCGATCTCGATCTTGTCTACCGGTACGATCTTGAGTCGGCGCTGTCGTCGCTGGCCGAGTGCGAGAAAGCGACATTGATCGGTGAAGGTTCGGTGGATGGCATCGGCTACATCCTTGAAGACACAGAGTCATTGCAGCGTCAGCTTGTGACCGTTGAAGTCGAAGAGCCCGATCGCGAGCGAACAAAGCGCATCTTGCGATCGTGGACGCAGCATCAACAAACGAGCAACAACAGAGCGTTTGCCGAAAGTGCCTACCAAGAGTCGATCGCGTTGACGCATCGATTTCTGGGTCGCGACTTGATGCCGCGAAAGGCCATCGACCTTCTTGAGAACACAGCCGCCGATGCGCCGAAAGATATAGCGATCGATTCGTCGCACGTGATCGATCGGTTTTGTGCGACCCATCGAACGCCAAGGGGGCTGGTCGATCCGCGCATTCCGCTTGACCTTGACGCGTTGCGGCAGGAATACAAGCGTGAAATCGTCGGGCAGCCAGAAGCGATCGACGCCATTGTCGAGATGATCGGAGTCATCAAAGCCGGTCTGTCCGACTTGCGGCGGCCGATGGGTGTGTTTCTGCTCGTCGGTGGAAGTGGTGTCGGAAAAACGCATCTTGCCCACCTCGTTGCGAAGCACTTGTTTGCGTCGTCGGATCGTTTGGTGCGAATCAACATGGCCGACCTGAGCGGTGGCGGAGACGCGGACCGGTTGTTTGGTTGCGTGGATGCTGAAGATTCGGCGGCGCGACGCGGGATGTTGACCTTGCGCATCCTGGGGCATCCGTTCGGGGTCGTACTGCTCGATGAGTTTGAGAAGGCGAACAAAGCCGTTCACGATCGGTTTCTTCAACTCATCGACGAAGGGGCGTTTATCAACGGAGACGGTGAGTTCGTTCCGTGTCGATCGCTGATTTTCATCGCGACCTCGAACGCTGGGGCGCTTGGGAATGCGACGCCGTTTGGTTTCAAATCCGGCGACGCCTTTGGGACGGCAGCGAAGTGTGCGCTGGAGCGATCGTTTCGTTTTGAATTGCTGAACCGGTTCGATCGGATCATTCAGTTCAAGTCGCTCGACCGTTCGGCCAACCGGCTGATCGTTGAAGCCGAGGTCGCAAAACTCGGACAGCGTTTTGGACTGATTCAGCGTGATCTCACCTTGCATGTGGATGACGCAGTGATTGACTGGATCGTCGAGAAATCGTTTGATCCGGAGCAAGGTGCCCGAGCGGTTCGGCGTGCTGTCGAGCGATGGCTGACAACGGCACTGGCCCGCGTGATGGTGCAGGAGTCTCCACCGGCAGCATCGCAAGTGTCACTCACCCTTCGCGGCGACAAGCCCGTTGCGGCGGTCGTCTCAAATGATGACGAGCGTGCTGCCCCCAAACTTTCGCCTGCAAATTCAGTGAAACGCAAAGGCGCTCACACGAATCATCGGGATGTGGCTGGGTTTACTCAGCCGAAGCCAATGGTTGAGAGGCCGTGATTGATGCGGCCAACAACGAAAGTTCAAGTACGCCCGTGCCGGGTGACTGCCAAACGGTGGTCGCCCGGCATTCTTTCTGCGCGGTCGGTCAAAAGCGATCGGATCGACCCAACCGCAGAATTGCATTACGATCCGCTTCAAGCTAACCAATCAGCATCATACAACGAGGTCCCGATGATAGAGAACGCAACATCCCTGCAAACGCTGCGCTGGTGCGGCGGGCTTGACGGTTACGTCGAGATGATCGACCAGACGCTCCTGCCCGAGAAATTCGAGATGCTTGAGTGTCGGGATGTCGAAACCGTTTGGCATGCCATCAAGCGGCTGAGCGTGCGCGGTGCGCCGGCGATTGGCATTGCAGCCGCCATGGGTTTGGTGCTGGCGATTCGCGACACCAAAGGAGACCGAACGGCGGTCAATGATGAACTGGCCAAAGCGTCTGAGTATCTGGCGTCGTCGCGCCCGACGGCAGTCAATTTGTTTTGGGCAATCGAGCGGATGAATAGCGTTGCGCAAGCGTCTACTGATCTCGACGCCGACGGATTGAAGGAACGCTTGCTTGCCGAAGCGAAGGCGATCCGCGACGAAGATGCCGCGATGTGTCACAAGATCGGCGAATCCGGTGCGCCACTCATCGCTGAGGGGGCTGGCGTCCTGACGCATTGCAATGCCGGTGGACTTGCGACGGCTGAGTTTGGCACCGCCCTCGCACCGATCTACGTCGCCCACGCCAACGGTCGAAAGCTCCGCGTTTATGCCGACGAGACTCGGCCGCTACTGCAAGGTTCGCGACTGACCGCATGGGAGTTGGATCGCGCGGGGATCGACGTCACTGTCCTGTGCGACAACATGGCCGCCAGAGCCATGCAGCAAGGATTAATCGATTTGGTCATCACCGGGGCCGATCGCATCGCAGCCAACGGCGACGTGGCCAACAAGATCGGTACGTATGGATTGGCTGTTCTCGCCAACGCCCACGACATCCCATTCTATGTGGCTGCTCCCAGTTCCACCTTCGATCAAAACACGGCGAGTGGTGCGGACATCCCAATCGAGATGCGGGGGGACGAAGAGGTACGTCACGGGTTTGGAAGGCAAACGGCACCGGATAATGTTAAGTGTCACTGCCCAGCGTTTGACGTGACACCGGCTCGGCTGGTGACGGCACTGATCACCGAACGCGGGATGATCAAGCCCGTCTCCCGGGAAACGGTCGCAAACATCTTCAAATAAGCTGGGAATTGCCCTGTTTTGCCGATTGAAAAACCGTTGCCAGACACGCCGTCCAACCGATAATGGCGGTGTGACTTACGAAGTCGAGTAGTTGCGAGGGGTCGGACGACGACCTATACTTCTCAGGTAAGCTAAGCGGCGCATTGGAATTAGATCAGCCCGTGGTTTCTGCGGTTTGCTGATTTTCGTCGCTGCAATATCGCCATCAAAAAACGGAGTAACCCATGCGTAAGAATCGCACTCGGAAATCATCACGTACGAAGACGGCGTGGGTATTGTGTCTTGCGGCGGCTGGGACGATGGGCGCTTTGAGGCAGTCGGCGTGTATCGCGTTTGGTTCGGAAGAACTCTTGCGCACGATCGATTTCTGCTTCGTGTTCGATTGCCAGAACGGATTGTTTGGCGGCGTCGTTGATCCTTGCCCCGATCCGTTGTCCGATGCACTGGACGGCACCTCGACAAATCTCTTTGTCGATTGCCCGGACCCGAACGCGCAGTAGTCATTGAGTGGCCAATTATTCATTAGCATGAATGACCAATACAATTAGCCGATTGCCGTATCCTTCGGAACGCCATGTTGGCAGTCGGCAAGCAATGGAGAACAGTCAGATGAGCAAAGCAGATTCACGAGTTCGCAGGACAGGCACTTGGACAGCAATGTCATTGCTCCTGACTGGGACGGCATTTCAGATTCCGTCATGCAGCACGTTGGCGCGAGTATTCAATCCGTGCGGAACCGTATTCGCATTCTGCAATGCCCGTGACGTCGACGCTTTGTTTGGCGACATACCGGACTACAGCCTTGATCCGTCATGCACGATTCCGTTCTTCGGTATCGACAACGACGGTGGCGGCGGAACCACCGGTGGTGGCGGTGGAATCGGTGGTGGCGGCGGTCAGGTGGGTAACTGCGCGACGCAGGAAATCTTCCCAACAACGCCCGGCCCGCGTCCGTAAGTCGCTCGTTTACATCTGCGGCGTGCCAAGTGGCTGCTGGATCGATGGGGCGGACATGACTTCAAATCGAAAAATGAGATGGGTGATGCTCGTCTTGAGCGGTGGGTCCCTCTGCCAGCTCGGCGGGTGTGCTGTCACGTTCGGGCCGGTCATTGGCAGTCTGCTGCAATCCGTCGGTTTGACGCTGTTGTTTGGGCGTGGATTCTAGGTGGATTGAATCATCGCGATCGCCAATCGAGCAGCGCATCTCTTCGTCGTCAAGCTCAACTAGTCGTTGAACTCAACTCCGCCGCCTGACTCATTTTGATTCTCGGGCGATTGTTCTGCACTGACTGGAACGCGTCGAATTCGACCATCGACTTCGATCGCGACACCACTTCCCGTGATTGCTCGAACGATCGCACCGTCGACTTCATCATCGACGCCGACAATCTCGCCATTGATGACAGCCGTCTTTCGTTCCCCACCCAGCATCACGCCATCGACGCTGAATCGACTTTTCAAATCAGTGGTTCGGACGGGGATTTTGGTGATTGATCGCGTTGGCGTCGGTCGGGCTTGCTTGCGTGGTATACGGCGGCCTTGACGCTGCTTTGCTTTGGGCTGTTTTGTCTTAGGCTGCTTCGCTTTCCTGGGTGTTGGCTTGGCAAGATTCTCGACGACTGGATTTGCCTTGGCTGCAGATTCGACCTTGGGCGCCGGTTGGGTGTGTGGCTTTGGTTCGATTTTTGGTTTCGTTACGGCCGACGGTTGTACTTCGGCTGACGCATCGGGGCTCGCGACGGGCAACGCCGGTTGCAACGGCTTGGGTACCTCAATGGACGCGATCAACTGCTCAGGCGTTTGAAGGGCAATGGTTGGGCATGCCGGTGCTGTTGCCGCCAGAGACATCGCGGGGGTAATGCGCTCGATTGGTGGTGCCATCGGGGTTTCGTGTGGCGTGGTGGCTTCGTTCGAATTTGTGGTCGCCACCTGCGTCGCTGTGCTGGGGAACTTCCAGAGTGAATCCACCCATTCCGGATAAATGGTGATGTACCCTGCGAACCCGATGACGGCGACGAACAGCGTCATCAAGATTGAGGAAAACCACCGACCGCCGTCGATCATCGACTGTTGCGGACGGGCGATCCCTTTCAGCTGCGTTTCTGCAGCCTCTGATGGTGGCACCGTTACGCTTCGCGATGGCGTAGCCGCGTCACGGATTGGATCGGTTCGGTGGTCGCGTTCTGCTCGACCAAGGGCATCACCAATGACGCTCATTGACAGATTCCCTCCAACTCTCCGATCGCGTCTTGGGTCGATTCGATGGAGACGTTCGGCTGCTCGCGGCTGTATGCGGCGAGAAGGGCCATGTCGCAGGCCGTGTTGACCTGGCGCGGGATTCCGTCGGAGAATTTCTGAATCAATTGGATCGACTGGCCGTCGAATGAAGGTGTCCCATTGGCGCCGGCGATTTTGAGCCGATGGCGTATGTACGCACTGGTGTCATTCAGTGACATTTTCTTGAGGTGGTACGCCACGCTGATGCGCTGTTTCAATTGCCGCAGGCGATGGTCGTTAAGCATCTCGCGAAATTCCGGCTGACCGATGAGTACGATCTGCACGAGCTTGCGACTTTCGGTTTCCAAGTTGGAAAGCAAGCGGATGTTTTCAAGCATGTCGCGCGACAGGCACTGGGCTTCGTCGATGATGAGCACCACGTCGTTGCCGGCATTCGCCTGTTCGAGCAGGTATGCGTTGAGTTGCTCGCGAAGGGCCAGTTTGTCACCCTTGGGCTCGGCGTGACCCAGCTCCATCATGATGAGTCGTAGCAATTGGATTTCGGTGAGCCTCGGGTTAAGGATCAGCGCCGTCTTGCATTTTGGCCCGAGTTCGTGAAGCAGCGCCCGGCACAACGTCGTCTTGCCCGCGCCCACCTCACCGGTCAGGACAATGAATCCCTTACGCTGTCGAATGCCAAACAGCAGATGTTCCAGCGCCTGGCGATGGTCGTCGGTAAAGTGCAGGAATCGCGTTCCCGGCGTCAGATTGAATGGCATCTCACGAAGCTTGAAATGTTCGAGATACATCGTGTCAGGCTCCCAGTTATCGGTCCAATTCGTCTCCTTTTGATTTCGGCAGACCGATCCATGCGACTTGACGACTCCCCGCGTGTTCAATCAAACCAAACAGCCGCCCGGGAGGTTATCGCAGCCCTGAATTTGCACGCCGACCGCATCCCGCTAAGCTTCTCCCATCATGACAGAATCAAAGAAAATCAGATTGACCAGCTACGCCAACTGCGCCGGTTGAGCCGGTAAGCTCCCCGTGGAGCTCACCGCACAGGTTGTGCGAAGTTTGCCCAAGCAGTCCCATTCCAAGGTGTTGGCTGGGCTGGATCCCTTTGAGGATGCCGGCGTCTACCAACTCGACGGGGAGACTGCGCTCGTTCAGACGGTCGATTTTTTCCCGCCGCTGGTGGACGATCCGTTCACATTCGGGCAAATCGCAGCCGCCAACAGCCTCTCCGACGTGTATGCGATGGGGGCGACGCCAATTTCGGCGCTGAACATCGTTGGGTATCCCGACAAAGACCTGCCTTCCGACATCCTCTGCGAAATCCTTCGGGGCGGGGCAGACAAGGTCGCCGAAGCCGGTGCAGCACTTCTGGGCGGGCACAGCGTTCGCGATGCGGAGATCAAGTACGGGTTGGCGGTCACCGGGACGGTTCATCCCGACCGCATCATCTGCAATAACACGGCCAAGCCGGGCGACATGCTCGTGCTGACCAAACCGATCGGAAGCGGCGTGCTGACCAGCGCTGCAAAGAGCGACAAAATTCCGCAGGAAAACTTGGCCGAAGCCATCGCAGCGATGACCTGCCTGAATCGCGGGGCGTGCGAGGCGATGGTCGAAGTCGGAGTTCACGCGGCGACCGATGTCACCGGGTTCGGCTTACTGGGGCACGCCTTCGAGATGGCCAACGGTTCCGGCGTGTCGATTATGCTGCGCGCCAACGATGTTCCGCTACTTCAAGACACGCTCGAATTCGCAGCCCAAGGCATCGTGACCAGAGCGCACAAGGCATCGCTTGAATATCTGTCGAATCGGTTGTCAGCCGACGGAATCGACCAAACGCTGGTCAATGTACTAGCCGATGCGCAAACGTCAGGCGGACTGCTCATCGCCGTCGCAGCTGAAAAAGCCGACGCGCTAATCGACGCACTAAACCAAAAGAACACCCCAACCGCCGCCATCATCGGCGAAGTCAATCCAGCCAGTGATCAAACCATCGTCCTGAAGTAGAGCTGGTTTGCAAAAGTAGGGTGGGCCGTGCCCACCAATCTGTTAAACATGCGAACGGCGGTGGGCACGGCCCACCCTACGAATTGCGAAATTTG